>JBMOFD010000017.1:0-28296 GCA_049314435.1 Chlamydiia bacterium | reverse complement strand
AGCACCATCGAAGTCCGAGGTGTGGGGAGTTCTCTCCCCACACCTTTTTTTTGTCTGCAAGCCTCAAAAGAAAACGCCTCACCCTCAACGAACCTCCTAGAGGAGAACGTCAAGGTGAGGCGTCGTAGTCGACGGCCAATAGGATGGCTCTACTTACCTATTCGCCTATGCGGCCTGAGATGAGATCCATGATCTTCTGATCCACTACAAGAGCCACGCCACCTAAGGCGCCCACCCAAGCCGTGAAAAGGAAGGGGAGAATGATGCTCACCACCCCCACTGCAACTAGGATCGCTAGACGTGCTCCATCCGATTGCTGGGCAATCAATCGACGCCCCTTATGCAGAGCTGACCCGACGGGAATCGGGGCAAGAGCACCGCCTAACAGGCCGAGTCCTAATAGGACCAAGCTGAGATGGGGGAAGAAGAAGATCGCGCTCACAACGGCGAGTACCACAACCACCACGAACCAGATGCGACCCACGTTTTCTTGGGCCCAGTTCTGCATTTCATGGACGGTCAGATGTTTATCTGGTTTTGGAACAGGGGGACCTGATTGGCTCATATTGACCTCTTTATGTAACTGAACATTAACTAATACGAATTATTTTTTCAAACAACTCCGAGTATCGTCCGAGCCTATTGGGGTACGATTTTCATCAAACAGCTCTTGAGCTACCTACTGTTTCGGAACTGCAGCGCCAATACGGGGGAAACTTCATGAGCAGATGGACTCTTGGTCTCGGGTCACGTATGACCCAACATCCTCTGGCCTGGAGTGTGCTCTGCTGCGCTCTTCTAGGGACACAAGGTCGGGCGACTCCTCTTCCCACCGACCACTATCAGGAAGTGGGGATCAGTTGGGGGGGGACACCACCTACTCCTCCACTTGGGAATTCGACGCCAGCGACCTGCTATCCTCGACGCGGCGGTGGTGGACAGATCGTCATCGATACCTCCTTCCCCCTCCATCACCTGCCCCCACCTCAACAGCAGTACCGAGCTGTGGTCCATGTAAAGGAGACTGATGATTCCTCTTCGGCAGAAACGCTCTCAGCGGAGGTACGTTTGGTGATCGAACAGGGACGACTCAATGCCATCACCGTCGATGTGCAGGAACATTGCCCCGAACAGGTACTTCACATCTCAATCCACCCCAATGGCCCCCTCTAGAGGGGGTCTTGCCACTGCGGGGTCATTTGTAACCAAAGTGAGCCCATGACAGAAGAGCATCGAAGCATGTTTGCATGAGGCTCCTCTATGAGAAAAACCCTCCTACTCTGTAGCGGACTAGCGCTAGCCATAGGCCTCGTATCCGTTCCATTGATGGCTGACGAGCCCTATCAAGCGTATGTCATTGTGAATGGCCCGAATGGCAATCTCTTTCCTCAGCCAGGTCCAACCGCGTTCACCACCGCTGGTTTTAACCCCTATGGCATGGGCAGTCCTCCCCCCATCAGCACTCTCCCCTCCGCTGCAGTGGTCACTCTTACTTGCCAAGGCTCGACTAGCGTTAAGGCAACTCTGCCGACCAGTGGATCGACATCCAACTTAGGCACTGCAGGATTGCTTTCTGGAAAAGTAAGTTCGAATCTTAAGGGTCTCGATGGTGCTTCCGCCACCATCGGCGGTGGAGTCGTCACCATCACAATCACTCAATCTACGGGAAACTATTCCTCTCCACCCATCTGTGGGTCAAATCCGTTTCAGTTTACCTATGGCATATATACCAATGACGTAGCCCATCGTGTCATTGCTACATCCCCGGTCGGTCCATATAGCAGTGCGACCCCAGCAACGTACATTCTCATCACGCTTAAGTAGTAAATCACCTTGTGGTGAGAGCCACATCCTCTGTAGAACGGCGGGGTTATGTGAAACATAAATGAACCCTGTGCCAGAACTATGTCATACAAAGCGACGCAGTGAGGCCTACTATGATCCATCAACGCATCCTCTCTCTTGGGTTATTCTTGATGGCGACTCTGAGCTTCCTGCCCAACCGTGAGGCCTTGGCTGTCAACAATCCGGCCGACAACCACGTCTATTTGGTCGTGCATAAGAAGGCAGCGCTGAACCTGCTCTTTCCCGAGTGTACAACCAACGCCGTTCCAACTATCCCCAGTTCAAGCATGACTTCTGATGCCGCAATGAACACCCTGAAAAGCTGCACTCCATCCCCAATATTGAAGTCCATCGTCCCCGTCAGGTGTTCAAGTGCCTCGATCGGAAGCACCCTCACCATACCCGCTGGGACCCTGCCCAGCGCCCTACAAGGCATGGGCACCATCTATTCCAATATTCAAGACCTCAATGGGCAACCTGTGACAATCACACCGGGGGGTGCGCTTGTTTTAGGTATCCCTTCATCGCCACTTTGCGGCGCCTCCGGAGCTAATAGTACTCAACCAGCTACTCCCCCCATGAGTGGTACACCATCAACCCCAGCTAGCAACGTCGGGCTTTCTTACTCAGTCGTGGGTGGACCAGCCAAGGGCACTTCAACCGACCCAGCCGCTTTCATCTGGATTGAGCTCTGACCGTAGTTGCCGACGAGAACCCAATAGCGGCCGCCTCTCTCAACTGCTCCTCTCCTCGATAGACCACCTCTCTCCTCGCGTTCGTTCGTTTCTGCTATACTGACTTCGTCATGTTGCGATCGCGTCTTCTCCTATCTCTATTCATCGGACTAGCCTGCCTCGGCGGGGCCGGAGTTGTGTACTGGAGCTATCAGAACGGCGATCTGGAGATTTCTTCTCCTGTCTCCATCAAGACCTCTCAGCAAGCCACCACGCCACCCATTGAAGCCTCTCTACTGTCTCTGTTTGGGCACCAATTGGAAGAACCCTATGCCGTGCAGAGAGTCCGCGAAGAGGTCCGCTACGTGGGCCGCGTGGACCACCCTGGAGAGTCGGGGGACCGCTGCTGGCTCTGCCTACGCGATGGGGATTCGCCTCGACAGGCGGGCCCTGGCGAGGCGATCCCACTGGAGTTTGATCCAACAGCCACTCAACTTCATCTGAAGTGGGGAAACCCCGGCTCTCCACTGGCTCTGCGCGTCCAACAGATGACCGGAGAGGGTTTGCAGGCCGAGGTCGAGCTGTGTGATGTCGGCTGTTATCCAGTCATGATGAAACTCCACGAAGCACCGAGGCAGCGCTCATGGGATGTAGCTGGGCATGTCGTAGACCAGAGGCTTCTTCTTAAGATGGAAGGCCGCTGGTTTGGCACAGACCAACTCTGCTCAGACGCGACTCCCGATCAAGGTCCCTTCCAACATTTTGAATTTGGCTTTGGACCTCGTTGCTATGCCGTGGCCATTCCTGCCAAGGGAACCCTCTCTTATGTAGAGGGCAAATGGATCGCCGGGTGCTATAGTGGACATCCAGTCGTGCGCATCGATTCAGTCGAAGCTCAACGCATCAACCTAAAGATCTGGGATGCCGTAGGGCTACTTCGGGGAGATCTTCAGATGCCCCGCCTGACGTCCAATAGCGACCTGAATGGCTTGGCCTCGCAGCTCCGCCTCAAGTCTCTTCGGGGACAGCGACGCGCGTTGATCCAGCTGGGGTCGCAGAACTTTCTCTGTCGCGAGGGCGATTGGTTGGTGAAGCGAGGTGAAACCTGGCAAGTCCTGTCGAGCACAACGAACAGGGCGTCATGGTGGCAGACGAGTGGGGTTGGAGAGGTGATTGTGATTGAACGAGTCCAACGAGCCAGGGGGAAACCTCAGGTACAGCTGAAACTCTACAGTGCGGTCCATGCCGACGCGCAATCGATGACGCTCCATCCTACAGGCATCTCGAATACAGCCGCTCATCCACCCGGGGGAAATCCGTGAGACACTATCTCCTATGGCTCTCCTGCCTCTTTTTAGTGGGTGTGAGCCCGCTGCGTGGGGACGACAGCGAAGATCTCCCTCTGCCCTTGAAGCAGCCCCTACAAGAGACCAATCGCTCCTTGCGTCAACTGCATCAGCAGCTGACCGCTGGTGAAGCCTGTTTGCGCCAACAAGTCGCTGAGGGCGAAGTGAGCCCCACACTTCTCGCTGAGTTGCGGATGTTGAAGGCACAGTGTCGAGATCTGCAGATTGCTTGGCGTGATACGGCAGGGCCCTATGTGCGAGATGGCGATGAAGCTCTACCTTGGGACACCCAGGAGGGCACCATCGGTCAGCTCATCTCCGACTACGCACCACCGGAGTTGGTCTACCTCGTCCCTCCCGATCTCGCCGGCCTGCGCATTCATCTCCACACACGTCTCCCACTTCCGGAGAGCTGCTGGGAGAACTTCCTAGAGATCGTTCTTGCTCAGTGCGGAGTGGGGATACGCAAGCCACATCCTCTACTACGCGACCTCTATCTGCTTACGAAAGAGCCCACATCGACCTCCTGGTTCCTCGCGGATCGCCAGGTCGTACAGGCCCTCTCGCCAAGCGAACATGTCTCCTTTTTCATGCTGTGTCAGGAGGAGGACCCTGCTCTGATCCACCGCAAGCTGCAGGGGTTCGTACGTCCGCAGGTGGTGCAATTGGCCGCACTAGGCGATTACCTCGTGATCAGCGCTCCAGCCAGTGACGTTGTGGAAGTGCTGAAGGTGGTGGACTTCCTCTCCTCCAAGGGAGCTCGCCGCGACTACAAGCTCATGAGCGTCTCTAAGACCAGTCCCGATGAGATGGCCAAGCTCCTCTCCAACATCTTCCATGGATCGCCCGATGCGAAGGGGTCCACGGGTGCGGGGGAGATGGGTGACACGCTCCGGATCCACGCACTGAATGGCGCCAACCGTGCCCTTCTGCTTGTGGGCAGTCCAGAGCAGCTACGGCGAGCCGAACAAGTAGCCATGGATCTGGAGCGACGTCTGGAAGACCCAGCAGCGAAGACGATCTATGCGTACCAGTGTCAGCATAGCCCACCCGAGGAGCTGGCCCAGGTCTTAGAGAGAGTCTACTGCATGTTGCAGGAGTGCGACCAACCTGTGCCCTCAACTGCCCCTACAGGTGGCGCGCTCCAGCCACGCACATGCCTTGACTACACACGACCCTGTTTTTCTCCACCCAACTGTCCTGCGGGTCCTGTGAACCTGCAGATGATCGGTGCGGGCATTCCGAATAGGACCTCGGCCGTATCGGGTTCGAACAACTTCATCGTGGATGCCAAGAGTGGTTCAATCCTCATGGTCGTCGAGCAGCGTTTGCTACCAGCTTTGCAAGATCTCGCGCGACGCATGGATGTGCCCAAGCGGATGGTGCAGCTCGATGTGCTCCTCGTGGAACGTCGCATCAAGAGTCAGAACCGATTTGGGCTGAACCTCTTGCGCATCGGATCTTTGGCATGCGACTGCACAGCGACGGGTCTAGGATTTGATGGCAGGCCCGGTCATGGGCTCTTTGAGTTCATCCTTTCTAGGGAGAAAACCTGCAGTACGCCGGCCTATGATCTGACCTACAACTTCCTGCTGAACCAGGAAGATGTGCAGATCAACGCCAACCCTTCCGTGTTGACGGTGAATCAGACTCCGGCTTCGATCAGCTTGGTCGAGGAAATGTCGATCAACAATGGCGCTGTGAGCTGTTGCGACACCGGTGCTGCTGTTATCCAGAAGTCCTACGTACGAGCTCAGTATGGGATTACCCTGGTGCTGACACCGACCATTCACCTGCCCGATTCTCCTAATTCTAATAGTCGTGGCAGCGTGACGCTGGACACCAACATCACCTTCGACACGACACGGCCGAATTGCGAGGATCGTCCCGATGTGGTCCGTCGTCACATTGAAAACCAGGTGCGGGTCGGTGATGGGGAAACGGTCATTCTGGGTGGGTTGCGACGTCGCGTGGCCGCGACCGACTCGGAATCGATCCCCTTCCTGGGGGAGATCCCTGGCCTAGGGAAGCTCTTCAGCAGCACGATGATGGATGACAATGAGACAGAGATGTTCATCTTCATCACGCCCAGGCTCATCCTCGATCCGCAGGAAGAGCTGCGTCGTGTTCGAGCAGAAGAACTCTGCCGACGTCCTGGGGACGTCCCTGAGTTTCTTGCTTGCATCCAGCAGGCCAAAGAACGCGCTTCACGGCGAGCCTTTGCCCGTACGGTGCAGGTTGTAACCGGCGAGTGGGCCGACGCGCAGGAGTGTTTCAACCCAGGGGCTCCGGATGCGCGCTGCTCCACCTTCTGAGCACTTTGGCTTAGATTATTGGAATGGTTCTCCTCATGAAATCCCTGAGGAGATGATTCGCCGTGTCCCCTACACCTTCGTGCGAGCTAAGCGACTCCTACCCGTCCACTGGGATGGATCGGCATGCTGGATCGCTCTGAGCCATCCGCAATGCAGTGCTCTTGAAGACTTAGAGCTGATCCTAGGCTGTCCCGTACGCGCTGTCTTCTGTCCAGAGGAGGCTCTCCTGCCTCTGATCGAGCAGCGCTACCGAGCAGCTGACGGCATGGCAGAGCGGCTTCTAAGAGACGCTACAGGTCATGTGATCGATGAGGAGGAGGGAGGCCCCATTGACCTGCTGGATGACAGCACCGACAGCCCGGCCATCCGCTTCCTCAATGCGGTCCTGGCTGAGTCGATCCAGATCGGCGCCTCAGACATCCACTTCGATCCTATGGAAGACCAGCTACGGATCCGATATCGCGACAACGGCATCCTCCAAGACCATCACGCACCATCGCGTGAGCTTGTGGGGCCACTGGTGACTCGTCTCAAGGTGCTAGCCAAGCTGGATATCGCAGAGCATCGGCTGCCTCAGGATGGCCGTATTCGCGTGCAGTTGGCGGGCAGAGAGGCCGATTTTCGGGTGAGCACGATCCCCTGTCTGGGAGGAGAACGCATCGTTCTACGCCTTCTGGACAAGTCCCACGTAGCCCTCGGCTTAGACTACCTCGGGTTGCCCGATCCCGTTAGCGTGGGGTTGAAGCGGTGCCTCCAAAGGTCTGAGGGCCTCATCCTGGTGACAGGTCCAACGGGATCTGGGAAGACAACGACGCTCTACAGTGCCGTACGGGACCTGTTATCGGCGGAACGTAACATCATGACGATCGAAGATCCGATTGAGGTGAGGTTGCCGGGTATTGCACAGATCCAGGTGCAGCCTAAGATCGGTTTTGACTTTGCTGCAGGCCTCCGACACATCTTGCGTCAGGATCCCGACATCATCCTTGTTGGGGAGATTCGTGACAGAGAGACCGCCGAAATCGCTCTACAAGCCTCACTTACGGGTCACTTGGTGCTGAGTACACTCCACACCAACGATGCGGCTTCGGCCATTGCCCGTCTGGTTGACATGGGGATCGAACCCTACCTGATCTCCTCAGCTCTACTGGGGATTTTGGCACAGCGATTGGTGCGCCGCCTGTGTCCTAAGTGCCGAGTTCCAGTCACCATCTCTCCCCTACAGCAGCGTGAGTGGCAGCTGCCTGATGCGACAGCAGCGGCCTGCTACACAGCCAAGGGCTGTCCTGCTTGCCAGCAGAGCGGAACAGCGGGGCGATGTGGGATCTATGAGTGGTTACCGATGACCTCTGATCTACAGCGTGAAATGCTTGAGTGTCAGGATGCGGTCACGCTGAAGAGACTGGCTGTAGGACGTGGCCTACAGACCCTTAGAACCCAGGCCCTACGGCTCTGCTCTGAGGGGATCATCGCCGGCGGGGAGGTGGCTCGTGTTACATCACCTGATGAAATGTAACTTCCCACAGAGGTCTGGATGGTGCAACTTGCCAACGGGGAGTGGGGCAACGCCCCACAACAGTCGTCTCCTAGGACCATCTCATGGCTGATTTTGCCTACAAGGGCCTGAACAGCGCTGGGCGTTCCGTTCGAGGGCGTCTAGCCGCCGAGCATGCTATGGAAGCACGCTCCGTGCTGCGGCAGGATGGCATCGTCGTGTTCGACCTGCGTCTTCTGCGAGGAACACGACGCACTGCACGCCTTACCCCTGCCTCGCTTCTGCGGCTGACTCAGCAGCTGGCTCAGCTGACACGAGCAGGCTGTCCTCTATTTGAATCGGTACGATCGATCGAGGAGCGCTCCAAGGGAACTCCCTACCAGCCATTGCTGAGGGAGATCCGCATGGCGATGTCGCAGGGGGCTCCCTTTTCTCAGGCATTGGGACTCCATCCCGAGCAATTTGACGGTCTCTTTCGCTCCATGATCTCGGCTGGGGAAGCCTCTGGATCGCTTGGAGACTCTTTAGAGCGTCTGGAAGAACTCCTCACCAAGCAGATCCATCTACGCTCGCAGCTCCGCAAGGCGTTTACCTACCCGATCATCGTGCTGCTTGCTGCCCTGGGGATTGTAGTCTTTCTTCTGCTCGTTGCCGTGCCTTCTCTAGAGCCTCTACTAGAAGGTCGGCGCATCGAGGGGGTGACTTGGGTGCTGCTGCAAGCCAGCCATGTCGTACAGGACTATGGGATTTTGATTGCCGCTTCCATTGCGGGCGGCTCTTTAGCACTGTTCTCATGGTCCAGGAGTTTACATGGGCGTCAGACGATCCGAAATGCTGCCTGTCATCTACCCCTCGTGGGAAACATGTTGGTCACCAGTGCGCTAGCACGCACCTTTCGGACGATGGCCTCGCTGCTACGCGGGGGAGTTTCTCTGCTGGAGACTTTGAGGATGAGTCGGGCTATTAGCGTGCTTCCTTCTTTGCAGGCAGCGATGTCTCGGATGGAAGAGGGATTGATCCAAGGCGGACGCTTTAGCCAACTGCTAAGCAGGGAGTCGATCTTTCCGCCCTTAGTGGTTACAATGGTCGGCCTAGCGGAAGAATCGGGTGAACTGTCTGGGTCATTGACTCAGCTGGCCAAACTCTTCGAAGAAGAAGCCAACGAACGCCTTGATAAGTTGCAGCAATGGATGCAGCCGGTCATTTTGGTCTTTCTTGGACTGGTTGTGGGCCTGGTTCTCATTGGCATCCTTGTTCCGCTCACCGACGTCAATCAGCTTGTAGGAGGCTCCAATGGCTAAACGCTCGCGTCGAGCACTGACCCTGATCGAGATCATGGTGGTGCTCTTCATCATCGGACTCGCACTCAGCGTGCTGATCCCCTGGATGAAGGGAAGCCTGGATGAGGGCAAGGCCTTCAAGACTCGGCAGCGTGCTCGTCAGATGGAGCAGATGCTCACGATGGCAGCAGCTCAGGAAGGCCTCAGCCTCGAAGCAATCGCACAAGAGCCAAAGAAGTACCTAGCGACGACGGGCATGGTGAAAGATGCCACCAAGTTCATCGTCGGTGGGTGGGGAGAGGAGCTGCGTGCGGAGGTAGATGGGGATCGGCTCCGGGTGATTTCACCCAACTACCGCAAGTACATGAAGGGTAAATATGGCGACGGCTGGACAGAAGCGAAAGAGGACGAATAGCCTCACGCTCATCGAGATTCTAGTCGTTCTACTTATCATAGGGATCGTGAGTTTGGGCGGCTGGGTAGCGTGGCGGCAGGGCTTTGCTGCCACGCAGCTCCGAGGAGCCACTCTCAAGATCGACCGTAAGATCTCGCTTGCACGCACCCTGGCCATGGCCAAGGGCCAGCCGATGACTCTTCTTTTGGTGGCTCAGAACCATCGCCTTGACGGCTTCCTTAACGGTTCTAATCGCCCCCGCTTTCACGTCAATGTGGAGAGCTGCCTTTGGAATGGGCAGCCCTTCCACCATCTTGAGATCCCTATGAATAGTCGCGGAGAGCTTCTCACCTCTGGGATTCTCACCCTACGGGAGGGCTCCCATGAGCTGGACATTAAGTTCTAGCCCTCGTTCACGCAGGTCCGCCCTACTGCTTGAGGTCCTCATTGCTATGGCGATCGCCGCAGTCGGACTTGTGGCTCTGTTTGAGGGCCCTATCCTCCTCATGCGTTATCAATCCAAGCAGCTCGCACACCTTCAGGAGCAGCGTGCTGTAGACAGGCTGCTGATCCAGGTGCAGGCCAGTTTGGTACAGGAGGGAGGAAGCGCTGTGCAGCGCTGGGCTCATCCTGTTCCTATTCAAGTCCGCATGGCTGATGGGACTCTACGTCCTCTTCTGGTGACACTGCAGATCACCAAGCAAGACGATCCTCCTCATCAGCAGGGGGAACGCTGGCGCATCGAAGCTCTCTACCACCCGGTCGCCGAGCCACAGCGTGTGGGCCATATCCAGACCTCCATAGCGCTGGAGGACCCACGATGAGCGGTTTCTCTCTTTTTTGCAGGGCTCTGCCCTGCAACCCGCTGGAGGACTGCGTCCTCCAAACCTCCTATATGGGTGGTTTTTCTGATCAGGTTACATACTTGGGGGGCCTGGGGGACGCAGTCCACCAGCGGGGTGTGGGGCAGAGCCCCAGAGTCCATGCCGATGTTTCTTGTCGTCGGTCGTCTAAGCGTCATGCTTTAACGCTGATTGAGGTTCTCCTCGCCATGGTGCTGGTCGGTGGCTTAATGGCTGTTCTGCTTCGTGGCTGGGTGGACCTACAGCACGCCATGCTAACCACGCAAAAGCAGTGGCATCAGTTGATCACCCGAGAGGAGAGACTCATCCTCGTCGAGGAGCTTTTCATCCATCTCCTGCCTGGCAAAGATCAACCGACTCTGACCTGGGATGGGCAGCGACTCTTAGGCAAGACGGCGGGTGGTTATCACGAAAAGGTCCAACTCAGCGGCCCCATCCTCTTCACGCTGGCGCCTACTTCCGACGGGTTGAAGTGCTTTCTGAAGAGTGATCCGGGTCTCTGGGGGGAGCAAGGCCTTGCGCAGGAAGGAACGGTGTGGCCACAGCTAGAGCAGATGGATGTGAGGGTATTTGCTCGTCAAGAAGATGGATCGTGGGGATGGTCAAAGGGCCCCTTTGAGCTGAAAACCTTACCCCTGTTCATTGAGCTCACAGGGCAGGGAGTCGTGCCACTAGAGTGCTCCATACGTGTGCTAGGGGCGTAAAGACCGGTTACCAGATGAACAGGAGTCCTGCGCTCACCCAGCCTCGTTTCCAGGTCAGATCCTGAAAGCTGCTGAGGAGGAGGGTCTGCTCATCCATATCGTCTTGTCGGTCTAGGAAGATGCGCTCGCACCCTTCAGTTGCCCAGACTTGTCGAGCGCCCCCGCGGAGGTTGAGGCCAAGGCGTGAGGTCATCTGCCAATAGATGCCGCCTTCAAGCGCCCATGTACGAACCTGGGCCGAGTGGGCAAAGCTCCTGGGATGTTGGTAGCATTCTCTCAAGATCCAGTCTGCATCGGCATCGTATTTGCCCAAACTGGCCCAACCTAAAAGCTGCAGTTTCATAGAAGCGCAGGGCTGAAGATAGATTTCTCCTCCAAGCAGACCGCCGATCCAGTCGATGTCATAGCTGCTGACAGGCCCTGAATGGGTCTCATCGGGACGAACCATGGCATACACCTCTCCCTTGATGACGGTGAGCACATCCTCTTCGTCCGTGTAGAGAGTCAGGTCCTCTGTGTCTAGATTGAAGAGCTGCCTCAGTCCTCGTTGCCGTAAGCGAATCCTTGCGGCATCCAAACCCGCAACCGGAGCGATAGAAGCTGCTTGAGAGCCCAAGCGATAGCCTAGCATGGCCTGCCCTGAGGCGGTCCAACCACTGGCTTGAGACAGAGACCTCGAGACCTCCAGGCAGAAGTTAGGTCCCAGCCAGTCGCTATCGCGGCAGTGGCCGCCACAGATGGCGGCTACTTGTCCCTGCAAGATCACCATGAACTTTGGGTGCCCGAAGGGAGTTCGAATCCCAAGATCAAATCCGATGCAACGAAGAGGCTTCCAGCAGAGTTCACTGATGACAGCGTCACCATCAACGCAATAGTCATCCGTGAGAGGTTCTGGGATCCGCCAACGAAGGGAATCTCTGGCCACCATCAGGTTGAGCCATGCATCAGAGGACCATGCACCCGCCATCCCTTGGGCGGAACTCCATGCCAATGCAAGCATGCAAAGAGCTTTAATCCATCTCATGAAAAACACGACTCCAGCAGCCCCTTCCCAGCCTAATGGGAAGATCCTCGCGGACCTCTACAGCCCGAAGGAGCCTTGAGGATACCAGTTTTGGCCCATAAATGCCGGCTGGGGAACTCAAGGCCTGGATGGCAACAGGCGAGATGCTATACTTATTCCTCGTCAGAAGGACCTATGGCAGCCGAGATACGTGCAATCTACTTGAATGGTCCCAGCAGTGTTGGGAAAAGTACTCTAGCCAGGGCTTTGCAGGCTGCTCTTCCAGACCTCTGGTTGCACTTTGGGATCGACCGGGTGATCGCCTGGATGGGGCCACAGCTGAACCAATGGGATGGCATTGCAGACCAGCCTATGCCTGGTTTTTCATGGCGCCTTGGTGCCGACAACGAGGTCCACCTCCAGGTGGGACCTGCGGGCGCTCATATGAACAAACTCTATGGAGATTTGGTGACTTTGGATGCCCCTACTACTTTCTGATGAAGACATAGTTAGCCGCTGTTATGGCTAACATACCAATTTATATTATAATTTACCACGTTACAGTCAGCCCAGTGCTCACCCAGCCTCGCTTCCAGGAGATGTCTCTGACATACCAGAAGCAAGTTCCTCCCGCGTCGTCTACAAGGTTGAGGCGCTCTCTACCTTCACCGGCTGATGTCTGTCGGGCGCCGCCACGTAGGTTGAACCCAAGTCGTGGAGTGAGCTGCCAATAGATCCCGCCCTCGAGCGACCAGGTCCCGACCATCGCTGAATGCACAAAGCTCTTAGGATGTTGGAATTCTTCTCGCAACATCCAGTCGGCTTCCGCGTGGTAGGTGCCAAGACCTCCCCATCCGAGCAATTGGAGTCGAAGAGACTCACAGGGGTGAGCATATAGCTCACCACCGAGGAGCGCGCTCGTGCAGTCAATCGCGTAACTGCTCACCGGCCCGGCGTGACCTTTCTCAGGACGGACCACTGCATAGATCTCTCCCTTGATGAGAGTCAGAACACCGTGTTGGTCCACGTAGTAGGTCAAAGAATCACGACCCAAGCTAAAGAGCTGTGTCATATTCCGCTCTTTCAGGCTCAGATGTGCACCATCAAGTCCGATGAGGGGCACAAAGGAGAGCTTGGTCGTACCCAGGTGGTAGCCTAACATCGCCTGTCCTGAAGCGCTCCAACCGCTGACATCGGCTCGAGATCGGGAGTATTCCAGGGCAAAATTGGGCCCCCACCAGTCACTATCTCGACAGTGACCTCCATAGATCATGGCCACCTGACCCTGTACCATGGCCATGAGTCGTGGGTGGGCAAAGGGCACACGTACGCCACCCTCTAATCCCACAGATCGAAGAGGCTTCCAGCTCAGCTCACTGAGGATGTCCTTCCCGCGAAGCGTGTAGCTTTCGTTGGGAACGTGCGGGATCCGCCAGCGGACGGAGTCCCGCGCAAACATCACATTCAGCCATGCATCGGATGACCAGGGAGAGAGCGGAGCCGACGCCGCTAGCCCACTCGCACCCCATGCCATACCCATGGCACATAGGACCCTGATCAAACTCATGAAAATCACCCCAAGTGTATTCTGCTGCTGACCTCCAATGGAACAATAATGACCATCAGACGCCTCGATCCCCATACAATTAACCAAATTGCAGCTGGCGAGGTTGTACAGGATAGCAGTTCTGCACTAAAAGAACTGCTGGAAAATGCGTTAGATGCAGGATCTTCAAGGATTACAGTTGAGTTATTACACGGCGGACGTGGTTTATTAAGAGTTTCTGACAATGGCAGTGGGATGTCGGAGGAGGATCTGCTTCTTGCTGTCGAGCGACATGCCACGAGTAAATTACAGACAGTGGAGGATCTGGAAACGCTCCAATCCTTTGGCTTCCGTGGAGAGGCGCTCCCCTCCATCGCCTCGATCAGCCGGATGCAACTGATCTCCTCGACTGGGGGCGACGAGGGCCACAGCCTTTCGATCGAAGGGGGAAAGATCCTCCATCAGGGACCGATGGCCCGCGAACAGGGGACGACAGTCGAGATCCGCGATCTCTTTTTCAACGTCCCCGCTCGGCTCAAATTCCAAAAAAGTCTCAGTGCCGACCTCGCTCAATGCAGTCGAGTGGCTCGCTGGATGGCCCTGATTCATCCAGAGATCTCCATCACGTTACGAGCAGACCAGACTGAAATCTTTACGGCGCCAGGCTTAGCCGCTGATCTGAAGTCGATGCATGTCAGAGCCGCTTCTCTTTTGAAGGAGGAGTGGGAACAAGCAGGACATCTGGAGCTCAGCTCAGGGTCTTTACGATTGCAACTCATCCTAGCTCCCCCGGAGCACCATCGGCCTAACCGTACCGATCAGATTGTCGCGCTGAATGACCGTCTGGTGCAGTGCCCTCAGGTGAGCTGGGTGATCCGGGAAGCGTTTGCTCAAAGGTTAGAACAGGGGAGACATCCAGCCTTCATTGCCAAGATCTGGATGCCAGCCTGCTGGCTCGATGTGAATGTCCACCCACAGAAACGGGAAGTACGGCTACGTGAGGAGAAGGAGCTACGTGCTCTGTTGATGAGAGGAACTCTCATGCTCCTCGAGCGTCTCGATCATCGTGCGGCGGAGCCATTGCAAGGTACATCCCTGCCAGTGGGAGCCTCGTCAGTCGCAGGGGCCTCTGACTGGCTACACACCTGGCAGGAACGAACAGCAGCCCAACTCTCTGCTTCCTGTGAGACTCTGCCATGCGACCCTCAGGAAGTCTCACCTCAGACGAGCTATGCAACAACAGACAGAGCCCCATCTCTGGAGCTGCCCGCTGTGAGAGAAGCCCCCCCATCACTCGAATTGCCCCCTGACCTCGTGGCACGCTTGGGTGGGTGGGCCCTTGTGCGCGGGACCGATCATGGCTATTGGCAGGGAGGAGAGGAGCTCTGGGCCGTCGATCTCGAAGGTTTGCGACGGGCATGGTGGACACAGCAGATCGCTTTGACTCATGAACTGGAAGCCCAGCCGCTCCTCTTCCCCGTCGAAGTCCCTGGACTCCTAGCGACTCACGCCATGGAAAGCTGGAAGCAGTGGGGCTTTGGGTGGGATCCCTCCCATGAGGCCTTGATCCTCACGGCTATTCCCCATCTGCTCAGCCAGTCCGAAGCCGTGGAGCTCCTCTCCTCATGGGTGACCGAAGGAACAAGCCATCCCAACTTCCTCCAACTTCTAGGACGATTGGGCTCACAGTCTCTCTCGCTACCCTCTCTATTGGTATGGCTGGCTCATTCCGGACTCTCCCATTGCCCTATAGGGAAACGACTAAGAATCCCCCTGTCAGAAAAGACCCTTCAACAATATGCTTTGCATTATGAGCAGTCAGCACCGTCTTCATCGCCTTCAGAGCCTCCTCTCCCAACATGGGCATGAAGCCTACCTTGTTGAGCAACCGCTTGCACTCACCTACCTGACAGGACTTCCTCTGTCGACCGGGGTGCTGTTGGTTCCAGCGAAGGGGGCTGGCACACTCTTTGTGGATGGTCGCTATACACAGATGGCCCGGCAGCAATCGATCTTTGAGGTCGCTGACTTGGATCCCAAAGCCTGGGGTCCCTGGTGTCAGGAGCGTGGCATTCGCAAGCTGGGCGTGTCTGCCGAGCACACTTCGCTTGCTCGGATGGAACAGATCACCTCTCAGTTAGCAGCTGCATCGGTGACTCCCTATGCCCTGACCGATCCGATGGAAGAGCTTCGGATCATCAAGGATGCAGACGAGATCGACAAACTACGACGTGCAGGACAGCTCACCCTGCAGGGGATCCAGTACGCCTCTTCGCTCTTTCAGGAGGGTGTGAGTGAGTCTGAGCTGGCGGTGGAGCTGGAGGTTTTCTGGCGACGCGCTGGCGGAGAGAAGCTCGCTTTTGCTCCCATCATCGCGTTCGGGGCCAATAGTGCGATGCCCCACTACCGAGCCGGTGCCGAGATCCTTACCATGAAGGATTGTGTTCTCCTCGATGTGGGTGTCGTGGTGGATGGCTATCATGGAGACTGCACGCGCTTCTTTACCCATCCTGGATGTCCCTCCCAGCTCGTGATAGGCGCAGCGGCTGTCGAGGAAGCCAAGGCCGCAGCGATCGCGGCCATTGCACCCGGGGTTCCTCTTGCCGAGTTGGACCGCACCGCACGTGAAGTCCTGCGCAAGCATGGACTGGAGACCTATTTCGTCCACTCGTTGGGCCATGGGATCGGTTTGGAGATCCACGAGGCCCCTCGCATCAAATATGACCACCCTCAATCAAAACGACTCTGCGCAGCGGGGATGGTTTTCACGATCGAGCCGGGTGTGTATTTCCCAGGAATTGGGGGCGTCCGTCTAGAGGATACGGTCCTCGTCACGGAGCGGGGGGCTGAGGTCCTCACGGCCCTATCATGAGGCTACAGACACGGCTTGCCCTCGCTTTCGGGATCGGAAGCTGTGTCATTTTGGGAGGTGTTGGCTTCCTCCTTTGGCGGTGGGATCAGCACCAAATTGCAGAGACCACAGCAAAATTCCGAGCCGAGGCTTGGGACCGTTTCGAGCGTCGCTATCCAGAACTGCAAGAGACCCTGCAGGGGGTTCTACACAACCAGGAGCAGGTTCTAGAGGCGACTCTGTCTCTTCTCCCAAGCCAGGAACAGCTCATCCAGGGAATGATCCATGGCGATAGCGCTGCGATGGCGCAGGCCTTGCAGTCGCAGTGTCCATTCTCGGGACTCAGCGTCATGGAGGCCTTCGATGGGACTCAGGGCACAAGTCTCCGCCTCTCAGGGCGTCTGGCTCAGTGGGTAGACCGCCTGGGCCCGGAGATTGTGTTCCATGGACAACGTTTTCCCTTAGAGTCGATCACCCTGCCCCTTGGGCCATGTGTAGACGACGCTCGCCACCAGTTTCTCTTTCAAATTCGTGAAGACCTAGCGCTCGTGGGCCCTTGGGCCGATCCAACTTGGGATTGGCATCCAGTTTCCCTACTTCTTTTGAACGGCCCACCCTCCATTGTCTGGACGGGCGGTAAGAATTTGGATACAGCAGCCTTGAGCCGTTCCGCCGTCGTACACCAAATCCCCCTCCTGACGGCAACCCACTCCTCCTCTTCACGAATCGCGCTGCCTCCCGATCAGAGAGACCTCTTCCTCACCTCGCATACCACCTCTGGTACGGTTCAGCTCAGCGTAGCGGTCAGCCTGGCCGACCTAGTCGCCAGGCTAGGACAAGGGCTGCAGATCTCGACCGCCCTTGTCTATCAGGGCCTGTTGCTAGAGGGATCGGTCATGTCTGACATGCAGCCCCTGTGGGGCCCCGCCATCGATGCGCTCAGAAGCCCCTCCATGTGGGGACGTGCATACGGGGCAGTCCAACTCGACGGTGCGACCTGCTTCATTGCCCAGCTAGCCCCACCAGAGTTAGAGGGCGTACGTCTGTTCTTCTTGGAGTACCCGGAAGCGCCTGGCTCGGCGCTCTCCATCGGTCTTGCCTCTATGGAGGCAAGAGCCCGCCGCTGGGAGGAGGTCTTTCTACTCTGCGGCAGCACCGCCATCGCGATGCTCATGCTGTATGGATGGTGGCTAGGGCATCGTATGACCAGGCCCCTCAAAGAGGTCGCTGGACAGATCGATGCTCTCTTACACGAGGAACACCTGGGCCCACGACCTGACCTCGTTTTTAGTTCAGTGGATGAGGTGCAGCTTCTGCAGCAGTCTACGCTTGGTCTTTACGCGCGCCTCGAGGAGCGCGAGCAGCTCCAGGAGCTACTGGATGCCTTTGTGGCGCCAGCCGTAGCCAGGCAATTGGCGGGGGGTGTCACCCACCCAGGAGGCTCCTCCCATATCGCTGCGATCCTCTTTGCAGACATCCGTGGCTTTACGAGCGAGGCCTCTCATATGAGCGCCGGCGATACGATCATCTTCCTGAACTCCTGCTTCTCTGCTGTAGCGCCGGCCATCGAAGAGCACGGTGGCCTGATCGATAAGTTCATTGGCGATGCTGTGATGGCCATCTTTGGCGCTCCCCAACCCATGCCCAATCCTGGAGCCGCCGCACTAGCAGCGGCCAAGGATATGCGTATCGCCCTCGAGCAGCTCAATGAACAGCGAGTGCGCCGCAACCTGAAACCGATCGCTATGGGCTGGGGGATTGCCATGGGTGAGATCACCGCAGGGATCATCGGTGCCGCTCAACGCAATAACTACACCGCCCTGGGTAGTGTGGTGAATCTCGCCGCTAGGCTCTGTGCCGTAGCAGAGTCGGGACAGATCGTTCTCCCCATTGAACTGGCAAAAGAGCTGAAGGTAGAGGAGGGCATTGCACACGATGAGGTCCCTCTCAAAGGTCTGGGCAATATGATCGTGGTGAGGGTGTAGTCCTATGTTGACGTTCCGCAACAAGATCTTAGCCAGCTATGCGGTCCTTTTCGTCGTCCTTCTCATGGGGATGTTCGCGATGGTACAGTTCTCTGTAAGAACTGTGGTACATGGAGCCCTCGCTGATAGCGCCAAGACCCTCATTGAGAGCGTGCAAACCACCCCGAATCTGGATCAGGCGATTCAGCTATTGAAGGAGAATGAACGCACCTTCTTCTATCGAGTAGGGCTTCTGGACGACCAGCAACATGCCCTCTACGACTCGAAAGGTCGAAAGCTCTTTGGCCCAGCCTGGGACCCCACCTACCAAACACGCCATCCGGAAGTCATCGAGGCCCTACGTGATGGCGTGGGGTATGAGGAGGCGTGGTCCACACTCTTTGATCAGAAGTTTGCCTATTTTGCAGAGCGCTTTGATTTCCATGGTCAAACCCTCGTCATGAGGTTAGCCTTCCCCTTCGAGCCTATTGACCAGCTTACCCATGGACTGGAGATAGGCTTTATCCTCCTGACCTCGCTCGTACTGCTCATCTTTGCCGCGCTCACCCTCCTGGTCATTACCTACCTCACTCGACCTGTGGAGGTGATTCTGCAAGCCATCCGTCCCTATCAACAGGGCCGCGTGTCGGAACTCCCTACCATCGCCTATAGCTCGAAGAGGATCCCGTCGGAGTTCGACCAGCTCGCCCATACCCTGAATGACTTACGCGACCGCATTCGCTCGCAGATCCGCGACCTCGTCCATGAGCGTAATGAGAAACTAGCCCTATTGGAGAGCCTCCGAGAAGGTGTGATTGCGCTCACCGCTCCCGACCAGCTGAGCTTCATTAACAATGCAGCACGGACCATGCTCAAGCTACCCCCAGGCTCGACAGACTGGAATGCTGTGACCTCTCGTCGCTCTGACCTCGCGGAACATGCACATACTCTTCTGCTACGCACCCTGCAAACTCGCCGCGTCCATGAGGAGACGGTCGAGCTCCATGAGCCCCGTCTGCAGGCGATCTCTCTTACCTGCACTCCAGTAACAGGAGAGAACGCAGCGCTTCTGGTCATGCACGACATCACCAGTCAGACGCAGATCATCCGTCTTGGGAAGGACTTCGTGGCCAACGCCTCTCATGAACTACGAACGCCCATCACGATCATTCGAGGCTTTGCTGAAACCCTCCATGAATATGGAGCCTCTTCTACTGACGCACTCCATGACATGACGGAGAAAATCATCAGGAACTGCTCTAGAATGGAGTCCCTCATTCAAAGTCTCCTTCTTCTTGCCGACCTGGAAAATCAGCCAACAGGCACCCTACAGCCGGTCGACTGCCAGCTCTTGTGCGAGGATTGTGTGGACCAGCTCGTCACCATCCACCCCCAAGTCCGTGCCCATGTGAAGGGCCCGGGCCATGAACTCTGCATTGCAGAGGGGGATGCTGAACTCTTGACAATGGTGATCACCAACCTCCTGAACAATGCTGTGAAGTACTCAGACCCACCAGCCAGGATCGACGTTCGAGTGGAACGTCATCACGACTTCATCCAAATAGAAGTCCAAGACCATGGCATTGGCATCTCTGCCACCGACCTACCACACATCTTTGACAGGTTCTATCGCGTCGACAAGGCACGTACAAGAAGACTGGGTGGTGCTGGCCTAGGTTTGGCCATCGTCTACACCATCGTGCAGCGCCACAATGGCACGATCCGAGCAGAGAGCATTCCAGATCAAGGAACGACGTTCAGGATCCATCTTCCGACCACGCAGAATCGTGGCGTACTCTCACCAAGATATGATCCGATGTAGGGCTGTCAGCTGCCAGCCCTCTAAAGAAGAGGCCAAGATGCTGCCATACTGCTCAGGCGTGGCCTTGACCAGGGTCTGAAATCCATGGGCCCCCACAAAAGCCAAGACGATCTCAGCCGGGATCGTAGAGAGCGGCTGCGTCTTGGTGATTGGTTCGATACACACCATGTCCCCTAGGTGGAGCCGAGGTTCCACCTCCTGCTCCGCAAGAATACACTCACACCAGCGCTGTCGTGTCTGAGGATCCATAGGAATCACTAAGAGATCCTGCAGAGAGGCCACCCGTCCGGTGTAGCCAGCCGCCTCCTTTCCTGGAGAAGCACCCCCTTGCTCACGGGCCGCTGTCAGGGTCTGCCATGCCATCTGCCAAAGTGCCTGCGCCTCTTGCTCGCCGATTCTCTGCGGATGCATCTGTGCGGTCAATCTCCCCATCACACCTAGAAGCCAGTTTCTCTCTTGAGGGCTAAAGGAAGAGGCTGTTTCAGTGGCGAAGAGAAGTGCTAAATTAAGAGGCTCCACTGGTTCGACAACCGGAGGTGTGGAGGGCACAGGGGTAGAGGGCACCGATGAAGCACGCTTCATCTTACGCATCTGCTGATTGCCCCAGTCCGTCCGTGTTTTTTGAAGACGTCGGATACACGCCTGCTGCACTTCACAGGCGTCCACAAGGGCATCCATCCATTGGGCACTCATCGCACCCAGAAGTCCCAGAAAGAGAAGAACAACAATGAGAGCTTTCAAGGATGTCCTCTGTCGTTGCGGGGCTTTGCCCCGGACCCCACTAGGGGATTGCATCCCCTAGACCCCCTATATGGGGTGTTTAGGAGTCTATTCAGCCTCGAGCCAGTCAAGGAGGTCTCGTATACCCTCGCCTTGGCGCAGGGTGCGATAGCTGTCGTAGCGCAGATCGGAGATGCGCCCCTCTTCAAGAGCCTTAAGCACCCCGCAGTCAGGCTCAACACTATGCGTGCAATCGCGGTAGCGACAGCTCTGAGCGGCTTCAACGATCTCAGGGAAGTAGCTCTGTACCTCCTCAGGTCCAAGAGCCCACACACCAAAGCTCCTGAGTCCTGGGGTGTCGATCACCGATCCGCCAAGAGGGAGAGAGATCATCTGCGCTTGCGACGTCGTATGCTGTCCCTTACGAGTCGCCTCAATGATCGAAGCGGTGCGCAGCTCGCGCCCTGTCAGCATGCTGATGATCGAGGACTTGCCTACCCCAGACTGACCTGAAAAGACGGTGGTACGTCCCTGGAGCTCTTTCAGGAGCTGGTCCAACCCCATATGACCCTCCATGCTCCACTCCACAACAGCGACCCCTAAGCCACGGTAGAGCCCCACGAGTTCTGCTAGGAGTTCCGCTTGATCTGGGTAATCTTTGACCAGGTCGACCTTTGTGAAGAGAAGAAGGGGACGTAATCCACCCTTGTCGGCCGCAATGAGAAAACGGTCGATCAGAGCCGGTTTGAGAGCAGGAATCCCCACCGACATCACGATCGCGACTTGATCGATGTTGGCGGCAACCACCTGGCGCTTGCGCCTCAGGAAGTGCTCAGCTCGAGTCAATGTCGTCGCACGAGGCTCCACCGCCATGATGGTCCCAGTGGTCTCCTCACCAGGAGCGTACCGTATCCAGTCGCCCACTACGACGACCCGTTTGTTGACGCTGTCCTCTTTCCGAAGCCCCCCGCGAACTGTGCAGCGAATCACCTTGCCTCCCTCGAGGAGGACATCGACCTCATCGGAACGCACACAGGTGACGCGTCCCCGTGGCAGGTCCTCCGGGATGGGAACCTCCTTCTTCTTATCGAGGTCGGTCTTCTTGAATCGTGAGCGATCGCCAGCTTGGGCGGATTTGCGCTCCTTCTTATTGTCCTTCCTCGATGGTTCCCACTCCCACTCCATCAGACTACTCCTCGCAGTGAGGCCATCAGGATCCCCCCTGCCACCGCCACATTCAAGGACTCAATCTCACCGCTTTGTGGAACATGGACGCGCATCCCAGCTTTCCAGTGCTGAACTCCTCGCGTCTCATGCCCAAGGAGCAGGCCGCACCCATTGGGGCGCTGCGACTTTGGAGCTTCTCCCTCCATATCGGCGATGCAGAGAGGCAGCCCCTTGTTCGCCATCTCTTCGACCAATTGCTCGGCCGTTCTCTGTAGCAAAGGAAGGCGGAAGGCCGCTCCCTTCGAAGCCCGTAATGTCTTCTCATTGAACGGATCAGCAGTACCAGGCAGAAGCACAGCAGAACTCCAACCGAGCGCCAATGCGGTGCGCAGGAGAGATCCCACATTCCCAGGATCGGAGACGCCATCGAGGATAAGAGGCCATCGACCCAGATCAGTCCCCGGCTTGGGCAGAGCCACCTCAGCCGCTACACCCACAGGGGCCGCCAGTCCTGTGATCTTCGCCATGAGCTGCGGCGTCACCAGCACGTGTCTGCGTGCCTCAAACGGGGCAAATTCATCGAGCGGTGTGTCAGGTGTGCTGATCAGGACGAGCAGGGCACCATGCTGGCCAACCTCCAGGATCTCCCGTGGGGAGGTGAGCAGGCAGGCTCCCTCTTGTACTCGACTCTTTCGGTCGAGACGCAGACGGACCCATCTCTTGACGAATGGATGATCGGGGCTAGAGAGTAAGTTTTGCACACAAACAGTATAGCAGGTCGTCGAATGCGCGGTTGGAGTCGGTTGAGTGTCCGGATGTTAGCGGTCTTCGGAATGACCCTCATGACTCCGCTCATCCTCCAGTCGGGCTGGCTCTTCTATGAACTCTCGGAAGCACTGATGTATGCTCCCATCCAGGCGCTCTCCTCCATCTCTGATGAGCGGATGGGTGTGATGCAAGCCTGGACGAGCGATCGCCTCGCCCTTGTCGATCTCCTGTCACACAAGAGCGTCTGCATGGATGGAGGAGACCTCTCCCAGTTCTCCGCAGGCATGACCTGGGTCATCATCCAATCGACTCCTCAAGGATCCACGATCCTGGAGGGACCGGTTCCCCTCAAGGGCACCCCCGTCCAGAACCTATCGATCCCAGCCCAGTTGATCCAGTCTTGGGTTCTCATTCTTGGCCAGTCCACCACCCCAGGCCAGATCCCCGCCCTCGCGATTCCCCAGGAACATCTCACCTCCTATTTACAGAAGGTCGGGCCCTGGTCTCCTGTGAAAGTGGCCGCCTCGCGTGCTGATTGGCAGGTCGAGCAGCAGAGTGGCCGCTCGATCTGGAGACACCAGCAAGATTCCCAGCAGCTGGCGATCGGGGAGCAGCCCGACAATGCGAACTTCTTCATTGTCTCCTATCCACCCCAGCATGATCCGATTCGTCAGCGCGTCGATCAGCAGATCCAGCTGCTTGCCTGGGTCCTGGTCTCCCTGCTCATCCTCTGCTGTGCCGCTGCGTGGTTCCTCACCAAGCGGCTTGCGCGCCCGATCGATCGTCTCTTGCAGGGCATGGAGGAGGTGGCTGCTGGAGACCTGAGCGTACGGCTCAAGCCCTCATCGTGGGGCTTCGAGATGAACGAAGTGTACCGCTCGTTCAATGAGATGCTCGACCACTTCAATCAGGCCCAGGCTCAGGTCGTTCACGAAAAAGCCCTCAAAGAGGGTCTCGCCCACGAGCTCACTCTGGGCAAAGAGATCCAGAACGCCCTTCTCCCCTCCCGGCATCTCCGCGTTGGGGGAGTGGAGCTAGCCGCCTACTACCAAGCCGCCAAAGATGTGGGAGGTGACTTCTATGACTTCGTGGGTCACCGAGCCGACACGGGGGAAGAGGGCATGACGATCACGATCGCCGACGTCTCCGGAAAAGGCTTAGCCGCCTGCCTCTACTCCATCTCCTATCGAGCTCTCTACCGCGCCTTCTCCTACGAAGCGACCTCCTTCGACCAGGTCGTCGATCGCGTCAACCGTCTGCTCTGCTGGGATACCCAGGATAGCGGCTACTTTGTCACAGCCTGGATGGGCTACTTCCACCCAAAAACAGGCGCTCTACGCTACATCTCCGCTGGGCATCCACTCGCGATCATCATCCGAAAAGATGGTGCCCTCGACAAACTCTCCACTCCCGGACTCGCCCTAGGTGTCGACCGTAACTACCCTTACCGATCCTCCGAAACGACTCTCGCTCCAGGGGAATCGCTCGTGATCTACACCGATGGGTTGATCGAACAGCCCAATCCACAAGGGGAGTTCTATGGCGAGGCCAGACTCTGGGAACTCCTCTTGAAACAGACGAACCGATCGGCCGACGACATCTCCGAAGCGATCTCCGCCAGCGTCCAAGCGTTCGCCCAGTCAGCCGCTCAGTACGATGACCTCACCTTCGTGGTGCTGCGCCGTACTGTAGAAACGGAATAGGCCAGGGGGCTCCGCCCCCCTACCCCCGCAGGGGGACTGCGTCCCCCTGACCCCCTATATGGAGGAGGTGGAATAGGGCTTCTCGACGCATTATCCTTGGGCTGGAGGAGCTCTCAGCGGGAGCTGTGCCAAAATCTCCTCTTTCGAGGTGAGCTCCTGTTCAATCGCAATACGCTCCGCCTTCCTAAGAAGATGTCCCATCTGGGGGCCGGGAGCCACGCCATGCATGGCCAGATCAGCGGCAGAGACAAGAGGTGTACCCAATTCAATGCGTGTGACCGCCTCAGCAAGAGTCTCCATCAGCTCAACGATCTCTCTCTGCGTGTACGTATAGGGGCCTCCCCATGCGAAGAGCGCCTCTAAGCACTCATCCGCCCAGGGCCGCGCGAGAAGGTGAGCCCAGTCGACAAGCTCCAGAGTAGGACTACGCAGTGCATCATCAAACGCTGCGAGCGTTTCGGTCATACGACGCTCTTCCCCACTGAGCTTGAGTTCGATCGGTAGCATCAACCATCGCAAGGGACCTAGGTGTCGATGCAAGGCGCAGATCTGCAAGATTACGGGCAGGTCATCAGGCAGAGGCGGCAGAGGCTTCTCCACCTCTGGAAAGATGACCTGCAGCAGACCCAGCTCTTGCATGAGTTGGAATCCCTGAAGAAGCACTCCTCGAGCCTGCATCTTCTGCAGCTCCTGCATGATCCGCTCAACGCTCACACCCTCCTTAAGGAGATCCTTCAGGTCGATGATGGCCGTCCGTGTACTCGGTTCCAGCTCGAACCCTAGCTGCACAGCAAATCGCACCGCACGCAGCAGGCGCAGGTGATCTTCTCGAAAACGTGCCGCAGGATCCCCAATGGCGCGGATCAGCCTAGCCTTCAGATCCTCCCGACCACCCACAAAATCCAGCAGCTGCTCCTTGATCGGATCGTAGAACATACCATTGACGGTGAAGTCTCTGCGCTCGGCATCCATCCGCGCATCAGCCCAGGTGACGTGATCTGGATGGCGCCCATCCTCATAGCCCTCTTCTTTGCGGAAGGTCGCCACCTCGATCGGCTCGCCCTCCATGACCACAATCACAACACCAAAGGAAACCCCGACCGGTACGGTCTTGGGGAAGAGCTGCATGACTTGGTCGGGAGTCGCCTGGGTGGCCACATCAACATCGGTAGAGCGACGTCCCAGGAGGAAGTCTCGCACACACCCACCGGCATAGAGAGCCTCAAAGCCAGCTTCCTGCAACCGCTTGACCACCTCAAACGGGCCCTCTAGATAGAGATCCACAGTGTGCTCCTTGTTCTTTCTTGGAGCTCCGCTCCAAACCTCAGCCGGAGGATTCCATCCTCCGGACCACCTATATGGGATGCAGGATACTCGATCGATAGGCTTGCCATCGAGCGGATCTGGCGATCCATAAGTATGGGAGGTTTGAAGCTGGCCCAATTTCTGCTAGGCTGCAGACTAGGAGACCACCATGCACGCCATAGCAACCCTTCATGCACTCGAGATCTTAGACTCACGCGGGCTCCCCACAGTGCAGGTGACTCTCACGACCCAAGATGGCATCACCGGAGTCGCGAAGGTCCCCTCCGGCGCATCGACTGGGGCCCATGAAGCTCATGAGCTCCGCGATGGTGACAAGAACCGCTACGGCGGCAAGGGCGTGCGCCTTGCCGTGCAACATGTGAACAACGTCCTTCAGGATGCATTGAAGGGCATTCCCGTCGATCAGCAGCTCCGCATCGACCAGCTAATGCGCGACCTTGATGGGACCCCCAACAAACAGCGTCTAGGAGCAAATGCCATTCTGGGCGTCAGCATGGCCTGCGCGAGAGCCGCAGCTCAGACCCGCCAAGAGCCCCTCTATCGCTACCTGGGCGGGTGTGACACCCACCTCCTACCCGTTCCCATGATGAACATCATGAATGGTGGAGCCCACGCCGACAATGGCCTGGACTTCCAAGAGTTCATGATCTGTCCCGTTGGAGCACCTAACTTCCGTGAAGCTCTCCGATGGGGTTCCGAGGTGTTTCACACACTCAAGGGCCTATTGAAGGCTCGTGGTCTCTCGACCGGATTAGGGGATGAGGGGGGCTTTGCTCCAGCCATTCGTTCCTCTGAAGAAGCCTTGGACATCATCCTTGAGGCGATCGGCAAGGCAGGCTACACAGCGGGCACACAGATCTCCTTAGCGCTCGACTGCGCCGCAAGTGAGTTCTACGACGAAGCCAGCCAAAGCTATGTCTACAAGAAGCGCCAGGCAGCCGGAGGCTCAGTGCAGAAGTTCACCTCCGAGGAACAGGTCGGCTACCTCGCCCGTCTGACCCAGCAGTACCCGATCCACTCCATCGAGGACGGACTCGATGAGGCAGACTGGGCCGGCTGGCAGCTCCTCACCAAGGAGCTTGGCTCTCGTGTGCAGATCGTGGGCGATGACATTTTCGTCACCAATCCTGAGTTCATCCAGAAAGGCATCCGTGAACACGCCGCCAATGCCGTCCTTATCAAGCTGAACCAGATCGGCACTCTCTCCGAGACGCTCGAGGCGATCCATATGACTCAAAATCATGGATGGAATGCGGTCATCTCCCATCGCAGTGGAGAGACCGAAGACACCTTCATTGCTGATCTTACCGTGGGGACTTCAGCCGGCCAGATCAAGACGGGATCCCTCTCCCGCTCCGAACGTATCGCCAAATACAACAGGCTCCTCGAGATCGAAGATGCTCTCGGAGCTCAAGCCCGCTATGCCGGATTGGACTTCGCCTCAACTAGATAGCAGTCCTCTTGCTCCCCATCCTTTCTCAAATTATATTTATCTAATAAGGTTGGATGGGTCGGAGCAGGAGGGGTCATGCGTCCACGCGTGGTGGTCTTTGGGGAAGCATCTCGAGGAGACCTACACATACCCTATCGACCTAGGGATCTGCTGGAGCTTGAAGCGCTTCTAGGCCACCCGCCTGGTCAGAGTCTCGGTCTTTACTTTGCCGTGCAGACGATGCTCTTTGAGCGCGACCTCATCTACTTTCGTGTGGAGGAGGAGGGCTATAGCCACTGCGACTACTACGCGGGTCTACGCCTTCTCCTGCGGACGCAGCCGCTTCGTCAGGGAATCGCCGCGGTGAGTCTTCCAGGAGTTGGAGCTGAAGAGATCCTAGAGGCGGCCTCGCCTCTGACCGAGGGGGATCGGGCCATGCTGATCATGTCGGAGAGAGATCTCTACGACTATCTCACGCAGCACAGTCCAGCCAATCCACCTGCATCGCCTTAGCGTATCGGAGCATGCGAGTCGCAGAAGGTTCGAATGGCAAGAATTGACGGGCAGTTCCGTGACGACCACGCGTTAGTCGCGGCTAAGCTGCAGCGTGAACGATCTTAGCTAGCGTTCGCAACGTTGGATTTCGGCTGGATAGCGCATGGTAAAGCGTTGCTCGTGGAATATTCCCATCCTTTGCCAGCTTCAGGCGGCTTACAGCCTCCAAATGAGCTTCGAGGATCTCCATAACGCCTTCTGGATCGTTATTCTTCAGGCAGTCCCACATTGCTTTTGCAATAAAATCCTCATCAGCAAGCTTCTTGGTTGCGTGAAACTGTTTTACAGGCGCATCGGCCCTAAGTTTCAAGACTGGTGTAGGTGCTGAGGACTTTTTTCGCTCTGCGGATGTCTTTGTCTTGGCCATTTTTATTTCCCCTAATCGTAGCAACACCTGGGAAGGTGGTATGAACGCGTGATAGAGACGACGCCCATTCACCCAGCTCATTTCGCAGACATGATCTCCAACTGATTTATGGTCACCAAAATGCTTCTCTACCTCAACAAGGGAAAGCCTCTTGGT
>JBMOFD010000016.1:0-28845 GCA_049314435.1 Chlamydiia bacterium | reverse complement strand
GCCATCCAGTGGCCTGGATAGTTGGCCTTCAGATAGGCGGTCACATAGCAGACCATGCTATAGGCCGCAGCATGTGACTTGTTGAACCCGTACGCGGCAAAGCGCTCCATCTTGTCGAAGATGAGGGAGGCAGTTTCCAGGATTAGCCCATGCTCTTGGGCTCCTGTGAGGAACTTCTGGCGTTGACGCGCCATCTCCTCTTTATCCTTTTTACCCATGGCTCGGCGTAGCACGTCGCCCTCACCAAGGGAGTAGCACGCTAGCCTCTGAGCGATCTGCATCACCTGCTCTTGGTATACCATGATCCCGTAGGTCTCTTTGAGGATCTCCTCCATCTCGGGATGGTCATAGTCAATGGGCTCTTTCCCATGCTTACGTCGGATGAAGCTGGGGATCATCTCCATGGGGCCTGGGCGATAGAGAGAGAGAACGGCAATGATCTCCTCAAAACGGTCGAGGTGCAGCTGACGGGCTAGGTCCTGCATTCCACCACTTTCCAGCTGGAAAATCCCCATCGTCCGACCCTGATTGAGAAGAGCAAAAGTCTTCTCATCGTCTAGAGGGAGATTCAGCCAATCTAAGGTCAGTTGATGGCTCTGCTGGATCGACTCACAGGCAATCTGGATGCAGGTCAGTGTCTTCAGTCCCAGGAGGTCCATCTTCAGCATGCCGACCGCTTCTACGGGCTTCATCGCATACTGCGTGACGGGCAGATCGGAATCCTTGGCATTGCAAATGGGAATGAAATCGGTGGTGACCCCACCAGAGATGATGATGCCCGCTGCATGTACACCTGTACTGCGTATCGCTCCCTCGATCTTGCGGCCAAGATCGATGATCCGCTGTGTCTCCGCATCGGTCTCATAGAGCTGACGAAGGTCGGGGTCTTGTTCAAGAGCGCCCTCCAATGTGATCTGAGGGTCCTCCGGAATCAATTTGGCAATGGTGTTCACTTTGGTCAGAGGGATGCTCAGCACACGGCCTACATCCTTGACGGCCATCTTTGCCTTGATCGTCCCAAAGGTGATGATCTGTGCGACGTTTTCAGAGCCATATCTCTGCACCACGTAGTCGATCACTTCCGATCGACGCGCCATGCAGATATCGACGTCGATATCGGGATAGGAGAGACGTTCTGGATTGATGAATCGTTCGAAGAAGAGATCAAACCTCAGAGGCTCGATCTCTGTGATCCCTAGAAGATAGCAGATGATCGAGCCAGCACCCGATCCGCGACCAGGACCTACCGGAATGCCCTTCTTTTTGGCCCAGTCCAAGATATCAAACACGATGAGCAGGTAGTCTCCCAGCTCCTTGGCTATGATCAGGTCTAGTTCATAGTTCAGGCGCTGTTGGACCAGGTCCAAGGGATCCTGCCCAGGAAATTTCTCCTGCAAAGCCTGCAGGCGGGCCCCTGTATATTTTTTAGAGATCGCTACCTGGCACATCTCACGCAGGTAAACCGCTGCGGCCTCCTTACGCTCCTCTTCCTTAAACGATCTCTTCTGCAGCTCTGGAGGAACAAAGACAGGGTAGTGCTTCGTCTTGAAGTCTAGAGTGAGATCACAGCGCTCAGCGATCTCGAGGGTTTGTGCAAGGGCCCCCGGATGATCGGCATAGAGAGCGACCATCTGCTCAGTAGATAGAAAGTGGTGAGCGTGGCTTGCACGTGTTTCACGCTTGGGATTGGGGATCAGCTGCTTGGGCTGCCCCTGGGAATCGCGCTCCCAAATCTCACAGGGTTCCCCAGAAAGCACATTCAGCAAAACCTCCTGAGCTCGCCAATCTGGTCGGTCCAAATAGAGGACCTCATGTGTGGCGACCAGAGGAAGTGCATGCGCTTGAGCGAGTTCACAGAGCCGCTGATTGGCCTGCTCCTGTTGCGCCATGGCACTCTGCAGTTGCTGCAGGACCCATGGCTCATCGCCCATGCGATCCTCTTCCTGTTCCACGGGGGACATCGGAGATCGGCTGAGCTGGATATAGAGTCGATCGTTGAAGGTCTGCTGTAAAAAGCGCAGCTCCTCCGCCACCGTCTCTGGATTCCCCTGGAGCAGGAGTTGAGAGAGGAGCCCCTCAGTGGAGCCAGACAGGACTAAAAGGCCCTCGTTGTATCGGGTCAGTAGCTCTCGATCCACTCTAGGAATGTAATAGAAGCCTTCCAGAAAACCCTTGGAAGAGAGACGGCACAGGTTCCTATAGCCTGTGCTGTTCATGGCCAAGACGATCAGGGGATAGGCGACTCGTTGCCCTGGAATGCGACGCTTCTCTGTACGAGAGCCTGGAGCGACAAAGAGCTCGCAGCCGATCAGCGGCTTGATGCCATACTCCGTGCAGGACCTATAGAAATCGACCGCCCCATAGAGGTTCCCGCGATCGGTCAGCCCCAGGGCAGGAAGGTTCTCCTGCTTAGCGCGAGCAGCCAGACCTTTGATCGGAGCCGCAGCCTCAAGGATCGAGTATTGCGAGCGAGTGTGGAGAGGAACGTATGCTGCCAATCGAATCAACCCGTTGAATAGAGCAGTCTACCGAACGCCATGTGATTTTGGCATGTGGCGTTCGGTAGACTGCTGCGACGCCTTAAGCTGAGGGGAGCGAGCGGGATGCTGCCCGAGTCGACCACAGAGGCGCGAGCAGTAGGACGCTGCTGATCCCACAGACGACGAGAGCAATATAGTAGGACTCCCACCCCCAATGCTGCATCATCAGCCCCATCGGATAGCCCGCCCCAGCAGCTCCTAAGTAGCCGATCCATCCAATGAACCCAGTGGCCGATCCGGCGGTCGATTTGTGCGAGAGCTCCGCCGCCGCCACCCCGATTAGCATCTGAGGGCCAAAGATCAAGAAGCCGATGACAAACATCAGAAGAGAGTCGACCAGAGCCCATCCAGCAGGTACAAACCAGAGCAAGCCCACCGCAAGCGAGACCCCAAGGCAAAAGAGTACGTTGATAGGACCTCTTCGCCCTGCAAAGAGTCGGTCAGACAACCAGCCTGCCGCTAGGGAGCCGCAAAAGCCTCCTGCTTCGAACCAAAAAATACAGGTACCAGCGGCAAGCAGGGTGTAGTTCCGATGCTCCACGAAGAACAAAACAGACCAATCGTTTACGGCCGTCCGGACTGCATAGACGAAGAAGTAGGCGAGTCCCAAGATCCAGAGGTAGCCGTTGCTCAAGACCAGCTTAAACAGGATCTCTCTAGCACTCGGAGGGGGCAAAGACGTAGTTTCGGGCTCATCCGCCGCTTCGCCTCGAAATTTCTCAATGGAGGGAAGCCCAACTGCCTTTGGTGTGTCGGTCAGGCGATTCATGAGAAAGACACCGCCGATCAAGCAGATGATGCCAGGCACCATCATGGCCGATCTCCAGCCCCATTTTGCGGCACAGTAGGTGGCTAGAATAGGAATCAGCGCCCCGCCCACATTATGGCTGGTGTTCCAGATGCCCCACCAGGTCCCGCGCTCTGCCTGGCCATACCAGTGGGTCAGTAGCTTGGCACAGGGCGGCCAGCCCCACCCTTGGAACCAGCCGTTGATGCCCCAGAAGAGAGCAAAGAGCAGAAGCGAAGAGGAGTATCCAAAGCAGATGTTGGCGAGTCCAGTAAGGATCAATCCTATACTCATGAAGTAGCGAGGATTGGAGCGGTCGCTCTGAATACCGCTCAGGAATTTACTGAGGCCATAGGTAATGGCCATCACGCTCCCTAGCGCGCCAAGATCGGCCTTCGTAAACCCAAGATCCGCCATCAAGGATGGCATCGCGAAGGTGTAGCTCTTCCGCGTGAAATAGTAGAATGCATACCCGATGTACATCGAGTAGAAGACGCGCCATCTCCAGTAGCGGTACTGCTGCTGCACGGTACCAGCATCGGCGATAGGAGGGGCGGCGGAGGGCGGCTTCAAAAAATCTAAAACACTCATCTGGACTTCACCGTCTCCTTACCCCACTGCAGATCCATCTTGTCGTGATCAACGGTCGTTCCGATCTCTATAGAACAGGCCGTCGCACCACAAGGGGGCAACATGGATGATTCCAATCGTCTTGGTGGCCAAAGCATAGAGGAGAACCGCCAATTTCCGCGCGGCCGGTTTTGGAGGCCGAACCGGCGCGTCGACCGCTATTTAGGCTTCCGTTCAGTTCGATGTCAACTATCGTTCGATTGAGGAGATTGGTGCCGCACGATACGATGCCGGAGGAGGTCATATGGACAGTTTCTCGATTCAGATCGGCAGCCTAGGGCGTTACCCTATTCCACGAGGTGCCCTTCTGAGAGTAGGGGACGCCTTTCTTCCACATGTGGATGTAGAGCTCCCTATGCCGCAGGCCCATCTTCTGATCCATGCGCGGGAAAATGATCTCCACCTCGTGGATTGCTCGGATCTCCCTCCCCAACTCCATGACGGAAAGAATGTGGGACAGCGTGAGGCATTTCTGGTCCCAGGAAAAGTGCTCTACTATGGTTCACTCCCGATCTCCATGCTGTCGGATGGAGCGATTCCGCAGCCTACTGTTGATGTTCCGAGGCAAGGCGAACGGCCTCGTTGGATTATGCAGGCGGCCGCTCTGGCCCTAGGTGCCTTGAGTCTGGTTGGCCTAGGGGTTGGCCTCGAGTGGTACCGATACCAACAGCTCATTACCACGACTTCTGTAGGTGTAGCAGACACTGCTATGGCCATGCTGGCCGAGGCCTGCTACGGTCAGGGGGATCCCATGGCAGCCTTCTACCAGGAGTCGATCAGAGAGCAGTGGTTGGATCGCATCTTGCCGGTTGATCTACGGGCCCATGAGTCTAAGACAGCTCCCATGATCTACTCCCTTGATGCATCGGCCGCGGGTGCTCTACGGATCTCCGCGGTCGTCACACCACCAAGGGTTCTGGAGTGGATCGGCGTTGCCTCTACACAGATCTCCTGCGAACCCTTTCGACCCATATTAGAGCTCGAGTCGGGTCATGACGTCACTTCCTTGCCCTGGGATCGATTCTCTGTAGAGGCTGGGCTTCTTCTGCCAAAACGGCTGGAACGCGGTGGCCTTCAACCGGAGTACCTCTACAACGCTAAACGGTATTGTGGGTTCACCTGGCCCCTCAGGCAGGTAGCGCAAGGTGATGAAACTCATCTGGCGCAACTCATCCATCGGTTGACCCATCTGCCCCATCTGGCTTTACAAGCCTTTCCGGATCGTCAGCTAGAGAAGAACTTGTGGGATGCGCTGACCAATATTGGAGCTCAGGAAGCGTTCTCTTGGGAACTGTCGCCTCAAGATCCTTGGGAGATCTCACCGGCACCGGGTCCGGTCTAGCTACCAAGCCGAATGGCTAGTGCACGAGGCAGGCTTCCACGGCTCGCTCGATCACCGTCTCGCTATACCAATCGCGTAGCATGCGGCAGAGCGCGCGTATCCATAGAGTGAGATGAGCCTGCTTGGGATCGTCTTGCATCTCAAGATGCAGCTCTCTCACCAAAAGAAGGAAGGGCATCGGGAACCAATCCTCTCCCGCCGAAAGACTCAGGTAGTAGGCAAGATGAAATTCATCTCCGGGTGGATAACTGGATAGCAGTCCCTCAACTCGGGTAACGAGCCCCGCCCCGTGCGGGTGTCCAGCTTCCATCGCTAGGTGCTCTAGATCCTTGAGCAATTTCCACTGGCCAGCAAATCGCGCTAGGAAGGCGGGTTCACTGCTGCAATCTCGCCGAGTCATCGTGAAAAAGAGCCCAACTAACTCGCGAATTTTGGCCAGAATCTCCTTGTTCTCAGTCAGTTCTTCAAAGGAGAGCCCCCATGGCCCCCTGCCTGACAGGAATGGTATGGCTTCCCGTGCTAGCGCAGTCCAAATAAGAGAACGTGTGCGTTGGGAAGGGGTCCGAGGTGTAGGGCTTTTGTGCTCAGGGGCCTGCCCGGCGCCTTCCACTCGCTTCACTGGGTCCGCAGGGGTCACCCGGTTCTGTGGCGAGAGTGGAGAGAACTGAATATTCATTCATGCTCCGACGCGGACCCCTTCTTTTGGGAAAAGAGACCTGCACTCGAGGGAGCGCCATCTAAACATGTGCAACGGAGATGAGGCGGCGGCTAGATCAGGGCCTCGGTCGGGCACTGCCGACCCACGTGCGATGACGCTCTTTTTCGGGAGTATACAAAGGTTTTGCAATACAGATCCACTCCGTATCTTACGGTGCAGTTACACGACGCGTCGCATATAGAAGCAGTTGCCACACAGCCTGACGGTCAGAACTGCACAGATCTCTTTTTTGGACAGCATGTACCAGAAGAGGCCACAATGGAGGTTCATTTTCTTTTGCTAAGAGGCGAACATGGCCCCTCGATTTCAGGCGCCTAAGGGCACCTATGATGTATTGCCGAGTCGATTAGAAGACCCGGCTCAGGCTAAGGAACCCTGGACGAATTCCGGGTCGTGGCATTTCTTAGAGCGACACCTGCATGAATGGGCCAAGCGTTATGGCTTTGGCGAGATCCGCACCCCTCTCTTTGAGTCGACCGAGCTTTTTCAACGAGCTGTAGGTGAGGTGACCGATATCGTGGGTAAGGAGATGTACACCTTTGAGGATCGCGGTGGACGTTCGATGACTTTGCGACCGGAGGGGACAGCGCCCTGTATTCGAGCTCTGCTGGAGGGAGGTCGACTGCAACCGGGAGCGACCGCCCGTGTCTATTACATCGAACCGATGTTTCGCTATGAGAGGCCTCAGGCGGGACGATTCCGACAGCATGCCCAATTCGGGGCGGAGTGGTTTGGAAGCAGTGCGCCTGAGGCGGAGGTCGAATTGATCCGCATGATGTGGGACATCATGTCGACATTGGGTCTTGGTGATCTCAAAGTGTGCATCAACAGCATTGGAACGGCCGAGGACCGCCAGAAGTATCGTCAGGTCCTTCTCGATGCTCTTCAACCCAAACAGAGTCAGCTGAGCCCTGAAAGCCAAGAACGTCTCTTGAAAAATCCTTTGCGGATTCTCGATTCTAAACATCCAGGCGATCAAGAGCTGGTGGCGGCTCTTCCTCAACTACTCGAGGTGGCCTCCAACGAGTCTCAAGGCAGATTTCAAAGAGTGACCGACCTGCTCACTGCGCTTCACGTACCCTATTGTGTGAGCCCCCAATTGGTGCGCGGTTTTGACTATTACACCCACACCGTGTGGGAGATCGTAGCCAGTGGCATTGGAGCCCAATCTAGCCTAGGCGGGGGCGGGCGATATGACCACCTCGTACACGAGCTGGGTGGGCCTCCTATGCCAGGTGCTGGGTTTGGGATAGGCATTGAGCGACTGTTATCAGTGTTGGCTCAGGGGCCAGGACTGCCCTCTGCTAAGCCGAGGGTGGATATCCTGATCGTCAGCATCGATCCCGAAGCTTCTGTGATGAGCATGGAAGTGGCGGGCCTGTGTCGAAGGGCTGGGTTGGCCACCGAGTGGCAGCCGGAATCTCGTAAGCTCAAAACCGCACTAGCCAAAGCCGCTGAAGCTGGTATCCCATACGTGCTCCTTATCGGAGACGAGGAACGGCAGCAGCGGGCGATCACCTGGCGCGACATGAGCGCTGGTGAGCAGACCACCGTCTCCCTCACGGCTCTGCCAGGTCTGTTGAAGACGATCGAAAGAGTCTCTATCCCTACTGCAGGGATGTAGGGACCTGAAGGGAAGATCGCGCCGCTACTTGCCCTTTCGAGGTCCGGAAAGATCGCCTTTCACCCGGTTCGTACACGGAATTGAACCGGGGGCTGTCCAAGCGAGCAGCTTTATGCTACCTTCTGTTCCATCAAACATCGGCTTCGCCATGACGGCCCTATCTCCAGATATGGGGGGTGCGTGTGGCGGCCCTCTCAATAGGGAGACCATTCAGTATGCTCACACGCCTCCTTTTGTCGTTGGCGCTACTTGGTATGACCCACGCCTATACTGTTCAGGCTGAAGAAGCGCCTGCACAAGATGCCGTGGCTGCCGAGACACAAATTGATATGCCACGCCTCTCCGAAGAGCTTGGCTGGCTCATTGGCCATAACCTCAACCAACCTCCGTTCCAATTTGATGTGGATCGTGTCATCGAGGGCATTCGCTCTGGAGTGGCTGGAAGAGAAGCTCCGATGCAGGAAGTTGAATACGCCAAGCAATTGGCCCTCCTTCAAGAGAGAGCCTACAAGCAGATGGCTGACAAGAACCTTCAGACGGCCGAAGAGTTTCTGGCTGTGAACGCACAGAAGCCAGGTGTGGTCACTCTGGAGAATGGCAAGCTGCAAGTGCTCGATGTTGAAGAGGGCTCCGGTCCTGCTGTCGGCGAAGCTGGTCCTGTACTCGTTGAGTACGTCGGTAAATTTGCTGATGGATCGGTCTTCTCTGCTTCTGCACCGAACGATCCAGTTCGTCTTGGCCTCGCTGAAGTGGTGTCAGGGTTCTCCAAAGGTATGAGTGGGATGAAGCAGGGCGGCAAGCGCACCATCTACATCCACCCAGAACTGGGATATGGGAACTCCTCAACTCTCGGCCCTAACCAACTGCTCGTGTTTGAGATCACCCTCGTAGATGCTCATCCAGCCGACGCCCCAGAAGGAGATGATCTCTCCTCCACGATGGAACAGGAACACCCTGCTGAAGAAGCGGCTGACGCTTAACCTGAGGTGGTGTGCGCATTGTCCTGGTTTGTCCTGAGATTCCTCAGAATACAGGCAATGTTGTGCGCACATGTGCTGCTTTGGGCGCCGAGCTCGTGCTCGTGCGCCCACTGGGGTTTTCTATCCAAGACCGAGACCTGCGTCGAGCAGGTCTAGATTACTGGCTTCACGTTCCCGTCACGATTTGGGATGACTGGAGCCCCCTCTTAGATCTTCCAAGATCGCCTCTCTTTTTTAGTTCACATGGAACCAAGAGCCTCGATGAGGTCTCCTATCATGCTGAGGACACTCTTGTCTTTGGCTCGGAGACATCTGGCCTTCCCCTTGATCTCACCAGTCGGTATGCTGATCGCGTAGTGAGAATCCCTATGGTTGATGGTCGGAGATGTTTGAATCTCGCTGTGGCCGTAGGGATCGCTGCCTATTGGGGTTGGGGATCCTTGGGATTCCCAGGCGCTGCACGGCAGCTTTAGAGTACGTAGAGAGGAGCATCATGGCGATTGAACACGTCGACGATCATCAATTCGCAGAAAAGACCAAGTCGGGGCGTGTGCTGCTCGACTTCTATGCTGAGTGGTGCGGGCCCTGTAAGAGGCTCACCCCCATCCTGGAAGAGCTGGCCCCTGAGGTGGCCGACAAATGTCAGATCCTCAAGGTCAACATCGATGACTGTGGCGCGATCTGCTCCCGCTTTGGGCTGACCTCAGTCCCTACCTTGATTCTTCTCCAGGACGGGAAAGAAGCGGGCCGGATGATCGGTCTTCGCTCCAAAGACGAAGTCAAACAGTTCATCGCTTCCTAGGCCAGATACATGGCTTCTTCCCGGCAGGGTCCTCCTGCCGGGGAGTGATGTTAATTAAAAATTGGCACAGTCTTTGCGAATTATTTATCCTATGCGACAATAGACACGAACATAGGGTCATGGATTGTCCTATTGGACGAATCCAACGATGACCCCTTCTGGAAGTGAGCGCAGCATATGAACAACGTCAACGCCGCTAGACCCCAGGTTGTGCTCGATGTCGAAGTCCCACGTGGGCTGAAGGCATTTGAAGCCACCATGAGAGAGTCTGACAACAACAAAGCCGTATTCCACCTCGCAGGCGAACTCTTCAAAGCTTCTAGCTGGGCTCTCCAGGCAGCTGGACAAACGGGCAAAGCGATTGGCGGCTCTCTCCGCTGTGCTGCCGGTTTTATGGGCAGCGTGACAGCTGGCTATGCACTGACTGACTTCCTGGGCTCCGCAGCGAGTGCGATGGTGGCAGGTCATAAGGTTCTATCGGGTCGCCTTGAGGGCAAGTCAGATGAGAAGAAGATCGCTGCCTGGGTCGCCGCCGCGGCTAACGGGGCGCTTGCCTTTGCCGAGGGAGTGGGCGCGGCTGCGTTCCTTCTGGGTTCTGTAGCGGTCGGCATTGAGGTGGCGGCTCTTGTAGCCCTTGTGCTGGGCGCCTTTGCGCTGGTTGGACTCGAATATCAACGTCAGGTTCATAAATACGCGAAGGCCACTGACCTCAAGTATGGGCAGAACCCGGTCGGCGATGCTGGAGAGCGCGATCGCAAGATCGCGAAGCTGGACGTGAAGGCGCAGTCCTCGAGCCTCGGCAAGTGGCGCTTCTTGATGCTTGGCGGACATGGTGTAGCTGTGTTGGCGGCTAAGCTGGCCATGCCCGTAGTGGCTGGTACAGCATCTGCCGTAGCGGGTCCTTTGCTCGCCGGATTCTTTGCCCTAGGTCTTGGTATTCAGTATCTGAACAGAACAAGTGCGAAGACGGAGCACGTGCAAGTGGATCGCGATTGCCTCCAGGTGACGAAGGAGCAGGTTCTTGCCGGTTGGCCACAGGTAGGTGACGGTGGTGTCACTGCGCATCCAGCTCGCGCTAAAAAAGAGGGTTCTAGATTTGTCGCGTTCAACAACGGTCTTGGTTTGCACCAGGGCAATACCGCAGCCGGTATGAAGACCGATCGTGGCATCATTGGCACAGTGGGCAGCATAGCATATGAAGTCAGCCGCGCTGTCACGGGGACCTACCAGAAGTTGGCTAGTGACATCAGTAAGTCCTTCGGTTCAATCGCCGGTAGGATGAACCCGGCTCCGGCTGAGTTGCTAGTAAATAGTACTAAGCTTGTTGGGACACTGACCAGTGGCAAGGTGCTAAAGGAACACAAGGTAGATGCAACACACCAGACTTTGAAGGTGATGACCGATGGCTCTGCAGTTGCCATGGGATTGGTCAAAGCTGGAGTCTTTGCTGTAACCGCTCCGATCTTCCGAGGGATGGAGATCGTAAAGGGTGGGTCTGATCTGGCTGCCGCAGCGATCCAGGTAGGACGCAACTTCTATGCTACGCCTAAGGCGGTTTGTCTGAGAGCGACGGTATCGACCAAAACGGCGTTGGAACAGGCGACCTTGGCATTACAGGACGCTCAAGGGCTCGAGGACATAGCGGGTCTGTTTGATAAGGTGCCGGGCGAACCAGGCGCTGGACCAGTAGACGATCAGGCTGAGGCGAACGAGCGCATTGCTCAGCTTAACGAGGGTGTGAAGAAGGCTAAAAATGATGTGAAACGGGCTAAAGCCCGCGTTCGCGGTGCGGACAACAGGCAAACCGCGCTCAATAAAGCACGCGCCTCTGTGACGACCGCTACTGTAGCAGGCGATAACTGGAAGCTGCTGCTTGCTGGCTCCGGGTTTGTGAACGTATTCAGCGCCGGTCTTAAGAACTTCTCCGGTCTACTGCTCGGTGTTCGACTCACCATGATTGTGGCTGGCCTTGGTATGACCTATGCACGCCTACTTCAGTTCATCCGCCAGCAGCGTATGCCAGCTGATGAAGTGAAAGGTCGAATCATCGCCTAACGTCGGAGTTGGAGTATCTCCTAGCTCTTGCAACGCACCTCAATCGTCCATCTTTCGGAGGGAATGATTGAGGTGCGTCTTTTTTCCCCTCGATCGTCTTGGTTCTTCCCTCACCAAGAGCCCCCTTTCGTCTTTATAAAGTAAAAAATATAGTATATGCTAGTTTAGTTTGACAACTTCATTAAATGTTTACAATATGATATAATCGTATTGAAAGTAGAAGGTAGTCGGTGTCTCATAGAAAAAGGTGATTAAATAGTTTAATTCAATCCTAGACCGGGAGGGACAGGATGACGAACAGCCCTACTGCTACCACCCGTTTGATCTACCGGGCGGATCCCCCCTCGGGACTACAGAGCTTTGAGTCCGGCATGAAATCTTCGGCCAACGCTAAGGCCGTGATCTTTCTGGCCGGGACTCTTAGCCGGGCATTAGGCTGGGTGCTGAGTCATGCAGGGGAAACAGCGCGGGTCATCGGTGGGACTCTTGCCGGTGCTGCCGCCTTTGCCTCCTCTGTGATGGCGGGCTATGTCCTGACGGATCTTATATCCAGCACCGCCGGAGCTTATCTTACAGCTAAAAAGCTTCTGACTCGAGAGCTCACCCCATCCAAAAAGACCAATGCCCATCTAGAATTGAGCGCCTGCGTGCTGTTCAGTATTTCGAGCGCGATAGGCCTCGCGGCCTTTGCCTTAGGTCCGGTAGGACTCGCCCTTCAAGTGGCCGGCCTGGTAGCACTAGCCCTTGCTTCGCTTGCGGTCTGCCAGAGAGAACGTCTACGTCGCCTACAGAAGACAGTCAAGATCAGTCATTGGATGTACAAGGGGCTGTCCGATCCAGGCGCTCGGACCTGGAGAGACTGTAAACTGGAAATGCTACGAGCTAAGCGAGTGGTCTCCTCTTGGAATCAAAAGAAATTTATTATCCTCAGCGTCTTTTCGGCACTGGCTCTAGCAGGGATGCTGGTCGTTCCAGCAGGGGCCGCTGCTATCTGTGCTTTAGCGACCACGGCTTTGCTGGCTCTGTATCACATATGTAGCTTGCGGATCCTGTATCTAAAGGCACAGACCCCAACATATCAACTGCTGGCTCCGGACTACCTGCCCGTTGAGAAAGCTAAAGAGCCCAAGTTCGATCAGCCCGTAAGTCGCTCGTTGCCCAACGGAAAACCGAACCAGCCGGCTGCTCCACACCATGGAACGGCCGAGTCGCAGGGATCGAGCGAGGTGGGGCTGAAGACGACGAGTGGTGTACTGCGCACAGTGGGGAGCCTGGCGGATCGGCTAGGTGGCGTGATGAGCGGGATCTATGGGCGCTGGATCACTCAAGTGGGGACGATCACCGGCTCGATGGCAGGAGGGATGCACACAGCGCCGGCTGACCTACTGACCGGTGTGCCCAAGCTCTGCCGGATGATGAGGGAAGACCACCGCACTACCAGAAGTAAGGTGTCCCTGGTGCACCAGATGCTGGACGTCACCTGCGCCAGTGTAACGATGCTATTAGGTCTGATCAAGCACGGAGCTCTTGCAGTGGCCGGGCCAGCTCTGCGATCGATCGAATGGGTGAAGACCGACGCCAACCTCGCTTGTTCGGCCATTGCGGTTGGGCTGAACTGCCTATCACCGCATAAGGAGATCCGGCTGGCAGGCGCTCCTGTCGATCCATCCAGTGCCAAGGTGACCAAGAGGCAACGGCGGGTGTGGCGGAAGCAGCAACTTATCAACTCGACCCGGGCTGCCGTAACCCAAGCCCGTCAGTGGGGCGATTTCCTAAAGCTGGTTCTGGCGGGCGCAAGCGTAGCGCAACAGCTGGCCGCCCCCTGGGCCCGCAATCTGATGCTTGCCTCAGCCACCGCGATGACGATGGCGCGTCTTCTACAGTCGGTGCGCCAGTCGCGCTGCCCCTCGGTCGCTACAGCTTCCGGCATATGCCTTGGCGAGTACACTCAGAAAGCCGCCGCCGAGTTGGCTGCTTCCTAAATAGATGACCGCTCTCGCAGTCATCTATCTACAAAAAAATCTGCAAGTCCCACGGCGCTCTGCGCAGATTGGTTAGATAAATGGACTCCATCACAGAGCTCCGTCGGCCCACTTTTTGCTGGCGAACGATTCACCGACAAAACCACTCGCGTCCAAATCGGACGGATGCTATGCTCGGCGTCCTCTAGTGCAGAAGAAGATCTCAGGATCTCTCACTGCAGTAGACTCAGCTCCGCTGAGTAGAAGGCGGCCAGGTGTTTATCGGATCCCAACGATATAAAGCCGGCCGAAGTCGTACGTGTCAAAGACACAGTCAAGAGCTCCCTATCGATTCAACGATAGGTGAGTTGGTTAAGGGATAGTGGGAAAGAGCATAGGCCTCGATGACCAGAAAGCAATTGAAGGGCAAGAAGTGCGGGATGACCCAGCGCTTCGATGACAAGGGGAATGTGATTCCCTGCACTGTCATCCAAATCGAGCCCAACGTGATCACGCAGCTTAAGCGTCGTGATCAAGATGGCTATGAGGCGATTCAGCTGGCGTTTGATCGGATCGAAACGAAAGATCCGCGCACAGCAGAACGCCGCATTACTAAGCCATTACTTGGGCACTTTAAAAAAGCTAATGTAGCGCCCCACCGTGCACTTTTCGAAGTGAAAGTGGAGGATGCCTCCCAGTTTACTGTGGGGCAGGAGCTCGGTGTGGAGCAGTTCGATGGCGTCGGCTTTGTCGACGTAACGGCTACCTCCCGCGGTAAGGGTTACCAAGGCGTGATGAAGAAGTACGGATTTGCTGGTGGGCCTGCGGCTCACGGATCTGGCTTCCATCGTCATGCGGGTTCGACCGGTAACCGCTCGACTCCAGGTCGCTCCTTTCCGGGGAGCCCCCGACCTAGCCATATGGGCGACGAGACCAAGACGGTCATGTCTCTCAGGGTAGTTGCGGTGGATCCGGAACGTCGTGTGTTGATCGTGCGGGGAGCAGTTCCCGGCGCAATTGGTGCGACGGTGACGGTGGCGACAGCCATGAAAAAGCAAACGTTGAAGAAGTAGGCTGGAGGAATCACCCAAGTGGCTACACTTCATAAGTACGACATTCAAGGGAATGAGATCGGAGCCGTAGAGTTTCCTGTGGAAACTTTGCTGGGCGCCGCCAACCCACAAATGGTCAAGGATGTGATCGTGGCGCTGCGTGCAAACGCTCGTCAATGGTCTGCCAATACAAAGACTCGCGCCGAAGTCATTGCGACAAGCCGCAAGCCTCGTCCTCAAAAAGGGACAGGGAATGCGCGCCAAGGTTGCATCGCCGCCACCCAATATCGTGGTGGTGGACGCGTCTTCGGGCCCCGTCCAAAGTTTGATCAGCACGTACGCATCAACAAGAGAGAGCGACAAGCGGTCGTTCGTCAATTGTTGGGCGAGAAGGCAGAGGGTGCTCGACTCCACGTGTTGGCGTCGGAAGATCTGCAATCGCCTCAGACTCGCACGATGGCGCAGTGGCTACGTGCTCGTGGTCTAACAGGGAAGAGAGTGCTCTTTCTAGCTGAAGGGCTGGCTCTTCGGCTCAACACGGATGAAGGCCAAGTGGCGTTCGATCTACCAGGGCATCCTTTCCCGAACATGGCAGCAAGCCTCCGTAACATCCAGCGCGTTGAGTTTGGACTTTTCCAAAACCTCAATGCCTACGATCTGATGGTGGCTCACGATGTGGTCATCACGGAAGACGTTCTGGCAGCTCTGCTCGCAGTGCTTCAGGAAGAGAGGGAAACGACATGAGAAGTCCTTATCAAGTGGTGCAAAGTCTCTACCTGACTGAGAAGGCAGTAGCCATCAGTTCTCTACATGAGAACACAAGATTGGCTGCAAAGCAGCGCAGCAAGGCTCCTAAGGCCGTGTTCCTAGTGGCAACGGATGCGAATAAAGTTGAGATCGCTCAAGCAGTTGAGCTGATCTACGCGGATCGCAAACTGAAGGTCACGGCAGTGAATACGATCTGTGCTAAGCCGAAAGTGCGTCGTGTACGTGGTCGGAAAGGAATGAAGAGCGGCTTTAAGAAGGCCATCGTCACCTTCCGTGCCGGCGATGTCTTGGACGATCTGAGTAACGCGTAAGAGGGGTTCATGCTGAAAAAATTTCGTCCTGTTACCCCTGGGCAGCGCCATTTGCTGCTGGAAGCTCGTGAAGAGCTGACGCGCAAAGAGGGTCGACGTAGCTGCGTCGAGCCCGAAGCTAGCCTACTGAAGATCAAGCGCCGTTGCAACGGACGCAACAACACTGGCCGTATTACGACTCGGCATCGCGGTGGTGGCGCACGTAAGTTCTACCGAGAGGTGGACTTCAAGAGAGATAAGGAAGGCATCCCAGCGAGAGTAGCGAGCATCGAGTATGATCCTAACCGCTCCGCCTTTGTGGCTTTGCTTCATTATGTAGACGGTGAAAAGCGCTACATCGTAGCCCCTCAAGGGTTGCGTGTAGGGATGCAGGTCTCTTCCGGTCCTAAGGCTCCCTTTGAAGTGGGCTGCAGCATGGAAATGCGCCTGATGCCGTTGGGCTCGACCATCCACAACATTGAGTTGGTGGCTATGCGGGGCGGCAAGATGGTGCGGGCTGCTGGTCAGAGCGCGCAGCTGATGGCGAAAGCTGATGGGATGGTGACACTGCGTCTGCCTAGTGGTGAGATGCGTGTGGTGCATGAGAATTGCCGAGCGACCTTTGGGTCGGTGAGCAATCCCGAGCACAACCTCCGTAGTGATGGGAAGGCAGGTCGTCGCCGCTGGATGGGTATCCGTCCTACTGTGCGCGGTACGGCAATGAACCCCGTCGACCACCCTCATGGTGGTGGTGAAGGTAAACATAATGGCTACATCCCTCAGACACCCTGGGCGATGCAGACGAAGGGCTACCGTACGCGTTGCAAGCGTAAGGTGTCTTCTCGGTTCATCATTAAGGATCGTAGGAAGTAGATATGGCGAGATCGCTGAAGAAAGGACCCTTCGTGGACGGCCATTTGCGCCGGAAAGTAGAGAAGGCCACAGAGACGAACAGCAAAAGGCCGATTCGTACCTGGAGCCGCCGCTCGATGGTGCTGCCTGACATGGTGGGGCACACCTTTGAGGTGCATAACGGCCGGAAGTTTTTGACGGTCTTTGTGGCTGAAAATATGGTCGGACACCGACTGGGAGAGTTTTCTCCTACGAGGACGTTCAAGGGCCATTCCACAAGTAAGTCGTAGGTGAGCTGTGGAATTCGGTAAAGCTGTAACGAAATACGTGCGGATCAGTCCGCGCAAGGCGCGTCTCGCGGCGGATCTTATTCGAGGTCTTCCTCTTGAAGAAGCGCGTGCTCAACTGATGTTCAGTTCGCTGAGAGGTGGACGGCTCATCGGGAAGACCCTGGAGAGTGCTGTGGCGAACGTGCTGCAGAACCAGGATGTGCGGCGTGAAGAGCTGATGGTACTAGAAGTACGAGTCGATGAGGGTCCTCGTTTGAAGAGATCCAAAGCGAGAAGTAAGGGAAGTGCTGTTCCAGTGATTAAGCGCACGAGCCACTTCACGGTTGTTGTTGGGAGCATGGAGGTTTAGATCATGGGTCAGAAGTGCTCTCCGATTGGCTTTCGCCTCGTAGTGAGAAGAAAGTGGCGCTCCACATGGTTCGCCAACAAGAAGGAATTTGGTCGTCTACTTGGCGGTGACTTGGAGATTCGAAAGTTTCTTCAGCGTAAGTCTGCTACAGCAGGGACCAGTGGTTTCAGTATTCGCCGGATGGCGGACAAGATTGAAGTCACAATTCACACAGCTCGTCCTGGTCTAGTGATCGGGAAGAAGGGTGTGGAGATCGATCTACTCAAGCAGGAACTCCGCAGTCTGACGGGGCAGGAAGTTTGGGTGGAGATCGATGAGATCAAGCGTCCTGATGCGGATGCGAAGTTGGTTGCGGATGGTATTGCTCGTCAGCTCGAGCGTCGTCTGCCCTTCCGTCGTGTTCTGAAGAAGGCAATGCAGGCTGCAATGGACGCAGGTGCGGCTGGGATCAAAGTACAGATCTCTGGACGTATTGCGGGCGCAGAAATTGCGCGTACGGAGTGGTATAAGGAGGGACGTGTTCCTCTGCAGACACTGAAAGCTGACGTTGATTACGCGATGGGACGCGCCGAAACGACCTATGGGTCAATAGGCGTGAAAGTCTGGATCAACCGTGGCGAAGACAACGCTGCTAAGGCTTAGGGGTTTGTTATGGCACTTCAACCAAAGAGAACTAAATACCGTAAGCAGCAGAAGGGAAGTCTGGCTGGACTGAGCAAAGCAGGATGCTTTGTTGAGTTCGGGGACTACGGGATGCAGGTTTTGGGTCGCGGGTGGATTTCTGCTGCGCAGATCGAAGCTTGCCGTATCGCGATCAACCGCTTCTTCAATCGCCGCGGCAAAGTTTGGATTCGTATTTTTCCAGACAAAGTGGTGACGAAGAAACCGGCTGAAGTGCGAATGGGATCCGGGAAAGGGGCTCCTGACCACTGGTGCGCGCCGGTTAGACCGGGACGCGTGCTCTTTGAGGTCGGAAATGTGCCACGTGAGTTGGCACAAGAGGCGCTGCGCCGAGCAGCGGCGAAGCTGGGTGTCCCCACGCGGTTTGTTGAACGAGTGGAGCAGGTGTAGTCATGGCTGAAATCCAGTCGAATCAAGAGTTGCGTGCACTGAGTCACGATGATCTGGTGATGCTAGCTGCGTCGCTGGAGAGACAATCGTTTCAGATGCGCAATCAGCGCATGAGAGACGGTCGCATGGCTAATGCGGCACTCGCTCGGAATGTGCGAAGACAGAGAGCCCGTGTACTCACGATCATCTCTGAAAAACAGCAGACGCGAGGAAGCGATGTTAGAGCGTAATAAGCGCCGAGCGCTGCGTGGTGTGGTGGTCGGGAATAAAATGGACAAGACCGTTGTTGTGATGGTGGAGCGGCGTGAGCGTCATCCCGAGTATGACAAGGTGGTCGTTCGCAAGCGTAAGTTGTTCGCCCATGTTGAAGGTGAACAGCCAGAAGTAGGTAGTCAAGTGACGGTAATGGAAACACGACCTTTCTCCAAGCTAAAGCGATGGAGAGTCGTGGGCCAGGCCGGGTAAGTGAGGAGCGGGCGGTGAGCAACCGCCCCGTAGGCTGGAGCAGGAAATGATCCAAGAAGAGACCGATCTTATCGTGGCCGACAATACCGGAGCGAAGGTCGTAAAATGTTTTCGAGTGCTGAAGGGTTCTGGAAGCCGTTATCTGCGTGTGGGCGACAAAGGTGTCGGTTCCGTGCAGAAGGCTCTACCTGAAGGCTCAGTGAAGAAGGGTGAAGTGGTACGTTTCGTAGTCGTTCGTCAGCGCAAGAGCAAGCGACGCTCCGATGGTAGCTTTCTCTCATTCGATACAAACAGCTGTGTGCTGATTGACGAAAAGGGGAATCCGCGTGGGACCAGGGTCTTTGGACCTGTGGCGCGTGAGGTTCGTGATGCTGGTTATGCGAAGATCTGTTCGCTTGCCCAGGCCGTGGTTTAGGAGCAGCGAGATGAGTCAGTGGATTCGCAAAGGCGATCTAGTCAAGGTGATCGCTGGAAACAGTAAAGGGCAGAGTGGCGAAGTGGTCACGCTCCGTGGTGATCGAGTGGTCATTAAGGGTGTGAACAAGCGCATTCGGCACATGAAACCTCGTAGCGAGGGCGTGGCAGGACAGCGCGTGGAGTTTGAAGCTCCTCTGCATGTGAGCAACGTTCAGTTAGTAGGTGCAGACGGTCAGGCTGTGCAGCTCCGCGTTTCTGTGGGAGAAGATGGCAGCCGTTCGTTGGTGAATGTCGCGAATGGACAGGAGATTCTGTGGCGTGTTCTGCGTAAAGCGCAGGCAACGGTGCAGGGCTAGGGAGAGGCAGGATGTCAAGATTGAAGCAACGCTATCTCCAACAGGTCAAAGCGGCTCTGCAGGAGAAATTTGGGTACGCGAACCCGATGCTCATTCCCGGTCTCAAGAAGATTGTGGTGAGTATGGGTGTCGCTGAGGCAGCGAAGGACAAGAACGCCATTGAAGACCACGTGAAGGAGCTAACCGCTCTCACGGGGCAGCTTCCAATAAGAATGAAGGCGAAAACGGCGATCAGCAACTTCAAATTACGTGAAGGGCAGGTCGTTGGGTTAATGGTGACACTGCGCGGTGTGCGCATGTGGGACTTCGCCGATCGTTTCTTCAACATCGTATCCCCTCGAATTCGCGACTTTCGCGGATTCAAGAGGAAGGGAGATGGTCGTGGGTGCTACAGCTTAGGCGTGAATGACCAGCAGATCTTCCCCGAAGTGAACTTGGATGGCGTTAAGCGCCAGCAAGGGATGAACATCACGTTTGTGACGAATGCTGGTACGGATGATGAAGGTCTAGAGCTGTTGGCTCAGCTCGGTCTTCCGTTCAAGGCTGAAGGTTAAAAGGAGATCTGGATATGGCAGTCGTAAGTGATCCAATTGCAGATCTGTTGACCTGCATTCGCAATGCTACGAACGCACAACATCGCTTTGTCGATGTACGCGGTAGCCGACTTAAAGTGGCGCTTTTAGAAGTGCTGCGAGATGTGGGCTTCATTGACAGCTTCCTCGTTCGCGATGAAGGTGTTGCTACCGTGATTCGCGTTCACCTCAGATATGGGGCAGGACGTCGCAGTGTGATTCGTGGGTTGCAGCGTGTAAGCACACCTGGGCGCCGGATTTATGTTGGGGTTCGTGAGATCCCTAGTGTACTGGGCCGTATGGGTATAGCGATTTTGAGCACACCAAAAGGCATCATGACCGGGCAGCGCGCTGTTGCGGAGCGCCTTGGTGGTGAGCTTCTCTGTAAAGTTTGGTAGTTGGCGGGAGCAAAGAGTTATGTCGAGATGCGGAAATAAGCCGATCTCCGTGCCTAGCGGCGTTGCCGTCAGCAAGCAGGGAAATCGCATCCAGGTGAAGGGCCCTAAGGGCAACCTGGAATTGCAGGTGATGGATTTCATTGATATCCATCAGGCAGAGCAAGAGCTGCAAGTGAAGGCAGCTAGTGTGGATGATCAAGCGGTCAACGTAGGTGCCTTTCACGGTCTCTACAGGGCTCTGATCCAGAACATGGTCACGGGTGTGACTGCGGGATGGGAAAAGAAGCTGCAGCTGATCGGGGTGGGTTACCGCGCTAACGTCGTGGGCCAGCGAGTTGAGATGCAGTTGGGGTACAGTCATCCCGTCATTCTGCCTATCCCCGCTGGGATTACGGTAGCCGTAGATAAGACGAGCACGTCGATCACGGTGAACGGTTCTGACCGTCAGATGGTGGGTCAGTTTGCCGCACTTCTTCGTCAGCAGAGAAAGCCAGAGCCTTACAAGGGCAAGGGCGTTCGCTATGAAGGCGAGTTCGTGCGTAAGAAGGAAGGCAAGTCCGGGAAGTCCGGCAAGGGCAAGTAAGGCGCGCTAGGGATATAGATCATGGAAAGTAGTCTCAGAAAAAAACGAGAGACTCGTCTGAAGCGTGCTTTGCGCGTGCGAAAGCGCCTCCGCGGGACGGCAGAATGCCCCCGTTTGTGTGTGGTGAAGACGAATGCTCACATTCAAGTTCAGCTGATCGATGATCTGCAGGGCTATACACTGGGTTCAGTCACGACCTTCTCGAAGGAGTTTCGTGGTGGTCCGTTCGGACGTTCGAACAAGACTGCTGCGACTGAACTGGGTAAGGTGATTGCGCGTATTGCGCAGGAGAAAGGCATCCAAGAGGTCGTTTTTGACCGTGGGGCGAGTAAATATCATGGTGTCATCGCTTCTTTAGCCGATGCCGCCCGTGAAGGTGGACTGCGGTTCTAAGTAAGGGGTGATGGGCGATGGCTAAGTATAATGACAAGCGCCGTGAGGAGTCTCCTTCTGACGGTTTCGAGGAGAAGGTCCTCTATATCAACCGGACCTCCAAGGTCGTGAAGGGCGGTCGGAAATTCAGTTTTTCCGCTCTGATCCTCGTTGGGGATTGCCGTGGGCAAGTGGGATATGGATTCGCTAAGGCGAACGAAGTATCCGATGCGATCCGTAAGGGTACAGAGGCTGCCCGTAAGAATTTGATCAAGGTTGTCCTTGATGAGGGAACCATACCTCACGAAATCGTCTCCAAGTGGGATGGTAGCGTGCTGATGATGCGTCCTGCTCGTCCAGGTACGGGTTTGATTGCTGGCAGCAAAGTGCGATCAGTGCTTGAGCTGGCAGGAGTGAAGGATGTGGTTGCGAAGTTGATCGGGTCGAGTACTCCGGTGAACCAAGTGCGCGCCATCTTTGAAGGGTTGCAGCGTTTAAGCAGTCGCGAAGCATATATGAATCGCCGGGCACGGCAGCAGGTGGCCTCATGATGAATGTACTACATGAGTTAGAAGACACAAGCCGCGTACGTAAACGCGTGCAGCGTGTAGGGCGTGGGGTTGGCAGCGGACGGGGTAAGACTTCGACTCGTGGCCAAAAGGGCTACGGTTCTAGATCTGGATACCGTGTTTATGCCGGTCGGGAAGGTGGGCAGATGCCCTTGTACCGTAAGTTGCCGAAGCGTGGCTTTAGCAACGTGCAGTTCCAGGACAAGCCTCTCTTCATTCTGAACCTGGATCGCATCCATGAGATGTTCCAGGATGGTGATGTGGTGAGCGAAATCACTCTGCGCGAGCGAGGGATCATCCGTGGTGCCAACACAGAGGGTCTGAAAGTCCTCGGTAAAGGTGTCTGCACGAAGAAAGTGATTGTGGAAGCGCAATCAGTGAGCGCGGGAGCTATTGAGAAGCTTTCCCAAGCTGGCATTGCCGTCACGGTGATGAACTAGTTGTACCGAGGGCCTGGGGCGCAGCGGCATAGCTGCAGGCGCCCCGCTCACGGACGCTGGGGGATTTTCCCAGTTGATCAGATCCTACCCTTGTGAGACTGCATGTTCGACCTGATGAGGCGCATCTGGGATGTGCCAGAGCTCAAAAAACGTATTCTTTTCACGCTCCTCTGCTTAGGAGCCTGCCGTATCGGCACTTTCATTCCAGTCCCTGGGATCAATTCTGAAGCAGCTCTGACTTTCCTTCGTTATGCCACAGGGGGTGGACAGAACATTTTCCAATTGGTGGATATTTTCAGCGGTGGCGCCTTTGCCCAGATGACGATTTTTGCCTTGGGTGTGATGCCGTACATCACCTCATCTATTATGTTGGAGATGTCCAAGATCGTCTTTCCTGGATTGCAGAGAGAGATGAAGGAGAACCCTGAGGCCGGTCGCCGTAAGCAGACTCGTTTGACGCGCTATTGCACCGTCGGTCTCGCTCTATTCCAGTCCTTCTGGCTGGCTCGCTACGTTATTGGGTTCAATCAGACTCGACCCGGGATCATTTTCGATGCGATGCTAAAGGTAGAGTGGATGGGGACCCCATGGCTCTTCTATCTGACCACCGCCATCTGTATGACAGGTGGGACGATGGTCCTCATGTGGATCGGAGAGCAGATCACAGAGCGCGGGATCGGCAACGGCATTAGCCTGATCATTGGCCTGGGGATTGTGTCCTCTCTGCCAACGACCTTCGGCAGCATGTTGAAGCAGCTCAACCTCGATAGCCAAGAGATCGGTGAGCTAACCTTCAGCAGCATGCTCGTCCTCTGCGGCGTGTTCGTGGGCATCATCGTGGCGGCTGTCCTGATCATTCAGGGACAGCGCAAGATCGCCCTCCAATATGCTCGCCGTGTGGTGGGTAAAAATGAGGGGTCCGCAGGCGGAGCCTCCTACATTCCTCTTAAGGTCAACTATGCGGGTGTGATCCCGGTCATCATGGCAAGTACGTTTTTGATGGTGCCTGCGACCATAGCAGGCCTGGCTGGACAGGGTGGATGGGTGAGCTCGATGGCTGGTTGGTTAAGCCCAGGCAGCTGGGTCTACACCACGATTTTCGTGCTATTCATTTTATTTTTTACTTACTTTTGGACGGGCATTTCGTTCCATCCCGAGCAGATCGCATCGGAGATGAAGAAGAATGGAGCGTTCATTCCAGGGGTAAGGCAAGGGCAGCCGACGGAGCAGTACCTGGATGGCACGATGAGTCGTGTGACGTTCATTGGGGCGATTGCGTTGGCGGTAGTGGCCGTTTTACCGACCCTTGTGTCCAAGATTCTTGGGGTTGACCCCACCATTAGTCAGTTCTTTGGTGGGACGAGTCTACTGATCATGGTTGGGGTTGTCCTTGATACCATGAAGCAGATCGAGGGTCATCTTGTGATGCAGCGGTATGACGGTTTTATGCGTAGTTCGGCCCGTCTGCGCTAAGGCGTTGGCGGCAAACAAGGTGCATGGTAAACTCGGCGGGCTGCTCGCTGAGTGGTGCGATGAGTTGCGGATTTCGCCTTAAGGGTGGAAGCCGCCGGAGCGCACCTAAGTAGAGGCAAACATAGATTCGCCGGTGGCTTGGGGAAGGTCCCCGGTGGGAGAGGTAGACGAGAATGCCTAGGATTATTGGCATCGATATTCCGGACGCCAAGCGTCTGGAGATCAGCCTGCGTTATATTTTCGGGGTTGGCCCCGCAAGGGCCACCGAAGTGATCGAGCGCTTAGGCCTCGATCCTAATAAGCGGGCTGCCCAGCTGACGGAAGATGAAGTCGCTAAGCTCAACCAACTGCTCCAAGCGGAGTATGTGGTGGAAGGTGACCTGAGACGTCAGATCCAAAATAATATTAAACGACTGCAGTCGATTCACAGCTATCGGGGGCTACGTCATCGCCTCGGGTTGCCAGTGCGCGGGCAGCGGACACGCACGAATTGCCGGACCCGTAAGGGGAAGCGCAAGACCGTGGCGAACAAGAAAAAATAGGCCTAGCGGCTTGAGCGGGAAGTAAGGAGTAGAGTCTTGTCCACGACCGATGCACAGAAAACGAAGCGAGCTGGAACTCGCACGAAGAAGCGCCAGCAACGCACCGTGCCGCAAGCGGTTGCGCATGTGAAAGCGACCTTCAACAACACGCTCGTCAGCATCACCGACCCAACGGGTCAGGTGTTGACATGGAGTAGTGCTGGGAAGGTGAACTTTAGCGGTTCTCGTAAATCATCTGCGTTTGCGGCGACGCAAGCAGCACAAGATGCCGCCCGCGGAGCTGCGTCAAGCTACGGCGTGCGTGAGATCGAAGTCAATCTGAAGGGCCCTGGTGCGGGACGTGAGTCTGCGGTACGAGGACTCATCTCAGCGGGCCTTGGTGTGACGATCATTCGCGATGTGACGCCAGTGCCCCACAACGGGTGCCGTCCTCGTAAACGTCGACGAATGTAATTAGAGGCAAAGGACAGGAGAAAGGGTGGGATATGGCCCAAAAATATGGCAAATTTGAGATGCCCAGCTCGATTCGCGTCGAGGAGGCATCCCCAACCTTCGCCCGTTTCGTGGTGGAGCCGTTCGAGCGTGGCTTTGGGCACACGTTAGGCAATGCTCTGCGGCGCATCATGTTGTCGAGCCTCGAGGCTCCGGCCATTGTGAGCTGCCGCATTGAGGGCGTTCCTCATGAGTTTATGGCGGTGGATGGGATTGTAGAGGATGTCACTGACATCATCTTGAATCTGAAGGGAGCCCTGTTACGACGAGTGACAGAGCCATCCGACCAAGAACATCCTCGTGAGATTAAGCTTCTCTCGAAGATGATCGACATCACACCTGAAATGCTGGATAAGTCCGGTGGTCAGTGTGTTGTGACGTTGGGTGACCTGATCGGCATGGGTGATTTTGAAGCGGTCAATCCAGACTTGCGCATTTTTACAGCAACAAAGCCGATGGTACGTCGCGTCGATCTACGGGTTACTGCAGGTCGTGGTTATGTGCCTAGTGAGCGGACAGTGCTGAAGGATCGCATGGTGGACGAGATCATTGTGGACGCGGCATTCAGCCCTGTTCGCTTGGTCAACTACCTGATTGAAGCGACTCGAGTCGGTCAAGACACGGACTTGGATCGTTTGATCCTGGAAGTGACGACCGATGGTCGTGTGACTCCACAAGAGGCACTTGGGTTTGCAAGCCAGATTGGCGTGCTGCACCTAGACATTTTCGAGCGTCTTCAGACTCAGCAGTTGGCTTTTGAGGCCGGCGTTGTGATTGAAGATAGCGATCGTGATGCGTTTATGGCGAAGTTGGCTCTCCGGATCACAGAGATCGAACTGAGCGTTCGTTCAGCTAATTGCTTGGCTGGGGCGGACATCAGCACGATTGGTGAGCTAGTGGTCATGTCTGAACCTGACCTGTTGAAGTTTAAGAATTTCGGTAAGAAGTCGCTGAATGAGATCAAAGCTCGTCTTCATGAGATGGGCCTGGGCTTGGGCATGGACTTGAATCGCTTCGGGATTACACGAGAGAATGCGAAGACCGTGATGGCGAACCTATTGGGTGAGCAGGCAGCGGCGGAAGAAGCTCTTGAGTACGAAGATGGCGAGTTTGATGAGCCGGGAGTTGAGAGCGAGGAATAGTCGCTCTCCCCCGTTCTGTTACCGGTGGGCAACCACCGAGAGGGAGCAATCCCACGGGGCCGTAGGGCCCTACTTAGAGCTAATTTGATAGAGCGCGCGACTTCTTCCTCTGCGAGGTAAGAGGTTCCTGACGCGTCAACGTGATGAAATAAGGGAGCGTGGCAAGAGCCTGTTTTGGGCGGCCACGGGCATGGTATGAGACACCGTAACCATAAATTTCACTGTAGCCGGACGGTGTCACACCGACGCTGCATGCTGGCGAACATGGTGAAGTCACTGATCGAGCATGAGCGCATCACGACGACCGAGGTGAAAGCCAAGGAGCTCCGCCGCTATGCTGATCACATGATCACATTGGCGAAACTGGGGACGTTGTCAGCTCGTCGTCGTGCCATTGCTGAGTTGATGATTCGATTCAATCCGCTGACTCCAAAAGAGCAGCGCGAGGCTCGAGCAGGCAACACAGAGAGCTACAACGGCGACCGTAAGGTAGTCCAGAAGCTCTTCGGCCCTCTCAAGGATCGGTTCGTAGGACGCGCAGGCGGCTACACTCGATTGACGAAGGCGGAAGTGCGCGTGGGCGATAATGCTCAGCTTTGCATCGTTGAGTTTCTAAACGAGCCAGTGGCTACGCAAGCTTAGTAGGTCAGGGGCATCAGTCCTCGTTTGAACGACAGTTGAAGGGCTCATTCCTTACGGGAGTGGGCCCTTTCTCTTTGTACATTTCCCACTACCGTGACTTTTGCTACAGTGGACCAAGAGGTGAGGTAGACGCTATGCGGATCGCGATCAATGGATTTGGAAGGATTGGACGACTGGTCACGCGCCGGTTCCTGATGGGGGCAGCCTCATCCGTAGAGATCGTAGCGATCAACGACCTGGTCCCGGCCGATAACCTGGCCTATCTACTCGAGCATGATACAGCGCATCGTCGGTTTGAGAAGCCTGTGAAGGCCGAGGGTAACTACATCGTCTGTGGAGACAAGCGCATCCATGTCAGCAGTGAACGCGATGCTGCTAAATGCCCATGGAGAGAGTTCGGGGTGGACCTGGTGCTGGAGTGCACCGGGCTCTTTACCTCGATAGAAGGATCGAAGCTCCACCTCGATGCTGGTGCTCGCTATGTGATCATCAGTGCCCCTGCCAAAGAGGGTGTTCCCACCTTTGTGATGGGTGTCAATGAGAAGTCGTTTGATCCTAAACGAGATACCATCATCAGCAACGCCAGCTGCACCACCAACTGCCTGGCTCCTTTAGCCAAGGTGATCCAGGACTCCTTCGGGATCGCGGAGGCGTTGATGACGACGGTTCATTCGATCACGGCGACTCAGCCTACTGTGGATGGACCTAGCAAGAAGGACTGGCGAGGGGGGCGAAGCGCTGGGTATAACATCATCCCCGCAAGCACAGGGGCGGCTAAGGCGGTGACCCTGGTACTCCCAGAGCTGAAGGGACGTCTGACCGGCATGGCGTTTCGTATTCCGACTCTGGATGTGTCGGCCGTCGATCTCACGGTGAGGACGGAACGGGCCACCTCCTATGAGGAGATCATGAAGGCTCTAGAAGCGGCTGCTCAGGGTCCGATGAAGGGAATCCTTGGAGTGAGCCGGGAGCTCTTGGTTTCTAGCGACTATATTGGGGATACGAGAAGTTCCATTGTGGATGTAGAGGCGGGGATCGCCCTGAACCCACAGTTCTATAAGATCATCGCCTGGTATGACAATGAGATGGGCTATGCGGCTCGGCTGCTTGATCTGGCTCAGTATGTGGCTGATCGAGCAAAAGCCTCCTGAGGAGACTTTTGCTTGGTTTTGGGGAGATCAAATTTCCCCATGGTTGGTACGGAAAGACTTGATGCAGATCGATCTACGCGCTAGACTGATACTTTAACCAGGGTGTTGCCCGGAGGCCGGCATGTTGCTGCCTTGTGAGTCGCACCCCTGTGGGGCCGCCAGTTAGGCGGCGTTCGAGTTCGGAGCGCCTTAAATTCGGGCGCCGTCAGCGATCGCTATAGTATTCTCTCCCCCCCTCGAGTCGGAGGGAGAGGAGCGGCCCCCACAGATGCAACCTGTGGACACAAGATCGTGCATTTTACCCGTGAACCTATCATAGAGACGGTCATCGCAGCCAAGGATGGCCATAAACTCGTTCTCAAGAACAGTAAGATATCCGGCCAAGAGGAGTTCCAAGTCGACGCAGTCGAACTGGTGTCCTTCGGTCAGGCTCTCTTCTTTCGTAGCTTGGAACGCCCTCGCATCTTCATGGTCCCTGTCGGAGACTATGAGATCCTCGAAGCCAAAGAATCCCGCACCATGCTCAAAGCTGTGCCTGCCGATAGGGTGATCAAGATCGCCGGTGGCAAGGAGAGCGGACCCAAGGAAGCTCCTAGGGAACGTGAGCACAGAGAGCGCGGTGATCGAGCTCCTAAAGCTCCCCCTGCCGCTGCTGCAGCTCCTCAGGAAGATGAGCCTGACGAAGAAGCAGGAGAAAGCACTGGTGGAGCCGATTCAGGGGATCGCCGTAAGCGTCGTCGTCGTCGTCGTGGCGGTCGTCAAGATCGCGAAGAGCGTCCTGAAGAATCCAGAGCGCCTGACTCTGAAGGTGCAGGGCCAGATACCGACATCCAAGAGGTTCAAGAAGCGGCTCAAACGCTTAAGGCCCGTGGACGTCCTGAGTCGATGATCCCTCCTCCACCAGCTTTGATTTCAGAAACACTCGCTCGCTACCGTGAAGGCCGTGCTCCCAAAGCAACCCCTTCGCAAGGTGAAGGCGACGTGGTATTCTTTGCGGAAGCTGCGGAAGATTCCTTCGAGGACCAACCGCAGTAAGGACCATCCTTGATGGGCGGGTTCTACCGCCCATCGTATGCTCGGATGGTGGAATGGCAGACACAAAAGACTTAAAATCTTTCGG
>JBMOFD010000015.1:0-29269 GCA_049314435.1 Chlamydiia bacterium | reverse complement strand
CCTAGTGCATTCGTGCTCTGGATGACCCGATGAGGCTTGAACCCACATCGTTTCAGAGCCGCAATCGACACAAGGTTTGAGACAGCAGGATCGGCGATGACGTAGGAGTATTCCTCGGGTAGGACTTCCTCAATAAAGGCCGAGATCATCTTGCTGCCAAGGCCTTGGCCGACATGCTGGGGAGACCCGATGAAGTAGTCGATGCCTGCTGCGTGGTCTACGATCGCCTGGTCCAATTCCTGGTCGGGATAGGGATGCTCGGCCCATCGGTAATATTGTAGGTATCCGATCGGTTCCTTGTCCACTAGCACGACATAGCCAAGCACAGAGCTTGGTGTTTCCAGTCGTGGGCCATACTTGTTTTCGATCTCCTCCAACGTCCAGGTGCGTAGGGAGTAATGCTCCTGTACATGCGGCTCACTGTGCCACGCCCAAAGCAGTGGCAGATGCTCTCTGGCAAGAGGGGTGAAATGTAGAGACGGCTGGTGCATGGGAGCTCTCCTAGATCTCACTGGAGGTCTGGCGAATGGAATCCTCCAGCTGCGGTCCGGAGCGGAGCTCCGGAAAGAACGATTCCCATTGGCAAGCACATGGGGAATTTGTCACTCTAGTTGGACTGGAGATTCGCATGGTCCGCCTCTTTCTACACTTGCTCATTGTGGCTGTTCCTTTCTATGCCCATACTTCTATCTTAGCTCAGGAGGATGTACCCATGAAGGCTCAATGGAGTTGCTGTCCTCATCTTCAACCGACCGATCAGGAACGGGGACGGCAGGCTGTTCAGGAAGGACGCGTAGCCGTGGTGCTGCTTGCCGGTGGTCAGGGCTCTCGACTAGGACGTCCCTGTCCAAAGGGCTGCTTCCCTGTAACTGCGTTACGGCAAGCGAGTCTATTCCAGTGTTTTGCTGAGAGACTCTTGGCAGCTCAGACGGCATTGGGTGGAACGGCGCCTCTTTGTGTCTGGACCAATACGGAACATCAAGCTGAGGTAGAGCAGTTCTGGCAAGACCACCACTACTTTGGGCTGAATGAGGCTCAAGTGACCTTCGTGGTCCAGCCGGAACGACCCATCCTCGATGAGCAATGTTGCCCAGTGAAAAACCAAGCTGGCCAGGTCATCACAGCTCCTGATGGGAACGGGTCCCTATGGAGGCACCTGGAGCACACCGGTCTGCTAAAGACCTGGGATGCGCAGGGGGTGCGATCGATCCATGTTGTGCCTATCGACAACGTTTTCGCTGAACCCCTGGAACTCACGGCGTTCGGTGTTTTGGAAGGTGGAAACGTGCAAGCCGTTCTCCTCTCCATTCCCCGACAGCATCCGACAGAACGTGTAGGCGTCCTGCTTCCAGATGAACTCTGCATTGCAGAGTACATCGAGCTCCCTGCCAAAGCGCAGGGCGATGAGGGCTGCCATGCCTATCCAGAGGCGTTCTCTGGGTTGCAGACCTGGAGCCTTGCTTTTGCACGAGCTTGCGCTGGTCGAGAGATGCCGATCCATCGAGCACGTAAAAACGTTGTGGTGGACGGAACATCAAGACCCGTGTGGAAAGAGGAGTTCTTCCTCTTTGACCTACTAGCAGGAGAGCCCTGTGTGGGCTACATGCCAGTGGTGCGCGAAGCGAGATTCGCTCCTCTGAAGAGCCTGGATGGGCCAGATGGGTTGGTCGATGTGCAGGCAGCTATGGAGAAGAGAGCTCGTCAACAGGCGACGCAGAGAGGCATTCCGGAGATCGCTCTGGTGCGTGAGTGTACCGCCTCTGTGGAATGGGCAGCTCCTGGAGTGCCGGTTGTTCTCTCTCCAGAGGGTCTACTTGACGTTTTGAGGAGCGGAGAAGACTCTACACGGCAACAAGAAACCATGGTCGTCTCCGGAGGTGCTCTGTGAACATCGCTTTCCTCGGTTCAGGGGCATGGGGCACAGCCCTAGGTAGTCTTTTGTGTGGTAATGGCCATCGAGTGATGCTCTGGTCTCAGGATGCCGAGTTGGCTCACCTCATCAATACAACCCACCAGCACCCTAAGCTTCCTGGGTTGGAGATTCACCCTGCCTTACGGGCCAGCTGCGATCTCGCTGAAGTGATGGCCTCAGCGGAGGTGATCTGCGAGGCCGTGACCAGTGCGGGGATTCGTCCCGTCTGTGAGGAGCTTAAGCAGATGGGCGTGGCTCCGATGCCGCTGATCATGACCTCAAAGGGGATCGAGCAGCATACAGGACTCCTACTCCCTGAAGTGGCCATCGATGTGCTGGGCGAAGAGTGGAGAGATTGGATCGGGCTTCTATCGGGGCCGAGCTATGCAGAAGAAGTTCTGCGTCGTATTCCCACGGTGGTTGTGGCCGCGGCGTATGGAGAAGCTCAACGACAGCGGATTGTGCAGCTCTTCTCCTCACCACTCTTTCGCGTCTACCCTAATGCCGACCTCAAAGGGGTGGGATTTGGGGGAGCGATGAAGAATATCATCGCGATCGCGGCTGGAACGAGTGACGGGCTGGGGTTTGGAATGAACACCAAAGCCGCTCTCATGACGCGCGGCCTCCATGAAATGCGTAAGCTGGCCGCTGCGAATGGCGCTCTTCCTGATACCTTGAATGGGCTGTCGGGCATGGGAGACCTCATGTTGACCTGCTTTAGTCCATTGAGTCGTAACTACCGATTTGGTGGTCTTCTCGCACAGGGGCTTTCGCCGCAAGAGGCCAAGGAGCAGATCGGCATGGCCGTGGAAGGGGCCTACACATGCCTATCCGCCTATGAGCTAGCTCGTAAGAGCCATGTGGCTGTTCCTGTGATCGATACCGTGTATGACCTTCTAGAGCATGGGATGCCTCCGCAAGAGGCTGTTGAGCGTCTGATGGCACGTACCATTAAGGAAGAGACACTATGAACGAACTGCTGACCATGGCCCATGTGCGGGGATTGATCCCTCCCATGGATCAGGTGCGTAACAAATACACTGCTGGCCAGCTTCTGTGTGTGGGTGGGTTCCCTGGTATGCAGGGAGCGATCTCTCTGGCTGCTGCTGCGGCCTATCGCGCTGGTCTTGGGATCGTGAAGTGGGCCGTCCCATCCATCACACCTTCGGTTCTACCTATCGAGATGGTACAGCTTTTGGCTACCTCCGCGTCATGGCCACTGATCTCGTCGGAGCTGAGTCGTACAAAAGCTCTCCTCGTGGGATCTGGGATGCCAGCGACTGCACCTGACCCTTGGTTTGCGCTAATCATGGAGGGAGCTCGTGAACATCGGATCCCTACCGTGTTCGATGGAGGAGCTCTGCATGGGATACGAGCAGGGTGGTGTGCACCTTCGGCTGGAGATCTACTGACGCCCCATGAGGGGGAGCTTCAAGTACTGGCGGGTCGCTCCGGTCCTCGGCTCGATCTTGCTTGGGAGTTGGCTCGTCGAGACGAAGTGGTCGTGATCGCAAAAGGCTCACCTACCTACATCGTTGCTGTGGGCCAGCCGGTGATGGTCTGGGAGGGAGGCGATCCAGGGATGGCCACAGCCGGCACTGGGGATGTTCTGGCTGGTCTTTGTGCAGGATTTATTGCGCAGGGGCTATCCTCATGGGAAGCGGCTCAGCTCGCTGTTGTTCTACATGGAACGGCTGGCCAGGAGGCGGCCCAACGGATGACCTCCTATGGACTGATCGCCTCTGATCTGCTCCAGACTCTCCCCCATGCTTGGAAGCAGCTGTTAGGTGGGTCCACCTAGCCGTGGTCCAATGGCTTCTGGTAGCGGTCATCGTCTGCGCCGTCTGCTGGCCGACCTCTGGATCCCATGGGGGACTTCCTATAAGAATGCTCCCGCTGATGTTAGCCGGAGGGGCCTCCATCGGGAGGCTAGCCTGTCATTCTGGTCTCGCCGCGTCTCTTCTACAGGGAACATGCTGGCTTCTTTTTCTCAGCGGTGTGGTTGGGCTGCTCGCTTGCTGGGGGGCGATGCACGGGCATCAGCCGGTGATGGCCTGGGATCAAGCCCGGGTCTTCTGGGTGACGATCTGGACCGTCTGGTTGATGCGCATCGCCACCGAAGTGCAGGGCGTTTCGATCGGTTCCTTGGCCAGAGCACTGGTCTGGGGATGCAGCCTCTACAGCATGCTCAAATGCGCGCTTCTCATCTCTACAGCCTTCGATGGTGGAACCCTCCTCTTTGGGCTCCTGCAGCAAGAGATGCAGATCATCACCTGCCTCATCGTGGAGGGGGTCCCTCGCATACAGACGAGCTGTGACCTCGCGCTTCCGCTAGCTCTCTTCATCGTTCTTTCGTACCAAACGTGGTTCTCTCGGCGTTGGATAAGAGGTCTTCTGGCTTCGATCATGATGGTGGCGCTCTTCTTTGCGTTCAGCCGAGCACTGCTCTTCATGGGGATCGCAGCCTGTTTGATCTCGGCGTTTCACCTAGGATGGAGGGCGGCACTGCGTCGGTTGATCGGCTGTCTCTTAGGATGGGGTGTGCTGCAACTAGGGCTCGGAGAGCTGGGAGCTCAGAGGCTGGACGAGGAGAGGTTTTCTGGAGAAGCGGCTCGCTACTCCGACCTGATCCGCAACCAACAAGTGGCTACTCTCAGTCACAGATGGAGTGACCATCCATGGTTTGGAGAGGGCCTTGGCCTCTACAGTCAACGTCTCGTGCGCAGTGAGAAGTTGCCCTACAGTTATGAAGTGCAGTGGTTGGCCATGCTCTGGCAAGGCGGTCTGATCGGTTGGATCCTCTGGCAATGCACTCTGCTGGCGCTCCTGTGGCCCCTGCTTGCACTGCGTCCGCGTACTTCCCTAGGACTCCTGATCTTGGCGGGGGGCTACTGGATGAGTGGGTGGACCAACCCTTATGTCATCAGCTTGTTGAGTGGGGTGCTGTATGGCATGATCCACCTTCTTTGCTATGTGCCCATCCCGCATTCAAGTCGTTTTAGCGACATACCGATCAGAGCGATTCCTTGAAGAACAGCTGCAGTCGATCCTCCAGCAGCAGCTCTTAGAGGAGTGGCATCGATCGCATGCCACACCTGCGTCAGCCCCACTACAGATCCTCGTTCGAGATGATGAGTCTACCGACCAGACCTGGGACCTGCTCCTTCAGATGGAGAGGAACTCTTCTGGGCGTTTGCTTCTAGATCGAGGACCACGTTTGGGTATCGTGGGTAACTTCAATGCTCTGCTGACGAGCAGCGATGCTCCCTACGTAGCGCTAAGCGATGCCGATGATGTGTGGACTCCCTATCGCCTGCATCAGGGCATGCGAGCTCTTCGTCAGGCGGAACAGAAGTGGGGAACCAGCGTGCCCCTGCTCGTCTGCAGCGATGCCCAGCTCTGCGACGAGCGTCTGCAGATTCTCCATCCTAGTTTCTGGAGACATCAGGGCCTTCATCCCGATCGATGCACCCTCCGACATCTCTTAGTCCAAAACATCGTGCAGGGGGCGACCGTGCTCTGCAATCGTGCCCTCCTGGATGTCGCCTTACCGATCCCTCCCGGCGCAATCCTACATGACTGGTGGCTGGGTCTGGTCGCTGCGGCCACCGGGCATGTGATCCCTCTGCGCGAACCGCTCCTTCTCTACCGTCAGCACGGAGCCAACAGTGTGGGCGCTCCACCCCACCCGCTGGCGCGGGTGCTGTTTGAAGGTCGTACTGCGTGGAAGGCACAGCAACAACAACAGGTGCGCACGATGCGACAGGCGGCCGCTCTAGCACAACGCTTGCAGCAGCTCGCCGCCGCCCCTGAAGCTCAAGACCTTGCGGCGGCCTATGGAGGGCTGCTTGAGAAGAGCCCATTCAATAAGGCTCGTGCTCTCATCAGACATCGGTTGTGGCGCCATGGCGTTTTGCAGAAGACAGGGCAGCTCACCAGGCTACTGATCCAATGATGGGTTCGCAAAAGTCCAGGACAACAGAGCCAAACAGGGCCCGGTGGGTCCCAATACAATTTTCTTTTTGAGTGCGTGAAACAATTCCCGTCTGATAGGAGTAGGAATATTCGAGGGGGGTTGATTCATGGGTATTGAAGGGGTACGAGCGTGGATGTGGAATACATTTTCACGAACGATCTTTCCACTTTTCATCATGACGGCTTGTCCAGCCTTTGCCCTCATCATGTGGTACACCAATGTCATCTTGGATGGATCACCTGCGGCTCTCTGGTCCCTCTGCCTGCAGGATGGCTTTTGGGAGGTGCTCTGTCGAATTTGGGCTCCCTACTGGTTAGGTTCCCCAACGGCATGGGCGATCATCGTGGTGTATGGCCTCATTCAGCTCGTTCTGATGAAGGTGCTGCCTGGGAAGCCTTACGAAGGACCCATCACGCCCACAGGCCATGTTCCTGTCTATAAGGCTAATGGGGTGATGGCCTACTGGACCACGCTCGGGCTTTTCTGTGGAGCGAGCTGGGGCATTGGGCTTTTCTCTCCCACAATCATTTACGACCACTTCCCCTCATTGATCGGGGCCCTCAACCTCTTCAGCCTCTTCTATTGCGTCTTCCTCTACGTCAAGGGTCGCTGGGCTCCTTCCACGGCAGACCATGGCACCTCAGGGAATGTCGTCTTCGACTACTACTGGGGAACAGAGCTCTTCCCACGTGTATCGGGTTGGGATCTCAAGATGTTCACCAACTGCCGCTTCGGCATGATGGCGTGGCCTCTGATCATCCTCTCTTTCGCTGCCAAGCAAGAGGCTCTCTACGGCCTCAGCGACAGCATGGTGGTAGCAGTAGGGCTCCAACTGCTCTATGTCTCCAAGTTCTTCCTGTGGGAGACGGGCTACCTGAGCTCTCTCGACATCATGTATGACCGAGCTGGATTCTACATCTGCTGGGGCTGCCTGGTCTGGGTGCCCTCGATCTATACCTCTCCGACGCTATTCCTTGTGAACCATCCCCATGAGCTGGGAGTCTTCTTCACCCTTCTCTTCGGTCTGCTCGGTACCCTCTGCATTCTGGGCAACTTTGCTGCTGATCGACAACGGCAGGTGGTGCGTGCTGCTCAAGGGCAATGTCAGGTGTGGGGACGAGATCCCGTCCTGATCAAGGCCAACTATCGTCGACATGATGGAAGCCTTGGAGAGAGCCTACTCCTCGCCTCAGGCTGGTGGGGGATTGCACGACACTTCCACTACGTACTAGAGGTGGGCGGTGCCTTCTTCTGGACCGTCCCTGCCCTCTTCACGCATGGGCTGCCCTACTTCTACGTCGTCTTCTTGACGATCCTTCTGATCCATCGCTCGCTCAGAGACGAGCGGCGCTGCTCGGCAAAGTATGGGGAGCACTGGGACCAGTACTGCTCCATGGTCCCCTACCGCATGATTCCCTATCTGCACTGAGCTCCTGCGCTGGGGCGTTGCCCCAGAACCCACCGGAGGATGGTCATCCTCCGGGCCACCTGGATGAGTAGAAGATCGGCGGTCTGTTGCTTTAGCTGCGACGGCAGGTACAGCCTTCGCAGCACTCATCGCCTTTGGCCAGAAGTAGGATCTCACAGAGCTTCTCCTTGAGGTACTCTCTTCGGTACAGGAGCTTGCGCAAGGTTTCCCTTTGAGTGTCTTCTGAGAAGGTTTGGAAGCGTTCAAAGGCATCTTTGGGGCGACACTGCTCAAAAATGTCCCAAAAATCGTCGTCGAGGACGTGATCCAGCATGATGTAGATCCGTCCGAGGTCTTCTAATCTTGAGCGATGGCACGACATGCGGCCTCCAAGTGAGCCGCCTATTCTATGATCGCTTGGGCTAAATATCCATTCAGGAGGTATGGAGGATGATAATCCTCCAGCTCTAGCTCTTGCTTTCCCTACTGGCTCGCCACGGCAGCGTGGTCAAGCGATGGGTCGAAATAGTGATGCCACATGAGCCTGAACTTCTGTTCGAGCTCAAGCGCCCGGATCGGAATGGGCTGGTGAGAGATGGCGTCCTGCAAGGACGTGACGGAGACCGTTTGGGATTGTAGGGGGGCGTACGCCCAGTCTAGCTTCCCAGCTAATACGGCCTCCTGATCATGCACCACAAATTCATGGGGAGTGCGGCTCGCATTGTACCTCCACGAGATGGCAAAGGGATGCTTCGCTTCAGCAAGGAGAGACTCTCCATCAAAGAGAGTGGCAAAGCGACAGTCCCCATAGAGCGAATGAAGAACTGTAGGGAAGATATCGACGTGACTGGTGATCCGATTGCGTGAAGGCAGCGCCTGTGCATTGTGAGAGGGGAGCTTGTAATAGATCGGTACGGAGATCTGCTCATCGGTCAAAGCAGAGGCATGGAAGAGGTGGCCATGCTCCAGGAACTCCTCTCCATGATCCGAGGTGAACACGATCATCGACTGGTCGAGTTCGTCCGATCTGCGCAGGGTGTTGAAGAATTGCCCCATCAGGGAGTCCATGTAGTGGATGGCGTTGTAGTAGCGCCTCTTGATCCCTTCCATGTTCTCTTGGCCCCAGGCCGCTTGTACGAAGTCTACAGAGTCAGGGACCGGCGTGAAGAGAGTCTCTTCAGCGGGCCAGCTGTAATTGAAATGCGTCCCCTCTAGAAACACTACGTAGCAATGGCCTCCTTCATGTCGTCGGCTCTCGACATCGGCCATGAGCCGCTCCATGACGGCACGATCTCGTTTCCATACGGGCTGGCTCCCAGAGAGTTCCAGATACACTGAGTCGGTGAGCCCTGATGAAAGGCCAAAGAGCTGCTCATCCAAGCGATAATAGGAGAGCCTGGAGCTACTCAGCAGGTGGACCTGGTAGCCCGCCTTCTTGAGGATGTGGAGCGGAGGGCTTTCCTGCAGAGCGTTCTCTGGATCCCCCCACCTGGAGGGCTGAAGACCTGTAAAGATCGCAAACCAGGATAGCGGAGTTGCATTGGCATTCGCAAAGCTGGCGTGAGAGCCGTAATAGTCCTCACGGAACTGGCAAAGGTGGGGTGCTGTGTCGGGGCGTATCGCTGCGTGTCGTAGGCTCTCCACTACAAACAGAAAGAGATCAGGTCGGGTGGCCAGCTGGGTTGCATCACCATTAAGGCCTTTCTGGGCGTGTTCCCAGTCCCATCTCTTTAGATGCATGGAGAGGGTGAGAGCTGCACTAGGCTCCAACAGAGTTCTCTTCCAAGGAAGGGCCCTTGCATAGCGATCGTAGGAATCATGCGAAAGGTTCGTGGTCCAGAAGCCATCCACAGTGATCAGAAACAATCCAACGCAGCCTACAGCCAGGCTCCCTATGCGAAGGAGAGACCAGCGACCGCGGATGCCACCTTCCCTAGGAGCTAGAGACCAGAGCGCCCAATAGAAGGTGCTAAAGAAGATTCCCAAAGCAACTAAGAAGCCAATCCCAGTCGCTAGATAGGTGAGAGGAGAGACGTCACTGGAGTAGAGAATCTCAACAAAGTTCTCCCAGGTCTCACCGACGACGCAACCGCCCATATACCAAAAGGAGAGGTCCATCACCCGCACCAGATGGAAGTCGATGAAGTGGAGGACGAGAAGCACAAAGGAAAAGGTCATCCAGACTGCTAGCCAGCCCATCTGGCGCTTCTGGTAGATCCAGTTGGCCACCCAACCAAGCGCAAGAACCTCTACCCCACACTGCACTCCTACATGCATCCAAAAGGGCCATGGGGTCGTCAACGCCCATGTGGAGGCCACCAGGATGCTGTGACCATGGATGGCCGTCAGAGCCAGGAAGAGGACGGTGTAGTAGAGATCGATGACGCGGAAAGCCTTCCAGGGACGCTCAATGGGCACAGACATGAAGCAAAACCTCTCGAAGTGAGAGATACAATAAATTAATTTAAAGAGCTAGCGTAGGTCGGCTTGGGAGCTGTTATGCATGGGGCAGGAGGTGGGCCTCCCATGCGGCAGCGAGGAGCTCACGATCACCGAGGGCATTGCCAAAGGCGATGAGGCGTGTGGTGGGCAAAGGGATGAGCTCTCGGAGTCTGCGGACTTTTTCACCGGCCCAGCAGTTGAGTCCGGCGAGTCTTCCGGTAAGGCGGCCTTTGGCATCGACCTCCAAGTCGACGGCACAGACGGCCTGGATACCCTGCTCTTCGGCCCAGGGCCTTAGGTAGGCGCTGAGAGACCCGCTGATCAGGTAGACAGGCGTCCGGGATCGTAGGTAGCTTTTCAGAATGGCCAATCGATCGGGATCCAGGTAGGAGGGGAGCCTCTGCCGTGCATAGCGTTTAGCGTAGATCTGGAAGATCTCGAGGTCCATGCCTCGGAGAAAAAGGCCGATGATGGCTTCTTTGACGCGGCTTCGGGTCCAGCCTTTACGTGTGAGCTGGATGATCGCTCGAGGGATTCTCAGGAAGGCAAGGAGGGTGCGCGTCCAGGGAAGCCCGAAGAGGAGAAATCTAGATAGCGTCTCCTGATGGGTCAGGGTGCCATCGAAGTCAAAGGCAGCAACATTAGAGCCTAAAGGCGCACTGCTGCTCAAGCCGCGAGGTCCATTCAAAAGAAACTCCCTTTGCCGGTGGGTTTGCTTGGGTTAGATGCCATTGAACTGTCGAGGAGAGAGCCGCATGAAAGGGCGTTCTCGGAACCCAGCCCAACTCCTCACGTGCACGAGTCGTATCCATCGCATATCGAAAGTCATGGCCTGGTCGATCCGCTACGTGCTGAATGAGAGAGTGTAACTCATCGGCAGAAGGAGGAGAACACCCGGTGGCTTCGGCATGGTGCACAAAGAGTTGGATGAGGTTCTGGACTAAAGAGAGATTGGAGCACTCGTGCTCTCCGCCTAGGCAGTAGCGCCGTCCAGCAGGGGCATGACGCAGCAGAGACCAGAGGCCTTCAGCATGGTCATCGACATAAAGCCAGTCGCGGACTTGCTGTCCCGATCCATATAGAGGTAGGGGCTGACGATGGCGAAGGTTGCACAGCATGAGAGGGATGATCTTTTCAGGGTGCTGATACGGGCCAAAATTGTTGCTAGCATACGAAATGGTGGTGGATAGCCCGTATGTGTTGGCATAGGCTGCCACGAGATGATCGGCCGCGGCCTTGGAGGCGGCGTAGGGACTATTCGGAGCATAGGGGCTTTTTTCATCGAAGAGTCCCGTGGGGCCTAGCGCTCCAAAGACCTCATCGGTGCTGACTTGATGGTGGTGGATCTGAGGATGGCGGCGAACAAACTCCAGGATCTCCTGGGTCCCCAGCACATTAGTCAGGGTAAAGAGCTGTGGTCCCTGGATCGACCGATCGACATGGGTTTCAGCCGCACAGTGGAGGATCGTATCGAAGGACCAGTTCTCTTGGAGTTGATCCAAGAGGGCTCCATCGAGGATCGACCCATGCACGAAAGTGTGCCGAGGATCGTCGAGGATGGAGGCTAGTTTGGAGAGATGCCCTGCATAAGTGAGGGCATCGAGGCTCACCACATGTCCTGACCACTCCTCATGATCGAGCAGCCATCGCACAAAAGCGGATCCTATGAAGCCAGCGGCACCGGTGACAAGGAGGCTGCGCGGTTCACGGTGAAGGAGCATGAGGGTCCAGCGAATGGAGGTATTCGGTTACGGCAGCTTGCCAACTTCTCGGCATGATGCCTAATCCCTCCACTTTGTCAGTAGAGAGCACTGAATAGGTGGGTCGCTTGGCCACTGAGGGGAACGCACTGGAGGGGATCGGTTGCACTTCAGTGCATTTCACAGGAAGCCCCAATTCGAGGGCCGTCTGCCGGATGTGGGTGGCAAAACCATGCCAAGAGGTGCTTCCAGCATTGGCAAAGTGAAATAGGCCATGCTCTTTTCTCAAGGAGACAAGAGCACGTGCTAAATCCAGCGTAAAGGTGGGGCGCCCCTCTTGGTCATTCACCACATGGACCACCTCGCGCTCCATCATGGCGCGGAGGATCTTGGAGACAAAGTGATTGCCTGACGGCCCGAATAGCCAGCTGGTACGCACAATGGTGGCTTCAGGATAGCGACTTAGAAGACGCTGCTCCCCCTCTAGCTTGCTACGTCCGTACGTACTGATGGGGCAGGGAAGCGCCGTTTCTAGAAGGTCCGCTGCCGGGCGTCCTCCAAAGACATAGTCGGTCGAGACATGGATGACATGAAATCCATACTTGCGGGCCAGCTGGCCTAAGATCTCAGGGCCGAGCGCGTTGACGGCAAAGGCTGTCTCTTCGTCGCGTTCGGCGCGGTCTACGGCCGTGTAGGCCGCGCAGTTGATCACCCACGTCGGTGGAGTGGATTGGCTAAGAAGAAACTCGTCAAGGCTCCCCGTGTGCGTGATATCTACCCGGCGATCTGTGGCCAAAAAGGGCTCCTGAAGAGACTTCAAGACTTTTTGCACGCCGTGTCCCAGCATGCCCTGACCTCCGATCACCCATGTCCAGGGTTCGTCGCGATCTTTTAGCCGCATACAAGTTCCTCTCTGACCTGATGCCATCCAGGTGCCAAGCGGTCGCGTTCCGACAACAGGGGCTGCTGGATGGGCCACGCAATCTGCAGCGATGGGTCGTCCCATCGGAGCGTGCGCTCTTCCGCGGGGTTGTACCGTTGGGAGACTTTATAGTCGACGATCGCCTGATCGCTCAGCACGCAAAAGCCATGGGCAAACCCAACGGGGATGTAGAGCCATTGAGGTTGATGGGCATCCAGCTCGACGGCGCACCATTGACCATAGGTGGAGCTGTCCGGCCGCAGATCCACCATGCAGTCCCAGATACGTCCTGAGGAACATCGTACCAGCTTCGCTTGCCCTGGAGTGCTCTGGAAATGGAGCCCCCGGAGGACGCCCTGGCCGCTGGTGGAGCTGTTCTCCTGCACCCAGACGGGAAGATCAAAATAGGCACTATCCTGAGCATTCCACGTCTCGCAAAAAGATCCCCTTGGGTCCTCGTAACGTGTGAGCTCGATCAGAAGAGGACCTGTCAGGGGCAGGGAACGTACAGAGACCATGGCTGCTTAGCTCATCACGGTTTGGAGAACATGGCTACGACTCGACGCAGCCGCTTGCAGTGCTCCTGCTATGCGTTGCAGATAGTGACCATAGGCACCATGTCGGTGCATCTCGATGCGATCAAGGAACTCCGACCAGGTCAGAAGGCCTGCTTCTAGAGCGGCGACTTCGGGGCATCCGACAGCGACTCCGGTTCGTTCAACGCGCTGGACATAGGTTTGCGCGGCCAGAAGATGGTCTGGTGTGCCGGTATCTAGCCACTGCACGCCCTTTAGACGCTCTACATGCAAGTCGCCGCGTTCGAGGTACAGTTGGTTGAGGTCGGAGATCTCGAGCTCTCCTCGAGGGCTGGGATGCAAGCGGGCTGCCAGCATCGGCGCCTCTCGGTCATAGCCATATAGACCCGTGACAGCCCATCGACTCATCGAGTGCTTGGGCTTTTCCTCGATTGTCAAGGGAGCGCCTCTCTGATCCATCGTGAGGATGCCATAGAGGCTTGGATCGGCCACCTCCTGTACAAAGATGGTGGCTCCTTGCTCTGTGCTACACGTTTGTGCCATCTGCTGCGCAAGGGGCTGACCGTGGAAGAGGTTGTCCCCTAGGATCAGCAGGGAGGGTGAGCCATCCAAGAATGATTCAGCCAGACATAGCGCTTCTGCGATCCCCTTTGGGCTCGGTTGGATGGCCCATGTGAAGCGTGTTCCGAAGAGAGAGCCATCACCTAAAAGTTGCTGAAAGACCGATTGATCCTGCGCCGTGGTGATGATCAGGATCTCTTGCAAGCCAGCTCTCAGTAGAGTCGAGAGGGGATAGAAGATCATCGGCTTGTTGTAGACGGCGAGGAGCTGCTTGTTGACCACCCGTGTCATGGGGTGCAAGCGAGAACCGTGTCCGCCAGCCAACAGAATACCTTTGCGTGCGTGCATGGTGAGCATGGGGGGAGTTTCAGTCGGCAGTATGCTCGATGCCTGCGCTCGCTGCAATGGCCGTGGATCGATCTGGTTGCTTGAAAGTCGAAGGCATCGCAAAGATGGGAACAAGAGTTTGTAGGGAGGGTCTGAGCGATGTTGCAGCCAGCAAGCGCCTCGCCGATAGAGAGATGGAACACATACTTCACTCAACAAGGTAAAGAGCCTCTTCAAACTCTCACCGACCGCATGCAAGCGGCGGGCAGGACGCTTAAGGAATTGGCTGCTGGTTGGGATGTTGTACTCCTTGAGCCAACTCAAAGTTTGACTCGATATGGCTTTGCCGAAATGACGTCATCCCGATTGGGGAAAGTGAGCGCCATCGGCATTCGCTGGATAGCCCCTAATCCGGCAGAGGAGCGCGCGGCGCCCTTTCGTCGCAGACATGACGAGCTGGGCCTGAAGAATCTTCTCATTACGCTCGTCGAGATCACAAGCCTCCTGCATGCTCTGGATGGGTACTGTGCTGAGGTCGAGCAATCGTGGAAGAGCTCATTTCACTATGATCATAGGATGGAAGTGCAGTTTCAGCGCTGGAGAGGGCTCTATGAGGTGATGCGGGTGGCGGAGCAGGAATTCAGTTCCTGGTTTGATGGGGAGGAGTGTCGTTCATGGACGGAGCAAGTGGCTTGTTTGATGCAGGAGCTGGCTGTCTGTGAGAAGCCCTCTTCTACTCCAGATCCCTATTGGAGGGGCAGAGAGGACGAACGTCGAATCCCTGTGCTGAATACCAAGAAAGCCCTGCGCGACAGTTCAGAATGGGATCATGAATACTCTGCGTCTGAGATTCAGCACGCTCTTCTCGATATGAACGAACGAGCCAGGCTGCGTGCCCGTTGCAAGAGGGCTATGCTGCCTCTTCTGACGGCCATCAGCTACGGTGACGTCCCACCCTTTCATGCTTGGTTTGAGTTTGCCTTGAGGGCTCTTCGTGGGCAGGCGGCGCCTCCGATCGATCCGACCCTCTTTGAAACCTTCCAGACGCTTAAAAAGCGCCTTCTAGATGGTCGCCGTCATGATGATCCTGTGATCGAAGTATTGATACAGGAAGCGTCCAGACTTACTGGTGAGAGGCAGCCATCCTTCCCCATGTGGGCTTGGGAGGCCAGCATGACGACAACTCTTCTGCAGGGCATGCCAGCGGGTCCCTACACAAAGCCGGTCTTTCCTATTCCGGCTGAAGCGGGCTGGCCGGAGATCTGGGCCGGTGAGATCATCGAGCAGGGTCAGCTGGGTGGAGGAGTGCCCTATGCGATCCATCGGCTTGATGAGCCATCGATATCGCTGCCTGGCAGTGCCGAGAAGGCGAATGGACTCATCGTTATGCATGGAGGGAAATCGATACGACTGATGGCCTGTCATCGCATGTTGCATAGCTCGGAGACGCAGCCAACTCTTGGGTTCAAAGGGATTCACGAGGACGGTCGCTGTGTCGTTCATCCGGCAGGTGTGATCATCATGCCTCTTCTGATGACGCCCTTTGTGGAGGCGGTCAAATCCTTGGCCGGTGAAGAAGATTTGCAGATTCGCAGAAGAGAGAGTCTAGAACGGTGGATGCGTGCCTGCCTGAGAAACAATCGCATGCCACAGTTCAACCCTGAACAGTGGGTCTTTGTAGGGCCGCGTCTGGCTAGGCTCGTTCCGGATCAAGAGAGGGATTATAGCCCCGAGGGGATACAGCCGCTGCTGCAACTCCTGGCCAAACATTGGCCTCTGCAGATGTATCAGACATTCATCGATCAGGTGGGTCTACGTAGTCGGAAGGAGTCTCTGGCACTCAATGTGGCGGCGGCCAGGGGAATGGCTGCTTTCAGTCACCAGGCAGATGACGAGAGGCCCTGGGGAAGAGCACTCCTTGATCGTCGATTAGAAGATGAGGCGACGACCTCTGCAACAACCGAATGGATGCAGAAAGTCGGGCCTAGTTATGCACAGGACCACTTTAGGCCCTGTGTGGATAGCTGTTTTAGCAGGATCGCCGCGCTGTATCACCTGGGTCGCCAGGAGGTCCCGGGAGATGATGAACTGCAGGCCGTGCGCACAAGAGTGGCTGATCTTCTTCTTCGTGAAGTGGGGCGCATGGGGCCCATCATCCCCATCCCTGCCAGCGTGATTTCTGAGGTGGTGATTTGTCATGCCCGAGATGAGAGACCTTCCCTCAGAGATCCTATGGCTGTAGCCATTCGTCTATGGAGAGAGGCTTGTGGCCAGCAATCCATCTCCAGAGCGTGGTTGAATAGGCGCTTAGAGCGAGAGGGGTGTTGTGCACTGGCCCAAAGAGAATCGATCTTTCGTTTGTTCAAAGAGCTGCAGGAGGCCAAGCAGAGAGTGGCCCCCGCTGATGACTGGACTTGCCAATTGGAACCATTGTCTCGAGGGGCGGGCGAACTGCCTGGATTAATCCGTATGTTTGATGCGTTGGAATCTGGTCTGGGGGCTCAGCTAGCAAGGCGCATCCAAGAGGTGTGGGGCCTTTCTCCACTCTGAATCATGTGGGAGGTCTGGAGGGTGAAACCCTCCAGCAGTCTTCCTCACTCCGGCTTCAGCCAGATCGCCGAGCCATTGCAGCCATATTCCGATCCGACGCGACGTCGGTAGCTGAAGAACCGCGGATCCCTGAACGTATCGATGCCTAAAACCTCAATGGACGATGCAGGAACACCTGCCTCGATCAGCTGATGACAGGCGATGGCCCAGAGATCGAACCGCGGCCCCTCCAGAGGGGGAGAACTGACCCGCTCCTCCTGGATCGACGCGGTCCACGCGGTTTGTGGTTGATGGGGAGGGTCGCAGCGAAAGGCCCAGGCCCATTCGGGAAGTTCATCGCGAAAGCGAAGGAACTGAGCCGACTGAGGTCCAAGAGAGGGACCAATGGCGACTCGGGTATGGAGTGGATCCCAGAGATCCCGCAGTTCGTGGAAGAAGGTAGGGATGACACCACGAACGAGGCCTCGCCATCCGGCATGTACAGCTCCAATGAGGTGCTGTCGCGTGTCCACCATGAGCAGAGGCAAACAGTCCGCATTCCTGATCAGGAGAGCAAGCCCGGGTTCTCGTGTGTAGAGAGCATCAGCGTCTCCCACTTTTCCAGGCGTTGTCGCTTCTAGGACACGCGTTCCATGAACTTGATGGGTCCAGGCTAAGGGCGCTCGACAGTGCCGTTCAACCTCATCGAAATGCGGATTCCGCGTCTCTTGGTCATCGACGGGACTCGACAGATCGAGTCCCCATTCATCCGTTTTTCTTCCCGTCTCTCGAGAGAAAAAGGCATGCCCGATTTCAGGAAGGTCCTGAAGTTGGCGCGACGTCCAATAAGGAATCACGGCGTGGGGCTAGCTTGTGGTAGGGCGTTCACCTCGTCATTGGGACCGCCGGAGAGCTCGATTGCGATGGGGCAGGTCAGCTCCTCATCAGGCAGCACGACCTCCTCGGGAGTTTGCGTTACGGCGGGGCAGGCATCGCCCATCGCGCAGGCGGGCACTGCTAAGCTGCAAAACTGACAATCGGAACATTTGCCCTCAGTGCAATGACTCGGCGCAGCATGTCCTGCACTACTACACAGGAGGGCGAGAATACTCCCTGTGACCATGACGGCTAAACAGGTCTTTGCTGAGATGTGTTGCATGGTGTTCCCCTATCAAGATGAGCTCACCCTAAGGAGCGCTCCCACGGACACGATTCTTACATTGCCTCCACCCAAAAGTCTAGATCGCCTCATGCCGCAGCAATGAAACCAATTTTTTACAGATTGAGTTGGAAGGGAGAGAGCTGTAGACTGTTGGGGTCTTCCGTGGAGGAGTGTCTGAGTGGCTTAAGGAGCTCGCTTGGAAAGCGTGTGTGTCGCGAAAGCGTCCCGTGGGTTCGAATCCCACCTCCTCCGTCTTCAGGGCCGTCGTCAGACGGCCCTTTTTCTTTTATGGGGCTTTGCCCCACACCCCGCTGGGAGACTATTGTCCCCCAACCCCCCCCTATATGGTGTAAGCCAAGATCTTTCCATGTAGGTGGTCCGGAGGATTTCATCCTCCGGCTGAGGCCTGGAGCGGAGCTCCAGCTCATCGAGTTCGTTTTTTCTCAGCTCGTGGTCGGGCGCAGACGAGGAAGAAGGTTACGGCGAGGAATCCAGCGAATGCCAGCATGGCAATGGAGAGGAACCCGAAGAGCATCAGAGGGTCTTCATCGCAATGTGGGCCAGCTCCGCAGAGATTGATGGGGCTGAATCCTGGGATGCGCTGTTGCAGGATCTGGTAGAGGGCAAACAGGGATCCGAGGATGGGTAGAGGGAGGACATAGCGAACGACATAGTGATTCTTATCGTACGCGGCTAAGCCTAGAATGATCGCCAACGGGAAGAGGCAGATCCTCTGATACCAGCAGAGTGAACAGGGTTCGAAGTAGAGGACATCGCTGAAGAATAGGCTGCCTATAGTGGCGATCGTAGCGAGGAACCAAGCAAAATAGAGTCCAAAGCGGTAGAGCCAGTCACGCATCAGTGTACTCCGTAAGCATCGAGCGTTCGCTCGCAGAGATCTTCAATGGAGTCAAAGGTCGGCTCCCGCACCGGCATGCCCTCCACGAAGACGCTGGGTGTGAGGACTTGTCCATGCATGATGTCCAGGGCGATCGAGAGGTTGTGGTCCAGAGTGGCTGAGTACTTGGCCGAGATGATCGCCTCATAGACGGCGTCGGCATCGACACCAGCGACTTCAGACGCGATGTGTTTTAGAAAGTCTGGTGTGCACCAGTCATCCTCTTCAAGCCCTTGCTCGGCATACAGGTCCTCTAAAAAGTGAAAGAAGAGGTCGGGATTCTGGTGGTACACCTCGAGGAGAGCCATACCTGCCGGGCGGGCTCCTGACAAAAAGGTGATCGGGATGAAGCAGACCCTAGCGTAGTTGGGTGTGACGTAGGCCTCGCAGATTTCGGGAAGGACCGACTGGTGGAAGACGCGACATACGGGACACTTTGGATCAAGGAAGACGACGATCTCAAGCGGTGCAAACCGATTGCCCATGACAGGCTGGCCCGTCGTATCGATGGCGATCGAGGGGGGGAGGTCGTGTTGCCAGAAGCCAAACAGATAAACAGTGATGAGGGTCAGAATGGTCACTGACCCCAACACGAGCTTCTGTTCGAGTGTTCGTCCTGCCATGGTGCGCCTGTCGTCCAACTAACAGCGATATAGGCGAACCGGACGTGGTCAGGCAAGAGATATTTGAACTCAGGCGGAAGGGGGAGCGGAATGGCGCTGCTTTCCTACACTACGCGGATCACAATGTGATCGTGATCCGCGTAGTGTAGGAGGTCCTCATCAAAAGGCCTTAGCCTCTATTGCGCCACCAGGTGGGCAGCAGGCAGGGTAGGGCTTGCAATGGGAAGAGCAGATTCCATGTGTGGACGCATTCCTTCCAGATGCGCTCACTACCTTCTCCCCAGCGGCCCATCACCGAGATAGGCAAGCCCAGCACCACGTACATCGCTAGGCTGATGGGCACACCCACGATTTCGACGGGAATGAGCGCTGTCCAGAGGGCTATCTTGTTGACCAAACTGCATTTGCGCAGGCTGGCATTTGGCAGGAGTGTGAATTGCTGAGCTAGGGAGAGGTTGCGTACTTGCTCTTTGGAGAGGTCGCAGCCATCCAGTAGCTTAAGCCTGGCCAGCTCCTGCACTGGGATCTTCCATAGGATATTGCGGAAGTGCTCGGAGGCTGTTGCCTTCTGCGACAGGAATTTCAGATCACGCACAGTATAGGGCGAAAGCTCCCTTTCACCGACGGGCTGCTGCCGATCCCAGCCTATGGCTGCGCAGTCCTCGTTTGAGATTTTGCGGAGGTCCTCCGTCGGGGCACACCTAACAACCTGGTGCCATGGGCACCGGCCCAGGATCTTCAGCAGATGCTGCATCCGCTTGTTGTAGCCTAGCTCATCAGCTTCACGGCGGGGCGGATTGGCACGTGCTGTCAGAAGGGTTTCAACCAGGCCCCCCACCAAACGGTCGGGAAGAACAAAGGGACGGTTGTCAGGATGCGCGCTGAGTAGGCAGATCAGATCGTCTGGGGAGACCCTGACAGCTCGAACAGGCTCGCTACGAGAGGAGTGCCCCCTTCGACTATTTACGTCTGAGGCTTGGCCCTCTGCAACACGGAACTCTAGCTGGTCGAGCAGGCCTTCTGGGAGTTCCACTGGTCTTGGCTGGGCGCATTCAACTTGGCAGTAAGCCGTGAGCCACGTTCCCGCGTGAGCCCTTACGAAGTCACCCATTCCCTGCTCCAGAGAACGCGCACATTCCATGAACCTAGTACTTGTAGAGATGAACGTTTGCCATGTAACCCCCTGTGCTTTAAGGCCCTGCCAGGTGTTTGCCCACCTAGGGAATAGACCCGCCAAGTTGGCTAGGTTAGGCCCCGATGTACCGACCTCTCTTAGGGTGCAGAGCCCTGCTTGTAAGGGGGCTTCAAACCCGGAGCGGTCGCAGAGGTATGTGCCGGCATGTCGCAACTGATCCAAAGTAGCATCCCAGGTTAGTCCCAACGTACGCATGGCAAAGCCGGCGAGAGGCATTTTTAGTTTTGCCGCATTGTCCCTAGACAAGTGCGGAGTGCTTCCAAAGGGCAACAAGCCCTCTCTTACGAGAGTAGCCATAGTCTCATCGTCGGTGACCTCAGCCGGAGGGAGCGTGCCCTCGTCAGGGTTCCATGCCAACACAGAGGTCACAATCTGGCGAATGGCATCTATCTGTGGCGCGGAGGGAGTCACCACCCAGTCAGAGCCTTTGGCCACGCCTAGCGCGTGATCGATGGCAGCCAGCACAAGTGGGCATGCTAACAGCTGGAAGGTGCACCGACCTGGTTGCCTTCCCAGCTTGTAGACCTCATCGATGGGAAGCATGCCCCAGTCCATGAGACGGCGCATGACGATGGAGTTCAGGGCAATGAGAATAGGGCTTTTATGTTGGCCTAGCCAAAGAGGCTGGCCTGTTTGATCGAACCTGGACCATTCGGCAAGACCGAGGTCATGAAGTGCTCGTTTGACGCAGAGAGAAACGAGATGCTGCTTGGTGTCATCCCTGTTCAGAGACGCGAGCTCCAGGATCTGGCTAGGGGTTAACTTCCAATCTTTCAGCAGTTCATCATTTGTCCAATCGTCTAGCACCCCGAAATCGAGCTCTATAGGCCATTCAAACACGTCCTCGGCCTGTATAGAACCATTCTCCAGGGCATGCTGCACACTAGGTTTCAGGAAGTACTGAATGGCCGGCTGAGATTTTCCCCTGGCCAAAGTGACCCACTGCTCTAAGGAGATCAAGTTCTTGGAGTAGAGTTGGGCGAGCTCCTTTGATCCAAGAACTGTCCGATCGAGATAGGGTGGCCATGAATCGATCACGGTGTCGGCTAGTTCTGGGGTGACGATGTCACAGAGCGCCTCGAGATAGGCGATAGGCCAGCCCTCCCGATGCATGGGTTGACAGAGTCGTAGGAGCTGGCTGGGGTGCAGGTTTTTTGCCTCAACCAAGGCGGCCAATTTCCTGTGTTGAAAGACTTCGATGGTTCGATTCATCTGTTCTAGCGAATCGTGGCCGCTCGGCTCCGTGCTGCTGCCTACATTCTGCTGTGTGGTTCGCCCTCTGAACTGCGACGACAGTTCTATCCAGTTGATCGGTACACCACAGTTCACCCATGCTCGCCCACATGGCGAAGCGATCAGTTTTAGATGATCGTAGTCCAGTGCTGTGAGCTGAGAGAGGCTGAGATCGCCATTTCGATAGGCAGCATAAGCCGTTGTATTCTCCAGGTAGGTGTCTGGCCGTCCTACCCCTCGGGTGGGGTGTGGAGGCACATGCGGTACTGGGCCTTGGCCGGCATCGCGTGTGGTGAGCACGATCTCCCATTGGGGTATTGGGAGACCCGCCTGTTCCCAAGCATAATAGGTCTGAGTACGATCCTCGAGATGTTCATATCGTCGCCTCAGCTTAGGTATCAGTGATCCATCTCTTACAAGTGAACCTAGGACACTGATCTTATTGAGGTATGTGCCTTGTCCATCCTCTACGTGGATGGATGCCGACAGGAGTGCGTCCAGGGCTTGGGTGCGACTAGGAAGTGCGTCCTTCCATCCAGGAGGGCCTGCCTCTCCCTCATATCGTTCCATGACGAAGGCTTCAGGGTCCTCCAGAAGTTGCCAAAAGACGGGTAGTCGCAGTAGGGCGAGCACTCGATGGGAAAAGAGCAGGCGGGTTCGTGCAGCAAATCCAGTTTGAGCGGTGGGGAGCTCATTGAAAGGTATCGGTGCCAGATCGATCTGCAAGGCCTTTGTGAGCCAATCCAATAGAACGCCATAGGCGACATGGGCCGCCAGCACATAGGCGCCAGGATCCTGTTGCAGACCAGGCGCTGCTCGGCCTTGTGCCCACTCTAGAGCGGCAGTCTTATGCGTGATGGCCATGCCTGCCGCTTGGCTTTCAAGCTGAGACATGTCCTTGGTCTGTTTTGTCGGCCCATCCACCAAAATCTTCCACACAACGGGAATTTGGAGGGCCAGGAGGTCCTCCTTTTGAGGAACACAGGTCAACAGGTCGCGTATCTCGATCGCCTGTGTAACGAGGAGAGTTTGAAGCGCAGGATGGGAGAAATCTGGTTGGGCCAGCCGAATCGCCCGAATAGCGCGTTGAGCCGCGCTTAGATATGGGGTCAAACCGGCTGCTTGACGCAGTTCGTTTAGGCGACTGAGTACGTGTGCTTCCACCACGCGCTGAGTCTTCGCGCACTCCAAGATGTAGAGATGTTTGTCGGTGCGCAAAGGTGAAAGTCCGCCAGGTTGAACCACCGTCGGCAACTGGGCTTCTGCAAGAGGAGCATCGTTGGCATCTACCTCTTCTGCTGGAACGACGACGGGCGGAGGAACGATCCAGGATGGCAGAGCGCGTAACTCTGGATGGTGGAGAAAGATCTGCCATGCTCCAGGAGGATAGGCCTTCCCTTCCTCTACAGTCTCGGCCTTCTGTTTGCCCTCATTGTTGAGGGCCTTTATCCAGAATCTGTCGTCTATGCAGCAGGCAAGGAACCGCCGATCTGCACCAGCCAGTGAGCGGATGTCGCGCAGCGGCAAGAATATTTTGATCGTCGTCACGATTTCATCGGGCAGGTCGGCTAGTGAGTAGATTCTTTCACGAGGGGCCGCTGAGCACGACGATGATGGGGCTGCACTACGCTGGGAAAGGGCTTCTGAAGAAGCCTCTTTGGATCGGCTGATCATAGAAATGCCAAATTAATATTTATGCTGGTTTATTATAAACAGTCTAACAGTTTCCCTATGTCTTTATTGCTCGCCGGGTGGAAACAAATATATTTAACAGTGAGTGACCTTTAGAAAAGGGACCGCCGAAGATGCCAGTGCCGGACGGGTTCGATTTGTTCGGGCGGAGCCTTGCTAAAGGGCCTAGTTCGTTAGTGCGGTGGATTTCCGGCCAGCGTTGATCCAGCAATTCTCTCGGACACAGCAGCTTACCGGACTCCGGCCCCGCTGACGTGGCCGGCCTTACGAACGAGGCCTGCTAAAGAACGGCCAACCTCCACCATGGATGTCGGGGATCATCGACACCCTGTGATTGCTCAATTCGAAGCTGGCATCTAATGTCTTCCCAAGTGGGTAGAAAAGATGCGTTGTCCCTTCTGTCATTTTTCGGAATCTAAGGTCACCGACTCGCGCAATGCGGCTGACTGCAATGCGATCCGTCGTCGCCGTGAGTGTCTGCAGTGTGGGCGTCGGTTCACGACGTTTGAAACGATGGACCTCTCTGTTCAGGTGCGTAAAAGAGATGGGACGTACGAAGATTTTCAGTATCACAAGCTCTTGAACGGTATCCTCGCGGCTTGTCGGCATACGCGTATTAGCCACGATCGAGCCAAGGCTCTGGCGACACAGATTACCCAGCAGCTGATGGAGCGTCAGATCCGTGAGGTCTCCACCCAAGAGTTGGGGGACCTGGTGATGGAGCATCTCCAGGGCTTAGATCCGGTGGCTTGGATTCGCTTTGCCTGTGTGTATCGTCGATTCCAGGACATTGGCGAGGTGCGTGAGGCGATTGAGGCGGTCCAACCGAAGGACGGTCCTCATGAGCATATCGCCTTACATTGACGAAATTTGATGCCTGAATCAAGGTCAGGAACAATTCGAGCACCGGGAACCCCCAGGGAGGAGGCATGGCGCTGTCAAAGAGTGATATTGAGAGGTTTCATCGCCGCTTGTTGGAGATGAGACGTCAGATCACAAAGACTGTACAGGAAACGACCCACGAAGCTCTGTCTAGTGATGAGACCAAAGGGTACTCACAGCACATGGCTGACGAAGGGACGGATGACTTTGAGCGCACCATTTCTCTGGAAGTGACAGGTCGTGAATGCATCATTTTGCGGCACATCGATCGAGCTCTCGAGAAGATCGGGGAGCAGACCTATGGGGTATGCGACATCACCGGAGAGGAGATTCCTATCGCCAGATTGGAAGCCATCCCCTACGCCACGATGACCGTAAAGGCTCAGGAGAAGATCGAAAAAGGGATCTATGCTCCGTAGATTCGGATGGATTGCTTGGGCTCTTCTCGTTTTTGGTCTGGATTGGGCAAGTAAGCAGTGGGCGCTTAGCGCACTTGCCTTCTTGCGTTTCGGCGTGCCGTTCCCCTTCGGAGGCATGGCGATCTGGGATGCAAGTCCCTATTTCACGATCAGTCTGAATTTGCTCACCAATCAAGGAACGGCTTGGGGTCTCTTGGCTGATTGGCCAAGGCTACTGCTCTTCCTGCGCACGGCGATTCTGCTCGTCTTGATCGTTCTTCTTGGCATGAACCGAGTACGCCCCTCTTGGCGCATACCGCTCGGTTTGGTGATCGGCGGGGCCGCTGGGAACATCTTGGATGTGTTCCGTTACGGTGCCGTGCTCGACTTCATCTTGGTGCGATTCGGCAACTGGTCCTTCCCCTGTTTCAATGTAGCCGACTCGGCGATCTGCCTCGGAATCGGCCTTCTCTTGCTCGCCTCCTGGCGAGACAGCGATGCATCCTGCTAAGATAGAATCGCTAAGCCTGAGCCAGTCGGCGAACGGCAAGAGATTTTCGAGGATTCGATGGAGTTGATCATCCTATTAGGGGCCCCAGGTGCTGGGAAGGGAACTCATGCTCTGCGCCTAGCAGAGGCGCGCTGCATCCCCCAGATCGCTACGGGAGATCTCCTTCGCCAACAAGTGCGAGAGCAGACACCCCTGGGTAGCCAAGCCAAGGAGTTCATGGATCAGGGGCAGTTAGTGCCCGATGTGATCGTCATCAAGATGATCCAGGAGCGACTCAGTCGCCCCGATGTCGCAAGAGGAGCTCTGCTGGATGGATTCCCCAGAACATTGGCTCAAGCGGAGGCTCTTAGTCGAGTCGTACCGCCAGGGGTTTCCATCCGTGTGATCGCGCTGGATGTGGCTGACGAGCTGTTGCTCGAGCGACTCGTGGGTCGGCGCTCTTGCCCAGGTTGTGGCGCTGCCTATCACATACGATTTGCTCCTCCCAAACAAGAGGGTGTGTGCGATCGCTGTCAGACAACACTGATCCAGCGGAGCGATGACAAGGCGGAGACAGTGGCGCCGAGACTGAAAGCATTCCATGAGCATACGGCACCCCTTCTGGCCTACTATGCTAAGCAGGGTCTTCTCTCCCATGTCGATGCGAGCCAGCCGGTCGAGGCGGTCTATCGAGATCTCGTGCAGCAGCTAGCCGCTCAACCATAAGAGGCCTGATGTCCCCTGACCCGCTTGATCGAGTGCGTAAGATCCTCTACTGGCTAGAGCAGCATCAAAAGACTCTTGCGGTGGCCGAGTCGGTCACCGGCGGTCGCATCAGCTCTTTCATCACATCGATTGACGGGGCCTCGAAGGTGTATCGAGGAGGGGTGTGCACCTATCAGGATGGCTCCAAGGAGAGTCTCCTAGAGGTTCCCTCTTCCTTGTTAGCCCAGCAGAGTGCGGTGAGTGAGGGAGTGGCGCGTGCCATGGCTCGAGGTGCTCAGAAGATCTTCTCATCCGATGTGGCTCTGAGTACGACTGGCTATGCGGGTCCTACAGGGCCTGACGGTGAGGTGGGTCTGCTCTGGTGTGCCGTTTGTGTGGCAAAAAGAGAGCAGACCTTCACGGCGAAGCTCCAAGGCACACGCATGGAACGGCAAGCAGCCTTTTCCGAATTAGCCCTTAAATGGCTTTGGGAGGCCTTACTGCATGTTGATTGAGTCTCTACAGAATCCACGTGTGAAAGGTGCTATCCATCTCAGAGATCGCCGAGATCGCGACCGGGATGGGAAGTTTCTCATTGAGGGGTATCGTGAAGTCCGTCGTGCTCTGGACAATGGATGGGCTATCGAACAGCTCTTCTTTGCGCCCTCGCTCTTTCTTGGCTCCACAGAGAAGAAGCTCCTGCGGGATGCTGAAGCTCAAGGAGCTCTTCTTCTGGAGACCTCCGCACCTGTCTTCCATAAGCTGTCCTATCGAGATCGGCCCGATGGTTTGCTTGCCGTGGCTCCTCAGCGACGGATCTCTTTAGAGCAGCTTCCTGTGGTAGACAACCCACTTTGGGTGATCGCTGAAGGGATCGAGAAGCCGGGCAATTTAGGGACGATCCTGCGCAGTGCTGATGCGGTAGGCGCAACGGGCTTGATTGTGTGCGATCCGCAGACCGATCTGTACAACCCCAACGTAGTTCGTGCGAGTGTGGGAACTCTCTTCTCGGTTCCTACTGTGACGAGCTCTAGTGAGGAGACGATGACCTGGTTGCGTGCTCAGGGTTGCCGGATCGTTGCGGCAACGCCGCATGCCACTGAAGTCTGTTGGGAAGCTCCTTTGACGGGACCGGTGGCGATCGCCTTTGGGACAGAGCAGCTGGGCTTGAGCGCCTTCTGGATGGAGGCCGCCGATCTTCCCGTGAAGATCCCCATGCTGGGGTCAGCCGACAGCCTGAACGTAGCGATGGCGGCCACCGTCCTGCTATATGAAGTGATGCGACAGCGAGCGGGATCCCATGCAAAGAATCATCGGAAGTAGGGATCGCAAGACCGATCGAAACGAGCCCTATGTGGTGTGGGAGGATCGTCAGCTCCTCATGGTGAGGAAGCCTCCCGGTTGGCTGTCTCAAGAAGAAGCCCATCCCACATTACCCTCCATTGAGCAGTGGGCTGTGGAAGACCTGCGTCGTCGTGGCATCTCTGAACGACCTTTTGTGAAGGCGGCTCACCGTCTGGATGCGCCTGTAGAAGGGCTTCTCTGCTTAGCCCGAACCAGCAAGGCTCTTGCGCGACTGCACGCGGCTCAGCGAGAGGGAGAGTGGCATAAGGTGTACCTGGTGCTCACTGTGCGGCCCCTCCCTAAGGAGGAGGAGACTCTGATCCACCACTTGGTTCAAGAGGAAGGACGAGCGCGTGTTGTGGGGCCTAGCCACCCTGAGGGACAAGAGGCTCGTCTGACCTATCGACGACTTGCTGGTTGTGAGGCCCTCATCGAGCTCCATACTGGTCGATACCATCAGATCCGCGCTCAGTTAGCTGCTCTAAAATGCCCAGTGGAGGGCGATCTGAAGTATGGGGCGCCCCAGCCTCAGGATGGGATTGCATTGGCTCATGTTTCTCTACAGCTGCGCCATCCGGTCTCGGCAGAGGAGTTATGCTTTCGATACGTGCCGGAGTGGGCCTCGCCAGCGGCTCGTGACCTCCTGCAATCGGACGGGGAGCTCTTTCCATGCAGCGAATAGAGCTTTGGTGGCAGAGGGCTGTTCATGAGGATCGTCTAGCGTGGTTGCAGCCCCTTGGATCGGCATGGCAGGGAATCGATCGGCTTTTTCAGACGATGCACAAACCTCAGACTGTGGGGATTCCGGTGATCGGAGTTGGCAGCCCTTTTTTGGGCGGGACAGGCAAGACGCCTTTCACGATCTGGTTGGCTCAGCGTCTTCAGGCGCAGCACAACTGTGCGGTCCTCATGCGAGGGTATCGACGCGCAAGCCAAGGTCCCCAAGCGTGGTGGAGCGGAAGCCTTCAGGACGCAACGGCCTCTCGGCTAGGAGATGAGGCAGCCCTGTTAGCCAGGCTAGCTCCTGGTGTGCGTATCCAAGTCGATGCTCATCGATGGCGAGCTGCTCAAGAGGCTTTACAGGCAGGGGCGCAGCTTTTGCTGCTCGACGATGCCTTCCAGCAGAAGCATCTGCATGTCGATCGACGATGTGCGGTTCTTGTACAGGAGGACCTAGCCAAACCCCTTCGTCCATTCCCATCAGGCCGCCTTCGACATCCCATCCAGATGCTTCAAGACATGGATATTGTGGTGCTCATTGATGGGGATAGGGACTCAGTGCAAGTCCTCGCGGACCGCATTGGAGGACCAAAACGACCGTTCATCGTTGCCGCAAAACCTGCCTACCAATGGCAGGGACCAGAGGGCAGCGTAGCTGCACCCTCTGGTCCGGTAGCTGCCTTCTGTGGTGTCGGACGACCTCATCGCTTTTGGAAAGCCTTGGAGCAAGAAGGCTGTGATCTGGTTGAACTCCTTGAGACACCAGACCATCAGGCTCCCAGCCCTCAGTTGTTGCAAGAGTGGGCTGCGGCTATGAAGCGTCGTGGAGCTCAAGCGATCGTGTGCACAGCCAAAGATGCCGTGAAGGGCTTGCCTGCGCTATCATTGCCTGTCTGGCAGCTAGAGATGACGCTCAGCATCCCGCTCAGCGAGGAGCAGAACCTGCTACGGCGCCTGGCTTTCTAGAGCCTGAGCGTTGTTGGATGGAGCTACTGTGGCTTGCACAGGCTCTGCGGGCTCTTCCACTAGGTTGGCCATGGGCATGGCACCACAGTTGGACCAGTCATGTGCACTACCAAAGGCATGTATCCACTCGCAGGCCCTCTGTGTATCGACATCTGGAGAAGAGCCCATGAGGCCATCAACGCTCGACTGGCTGATGGTGAAGACATCCTGCAACAGATTGCGAAAGCGAGCCTGACAGACCTGGCCTTCTAAACTAGTGAAGGTCAAATCCGAGAACTTCTCTTGATAGACGTCCTGTGCCCGCAGGGTGGCGCCCAAAAAAACAAGCTGAGCGCGCTCGGCAAGACATAATACACTTCCGCAAGTGTAGGGCGTGTTAGTGCCCACAAAATAGGCCTTTGATCCCTCTGCAATGGTCAGGTTGTGGGGGGGTTGGATGCTCCCTATGACGATGATGTTGTCGGCGCCCAAAGTGTAGTCGCCGGTCAATGCGAAATGTCCTTCCAGGATCAGCGTCTGTCCTGGCTGGCCGACGGTCACGTCCGTGGCGCCAGGAACCGGATTCGTCGCAACTGGCAAGGTGCTTGGATTCATTGACTTCTCTCGATCGGCTAAAGCCGATGAGATTCCCACTCTCGCGAGTGGGCC
>JBMOFD010000014.1:0-30148 GCA_049314435.1 Chlamydiia bacterium | reverse complement strand
GGGTCATGTCGTATACGACGATGACGCAAAGATTTTTCACGGAGAGCTCGTAGGACTTCGCGACGTGATCACGTTTCAGGCGAAGAGCGTCGCCGACCTGGAAAAGGCTTTTAGGGATTCGGTTGATGACTATGTGGCGTGGTGCAAAGAGCGCGGAGAGGTCCCTGAAAAGACCCCTTCCTGAACTCCTACGTCGTCGAACAACTGCAGCGCGCCATCTAGGAGAGGACCCCCTCCCTACGGCTGACCGATGGACGGAGATCCAGTCGCCTGAGTGGCCACCCGATATGCATCCAGGCCCTCTTGGGCTCCGATCATCAGCGGCAATTTCTGGAGATCTTCTTCGGTAGCCCAGCAGAAATCCTGGTGCTCATGATTCAGGCATACCTCGAGAGGCCTATCCGCCTGGAGTTCGAACACATGATAGACATATTCGACCTCCGGTCTGCGCATCCAGATCGTCGTCAGGAACTTCATCTGTGTCGGGTCGGCCACAATACCCGTCTCCTCCTGCAGCTCCCGACAGGCGGCAGCGAGAGGCGCTTCACCAGGCTCGATCTTCCCAGCAGGGACTCCCCAACGATCCCCCTGGTACTTGCCGGGCGATCGCTTGAGCATGAGGACGAGGTCTTTGGCCCATAGATAGCAGGCAGAGACGCTGATGGCAGATTGAAAGTCCTCTGGAGCGGCGGTGAAGACCTGCAGGTCAGATGGATTCGGAGAAAGCGACATACTGAACATCTCTTCGTTCATGAGGTCGGGGACGACCTTGTTCCAAGATCTTACAGGAAAACGTGACTGGTAGACACCGTCGGAACGACCAGTACTTTGCGCTTGCTCGTAGAGGTAGTTGTAGGCAACCTACCGGGCCAATCATTCATTGAGGCCCCATGATTGCCAATCTGCCAAACGTCTCATGTCACAGCTTAGAGGACATGTTCTGTCGTCATCTGCTGCCTGATGCTCAAGTCAGTCGGAATGGCCGTGCATGGTTGTCGCAGAGCTGTGATCTAAAACACGTCTTACAGAGCAAATTTGCGACTGGCGACGAGTGTTCCCATGGCTTTTGGGTATATTTTCAAAGGGCGCTCGAGCAGAGTCAATCAGCTAAAGCCGAGACTCTTGAATTGGTCGAATTCAGCTACGACCATGGGCGTAACCGGTGGCGAACGGGTCTGGATTCTCGAGAGCATCTGGTGGAGGCGTTTCAGCGATTGGGCGATCAGATCGATCAAGTGATGGTGACCCACTCGAGGTTTGGAATGATGCTTCCTCACGAGAGTGCTCAGCACACGCCAACAATAGACGGTCTTTTGGCGGAGACCTGGGTCATAATGAAACCATTGTGGACCTCGTTTCTCAAAAAGTGCCTGCAGGCCCCTGTACGAGAGGACAAGGAAATGATCGCAGGCAAAGAGAGACCTGTTCTTACGATCGATTTGCGAACAGCGCGCGTAGTGGCTGACCTACTGAAGCCTGCATCCGAGGGGACAAGTTCGTCACAAGCGTGACGGCCCGCACTGGGGAACCGCGGATAATCGCCATTCCGATGGCGATTTTGACCCCCTATTTTGTCCAATCGAATGGCTATTTTCCAGATGCCGTTCCCGCTAGAAACCCCGTAGTCCACGCATTCTGGAAATTGAAGCCACCTGTGACGCCGTCGATGTCGAGGATTTCCCCTACGAAGAATAGCCCCGGGCAGAGACGGCTCTCCATCGTCTGAAAATGGACTTCTGAAAGCGTGACGCCGCCACAGGTGACAAACTCCGCTTTGTGAGTCGTCTTACCATCGACCTGATAGAGGTCCTGCGTAAGGGTCTCAGCGAAGCGCCCCAGCTCTTCATTGCGCAGCATAGCCAAGGGGCCATCGGGCACACGCGATCGTTCTAGAAGTCGATTCCAGAGGTTCTTGGGGATGTCGAAGTAGGGGTGGTTGTAGAGCGACTGAGAGGGGTAATGATGTTTGTTTTCCTGGAGCCATTGCAGGATCTCATCTTTAGCTCGTTCACCGACCCAGCAGATCGTCAGACCTACCTTGTAGTTCTGTTCGGCGAGATAGCGAGCTTCCCAGGCGGAGAGCTTGAGGGCTGCAGGTCCGCTGAATCCCCAGTGGGTGATGAGAAGAGGGCCGCTCTGCTTGAGGCGACGTCCTTGCAGAGAGGCAACGGCATGAGGGACGGCGATTCCAGCCAGATCAGTCAGCCCAAAAGGAGGGCAATTGAACGTGAATAGGGAGGGAACTGCTGATTGGATCGTATGGCCGAGGCCTTGGGCCCATTGATGGCCGATGCGGCTATTTCCGGTTGCCAAGATGAGTCGATCGGTGACGATCCGATCTGTTTTGCCTGTCAGAACAAAGCCCTCTTCTTCTCGAGCGATGCTCTGGATGTCCGTCTGAGTCCGGATGATGACGCCCAATGAAGCAGCTTCCTGCATCAGGCACTGGATGATCGTCTCTGATGAGTCGCTGCGAGGAAAGACTCGCCCATCCTCCTCCGCCTTTAACCGTACACCTCTAGACTCGAACCACTCCATCGTGTCACGCGGCTGAAACCGATGAAACGGCCCCAAGAGTTCCTTGTGTCCACGGGGATAGTTTTTAACGAGCTCTTTGGGATCAAAACAAGCATGGGTCACATTGCAACGACCGCCTCCTGAGATCCGCACCTTGCCAAGCAGTTGGGCGGTCTTCTCAAGGATGGTTACGCGGGCAGTCGGGTGGGCCTCCTTGGCGATGACCGCCGCAAAAAAGCCGGCGGCGCCCCCGCCCAGGATCGTAATGGTATGTGGATGCATAGGACCAGCCGTCGTTTGCCTTAGTTGGCCAGAGAGAATAGCAGCTCTAAGACAATCGGCCGACCGGAGTCACGATTAAAAAATCATCTTGATTCGGAGCGAGAGAAGAGTACAAGGGAATGAGTTAGCTGGAGGCAAGCATGGGCAACAGGAAATCATGGACCCACCTGGTCTATCCATTAGCTCTGTTCAGTCTGGGAATAGGCATGGCCCCTGCTGGGCAGGCGCAGAATTTTCCTCTCTCGACGACCTTAGTCATGGGGGTCATGGACAATGGCGAGCAGCCCAGCAAGATTGCCCTCGAGAGCTTTCAGTCGAGCCTTCAAGAGCAGCCCAAGCGGACCGTGAATACAGCCCATGATGGAAGTGTCGAATGCTACATGGTTCCCTATACGATCCCCGGTGTGCAGCAGACAATGCTGCCTGGTTCAATGCTTCTGATGCCGACCGATGTTTCGCTGGCCTCAACCGACACTGGACTGCATCAGGTATATGTCCTCCGGCATGAGGGAGCCCAGGCAACGAGCCTTCTCTGGGACACCCTAAAAGCGCAGAACGGAAAACCACTTGAAGTGCGATATCAAATCACTTCGGTGAACGCAAAAGGGCATGTGGTCACATCTTCCGCCATGGTCATCTTGAATCCTCATGGCCTTGAGAGCCAATTCCGAGACAATCACGTTGATGTGGTGAGAGTGCCGGCTCAGATCCTCAGCGTGGAGCGGGGAAGCGACACCTACGACGACAATTAGTCGTGGTGTAGCGATCATCGCCCATCCTCCAAAATGGCCCATAGGACTCATTCTAGCCGTCTCCACTGTGGCTGTTTGAACTCTCCGCCATCCAAGAGATCGCTTGATTGCCTACATTGACCGAATCCAAAGAGCACGTTATCATCGGCGACGTCATGCACCGAATCTAGGTACGGAAGTAACGATCATCAGGTTGTTGCGTCCGAGCAGAGGTTCAGTGGTTGTCAGGTAGCCTGGCGTTTCCGCTTATGGCCAAGTAGCTCAGTCGGTAGAGCAGAGGACTGAAAATCCTTGTGTCGCTGGTTCGATTCCGGTCTTGGCCAATTTAAATAAAATCTTGGCGCCGGTAGTCATTGACCCGAGAGCAGTCTTCCACGTAAAATGGCGGGCCATTCGGGCGAATAGGTCCGTAATGGAGCAGTGCCGTGTGGCCGCCGTCATCTCGGAGGATGAATGTACGCAATCATTGAGACCGGTGGGAAGCAGTACCGGGTTGAGCAAGGAGATGTCTTGGATGTCGAGCTTCTCGATGTGCCGGAGAGTGGTCTAGTAGAATTTTCTAAAGTTCTGTTGATCCAAGGCGCAGAGGGATCTTGCCGTGTAGGGGCTCCTTTTGTGGCAGGTGCGATGGTTCGCGGACAACTACAGCGTTCCGTTCGTGGGCCTAAAGTCATCGCCTACAAGTATAAAAAACGTAAGAACCAGCGTCGCAAAGTAGGGCATCGTCAAGATTACCTGCGTGTGCAGATCACGGAAATTGCAGGAATCTAAGGGGAAACCGAAATGGCTCATAAGAAAGGTGCGGGTTCCAGCAGGAACGGACGTGACTCTCACTCGCAGCGTTTGGGAGTGAAGGTGACTCAGGGACAATTCGTCACATCGGGGAGCATTCTTGTTCGCCAGCGTGGGACGAAGTTCCATCCAGCGACCAACGTGCGTCGCGGAAGCGACGACTCGCTATTTGCTGTGGCAGATGGCTTGGTGATGTTCCGTCGTGGTGTGCGTAGCATGATCTCGGTCGTGCCAGTCGTCTAGTTGGCGTCGTAATACTAGGTGGTCCGGAGGAGTTTATCCTCTGGCTGAGGTTTGGAGCGGAGCTCCAGGATCTCGTAAGAACCAGTGAGGCGAGAGCCTTGCGTATGGAGCCCTGTCTGTTGGCAGGGTTTTTTTATGTTTGTTGATTTTGTGACACTCACGTTGGAAGCGGGCTCAGGGGGGCCTGGCGTCATTGCATGGCGTCGGGAGAAATATATCCCTAAGGGCGGCCCCGTGGGTGGAGATGGTGGACGAGGTGGATCGGTCATCCTGGAAGCGGACGACCAGGTCTATAGCCTGGAAGGGTTCCGCAACCGCCGGCAGATGTCGGCGCGGAGTGGAGATGCGGGCGGAGCCGCCTGCAGACAGGGGCGCTCAGGCGTCGACCTGATCCTGAAGGTTCCATGTGGAACGGTGGTTCGGGATGCTCAGACGAAAGAGGTCATCCAAGACATCGTGCACTCCGGACAGCGTTTCATCGTATGTCGTGGTGGCAAGGGTGGATTTGGGAATCACCGATTCCGCAGTGCCACGCAACAAGCTCCCTATCTTTGCACTCCTGGTGAGCCGGGCGAGGCTCGAGAGATTGAGCTCGAGCTTAAGCTGATCGCTGACTGTGGTCTGGTTGGGTTCCCTAATGCTGGGAAGTCGACGTTGATACAGGCTTTGACGCAGATTTCTGTGAAGATTGCAGCCTATCCCTTCACCACGTTGCGCCCCAACTTGGGGTTCATCATGGGAGAACGGGGAGCTCGTGTGCTTGTTGCCGACATCCCTGGGATCATCGAGGGTGCGCATGAGAATCGCGGTTTAGGCTTTGCGTTCTTGAAGCACATCGAGCGCACTGAACTGCTGCTCTATGTGCTGGATGCGGGTGGTTTTGAGGAGCGCGATCCTGCTCAGGATCTCGCCACTCTGGAGGCTGAACTGAAGGCCTACCGTCCGGATCTCCTCGACAAGCCGTCTCTCATTGTCCTCAATAAGATCGATATCTCCGACGAGGTGCCTGCTCAGTTTGTGGCTCAGTACAAGGGTCGTTGGCCGATCTTCCTCGTGAGCGCTCAAGAGGGCACCGGGATCCAGGCTCTACGAGACTATCTCCTGCAACATGCTGCAAAGGTCTGGTCTGTGCCCAGTCCTAAGGCTGAACGGGAAACTTTGGTTGAAGAGGCGACTCGCGAAGAGCAGTATGAACCGGAGATGAGTTCCGACGAACTCTAGGCAGTCGGAACTTTCCTGATGGATCGCAAGCCTGCTCGAGCATAAGGAACGAGCAGGGCGACTCCATAAGCCACACCTGACAGGAGCGCGATCGTAGCGCCTGGTGGCCAGTCGAGTGGATAGCTGACGAAGAGCCCCATCAGACAGAGGCTGCATCCGATCACACACGAAGTCACCATCATCCCCATGATACGTCGTTGGAAAAGCGCAGCAATGCAGGGTGGAAGAGTGAGCAGGCTCAGCACTAAGACCGATCCCACCACGGCGGTTAAGACGACGACGGTGACCGCGATCAGCATCAACAATAATTGATAGGTGCGCCCAACGGCGATCCCCTGCAGTTCTGCCTGATCAGCATCGAAGCAGATCGCCGTGAACCGGCGATGGAACAGCCATAGAATCACAAAGAGACTTACACAAAGACCTCCGAGCAGAGCGAGGTCTGTCATGTCGACCCAGAGAAGATTCCCAAAGAGAAACGAGAGGATGTCGACGTTGCTGCCGGGTGTGCAGGAGATCAGGATGATCCCGATCGCCATGCCAACAGCCCAGATGATCGACATCACCGCGTCCTCGCGTTGGCGATGGTGCCGATGGAGCCATCCTAGAAGAAGCGAGATGAGGAGTGCAGAGATCAGCGCACCCCAAAGAGGGGGGCATCTGAGTCCATGGACTCGATCCATATAGAGGCAAGCTCCCATGCCGCCCAGCACAGCGTGACTCAGAGTCCCAGCGATCATGGTGATGCGCTTGGTCACTACGTAGGTGCCAACTAGAGATCCCGAAAGGCTGGCAGCCAGGGCAACTAAGAGGGAGATCTGTAAAAACGGGAGGGTGAACCAGGGGGCGATAGCGGAAAACATCAGACAGGCGCCTCAGCTTGGAGCCGACTAGCCAAGACCTTCCCAAGCGATACCGGGTGGTATAGCCCTAGGCTAAAGTGCTCACACAGATGACTCGGGTGGTACATGCTCGCGGTGCGATGGATGCAGAGCACCTGGTCTACATAGCGGTGGGCGGTGTGCAGGTCATGCGTTACAAGAAGGACTGTGGTCTTACCACGAAGAGAGCAGATCAAATCGAGGATCATGCCCTCTGCTGCGGGATCGACACTCGCGGTCGGCTCGTCGAGAAGGAGGATACGCGGTTGCGAGACGAGGGCTCGAGCGATGAGAACGCGTTGAGCTTGTCCTCCGCTGAGATTCCCAAAGGGCTCATGGATGAGGTGGTCACATCCGACTCGTTCCAAGATCGCATGGGCGGCTGCCTTCTGCTGCGAAGAGAAGCGGCCACACCAGGAGAGATCTCGTAGCAGGCCCATCAGAACAACATCTTCGACGGTCACTGGGAATAGGCGATCATGGACCTGCATCTGAGGGACGTAGGCCACACAGGCGCGATGGGCCTGCACGGGCAGGCCATGCAGTCGGAGGGTCCCACGGTTAGGCCGTAAGAATCCAAGAAGCAGCCTGAGGAGAGTGGTCTTCCCCCCGCCGTTAGGCCCTATACAGGCAACAATGCTCCCCGTCTCAATCGCGAAGTGGACATCCTGTAGGATCGGTTCATCGGGACGATAGCCAAAGTGAACGCCGACAGCCTCGATGGCTTTATCAGCCATGAGCCGCTCCCACGCAGGCCCCCACCGACTCAGGTCCGCCACCGACACACTGTTGCACACTCTCCTCCAACCCTGAGGGCGCAGGGGGCGTGCACAAGCGGGCGGTAGAAAAGAGACCTGCAATGGAGCGCAGGTTGTTCATGTAGTCAGCACTGTAGGGATCGAAGGGATGCGCCTGCAGTCCCAGTTGCTCAGCAATCCAACGGGCCCCCGCTGGGTTATGTTGCGATTGCGTGATCACACAGCGAAGGGGAAGATGCTTGGCCTCCTCGATGAGGTGGGCCAATTGCTGGGGAGTGGCTTCCTTGCCTTCTACTTCGAGTGAGAGCTGATGGAGACCAAAGTCCTCACAGAAGTACCCAAGGGCCGGATGCGAGACGAGTATCCAGCGGTCATTCACCGTTTTCAGCTGCTCTTCCAAATCCTGAGTGAGCTTGCTCAGATCTCTCTGGAAGATGACAAGTCGTTTTTGGAATGCGTCTCTATGCTCAGGAAAGGCTCTCGATAGCGTTTTGGCAATGAAAGCCGCCTGATGACCTGCGCGACGAGGGCTCATCCACAGGTGTCGGTCTTGCTGACCACACCCCGGACATTCGCCATGTTCGTGCTGGTGGTTGGCGTGCTGGTGGGCATGGAGCGATCCCTCCCAGCCTTCTCGAAGATCAGCGATCAGAAGATCTCTCCGGTGAGTCCGAAGGCTGTGCTTCATCCGGCGTTCGAAGGGTTCCCCGATGCAGAACCATACCTTGGCATGCATCGCCGCTTCCAGCTGCTGAGGCGTCGGTTCAAAGGTATGAGGGTCAGCTCCCGCGGGGACCACAATGTCGACTTCGACCAAGTCTCCGGCGATCCGCTCAACAAAGTAGCGATAGGGCGCCAGCGTCACGGCGACGCGCGATTTCTGATGCGCTTCTTCTTGATTCGAAGAGCGACAGCCGACCAAGGCCAGCATCCCACACAATCCAACCACAACAATGGTACGCCCTAGCATATAGCCCTCTATGGTAGGAGTCGCTGACTCCATTAGCTCTTCTGAGGGTGTTCATTGTAACAAAGATTCTGTGGAATGGCGAGTCTGGTTTGTAAAATAGTATTTACGTGTGTAGGACCTAGCTGTATGTCGTCGCTCATATAGGAGGTCCGGAGGATGGAATCCTCCGGCCAAGGTTCGGAGCGGAGCTCCGATTGGGGCTCGCAGTCCTGACCCTTCTCGTCTATAGTTCAAGCGAACCAGACCTACTAAGAGAGTATCAGCCATGTGCGATGCCTTCCGTCACTTCTTCCCATTCTCGCAGCCCGAGATCATCCAGACTGAAACGAACCAGCGACCCGCTCGAGGTAATCGGGCTTGGCGTCGATGGCTGAAGAGAAGCCAGGCTCTTCTCATCACGATGCTAGGAGCGATGAGCAGCCAGGCATGGTCAGAGGAAGTGACGGCTGAGGAGAGCTTACCGCCGCCACGTCAGCGACAGCCCACTTGGCAGACTCGTATTCTGCAGCACTATCCGAATGGTGAAGCGCTTGAGGTTCTCTTTGTTGAACCCGACTTAGACGCTCCGACGCTTCAAGTACGTGCTGTGAAGCTTCTCTCTTTCTTCCCCGATGGGAAGGTGCGTTCTGAGGCCGACCTCATCGCGCTCACTCCTGAGGAGGCGAAGGAGATGGGGCTGCAGACGCCCTTTACGTTCCATGGAGCCTTTGTGCTGCAGCATCCCAATGGGGTGATGAAGCAGATGGCGAATTTCCACAAGGGCAAGATGCATGGTCATATGAGGACCTTCCATGAAAATGGGAAGGTAGAGACCGCAGCTACCTTTGTGCATGGGGCGCAGGTAGGTCTGTTTGAGAAGTTCAGTCCTGATGGACAGCGTATCGAGGAGAGCCACTTCGAGAATGGTCTTAGGGAGGGGCCTAGCATTGCCTACTACCCAAGTGGAGCGAAGGCCAAGCAATTGCCCTTTGTGCAGGGCCAGCTGCAGGGCATCGCTCAGCAGTGGGACGAGGCCGGCCACCTAGAGATGTCTCAGAGATTTGAGGCTGGGAAGCTCGAGGGTATGGGCGAGACGCCTGCACTCATTCGATACGATGCAACAGGAGCTCTCATCGAAACGGGTGAATACCATCTCGGTGAGCGCCAAGGGTCGCTGATCGAATACTTCCCCAGCGGTCGTGAAAGCCATCGAGCTCACTATGTAGACGGTAAACTCGACGGTTCAGAGTTTTGGTGGTCAGAGGATGGTCTGGAGATCGGCCATGCCCAGTGGGTTCACGGACTAGGAGTGGGTGAGCATAAGAAATATGCCGCTCAGCCCAATGCAGATGGGGAGAGCCCGCGCATCTATCAGGCGTTATTTGACCAAGAGGGAACGGCCATCGAGCCGGTTCGCGAGTGGTGGCCTAACGGTCATCTTAAGCGAGAGATCCATGTGACCAAGGGTCTGGTTGAGGGACTGGTTCGTGAGTGGGACGTTTCTGGATCCCTGCTGCAGGAGAGCCATTATGTGCATGGACAGCTAGATGGACCTTTTCTGGAGTACTACCCAGATGGGACTCAGAAGTTCAAGGGCGGTTTCATTGCTGGTAAAAAGCAGGGTGTGTTCGAGCGCTACTTGGCGAACGGGCATCTACAATCGAAGCGCACCTTTGAGATGGATCAACTCAACGGTCTTGTGGAGGAGTGGAATGAGACGGGGACTCTGCTCTTGAGTTCAGCTTTCCATGCTGGAGAGCAGGAGGGTCCTACGCGACGTTGGCACCCCAATGGCCAGCTTGCCTTCGAGGGTCAGTTCCAAAAGGGTAAGCGCGACGGAAAGATCAATGAATGGAATGACAAAGGTCAGCTGATCAGCAAAGCGACCTTCTCTCAAGGCACCCTGGATGGGACGTTAGAGGAGTGGGATGAGTTGGGGACTCTCCGACACCGATTGACGGCTCAGAAAGGGGTACGCAATGGGTATGATGAGGTCTACCACCCGAATGGCCGACTCGCTCGACGAGAGGAATATAGACAGGATGCCCGCACCGGCCGTGCAGAGGCTTGGTTTGAAGATGGTACAGTTGCCTTTGTAGGGTCTTGGCAAGAAGGAAAACCTGTCGGTGAGCATATTGACTATTTCCCTCGCACGAAAGAGGGCGAGGAAGCTCGCTATGCACGGATTGGTCGATACGATGATAAGGGGCTTTTGGATGGGGATCAGGAGGCCTTCACTCCAGAGGGCCGCCTCGCGGCTCTGACCCAATACCGACACGGTACTCTAGATGGACGGAAGGCTACTTGGGATGCACAAGGAAGGCTTCATGAGGAGGCTTTTTATACAGAAGGCTACCTGCATGGACGCTTTATGGAGCGCAGGCCCGATGGTCGAGAGGTGGTGTACCACTACGACCACAATCGTCGTGAGGGACCACATGAGGTCGCGATGTATAAGGGGGGAGAACGACTTGTCGTGCTGTCGACCGCCTATCACAACGATCTACTCGAAGGGCTTCTCACCGAGTTCCATCCCAACGGGCAGCTAGCCGTAGAGACCCCCTTCCATTTGGGTAAAAAAGAGGGGACCTCCCGCTACTTCGATGATAAGGGCGTACTCGTCATGGAAGCGGAGTTCCATAACGATCAACGTGATGGCTGGATGACCCAATTCTACCCCAATGGAAAGCCCAAGAAGCAGACGCACTACATCGCGGGTCGTCGGCAAGGGGAGGAGCGCTCCTTCTTCTTGGAAGGCGTGCTCTCCTCTCTAAAGCACTATCAGCAAGATCTTCTAGAGGGCAAGGCTGCGGAGTGGAACGAAAAGGGTATCCTCGTTTTCGAGGGGCAATATGAGCGCGGGCTACGTCAGGGACGCTTCGCTAAGTATGCCGATGAGGGGAGCCTCCGTCTGGAGCAGACGTTCGACCAGGACCAACTACACGGCGAGAAGCGTGTCGTACAAGCGGATGGGTCGATCCAGGTGAGCCGCTACGAAAAAGGCCGACGCGTCTAGCTCTCTTCTAGAGCGCCTTTCAATAGCCACAAGTGGGTGCTGCCATAGCGGCGCACCTGCTGAATGGGAAGAGCCATCTGTTCCACGATCAGTGGATCAGGTGGCTGATGACTCTCGATAATGATCCTCGTCGAGGGTCGTATCCAAGGAGCTCGAAGGACATGAAGAGCGGTCCAAAGAGCTGCTGGCTGTCCTTCGATGATGAGTTCGTAGGGAGGGTCGGCAAAGACCCAATCAAAGGGGGCTTCCTGCTCCAAGCGATTCCAAGCTTTAGAGACCGGTACGGAAAGAACTGTAGCGCGCTCCTCTAGGCCGCAGTCTCGTAGATTATTTCGAAGAGCATCTAGGGCAAGTCGATGTGATTCAACAAAGACGGCGTGAGAAGCTCCTCGACTGAGGGCCTCGATGCCCAGTCCTCCGCCTCCAGCAAAGAGATCAAGAACTCGTCCGCCAGAGAGATCATTCCCCAGAATGTTGAAGATCGCCGCTCGCACGAGAGTGCTCGTTGGTCGGGTCTGATCGCCCTTGGGGCCGCGGAGCATCCGCCCCCGTAGTTCTCCTCCTGAAATGCGCATGCTAGCCCCCTGATACTAGGGAAAGTATAGAGCGGGAAAGGGAAGGGATGCTAGTCGATCTGCATGGATTGTAAGGACGGAGGGGCGTCTGGGCCCTGGGCCATTCTATCACCTAATCGACAAATGTCGATTAGGTGATAGAATGGCCGGTAGTTAGAATTTCCCTAAAGCTGTGTATGTCGATTAGGTGATGTAAATCGATGTTCAAAGAAAATCCCCAAATGATAGAATTGCTCTAGTGCGGAGGTCAGCTATGGAGTTATTTCTTGGTCGAAAGCGGGAATTGGAGCGATTGACGCGATTGAAGCGGCTCAAACGGGCTTCTCTTGTCGTGATCAAGGGACGGAGGCGGGTGGGGAAAAGTACTCTGGTCAGAAGATTTGCCAGGGGAAAGAGGCTGATCTCTCTATCGGGACTTCCCCCGGATCCGGGAATGTCCCAACAGAAACAGAGGGACGAATTTGGGGATCAGCTTTGTGTCCAGTTGGGTCTTCCTCGCGTCACCTTCGTCACGTGGTCCGATGCATTCAGATTCTTGGGAGCCCAGATCCCCGAAAATGAGGAAGTAGTCGTCCTGCTCGATGAGATCTCTTGGATGGGCGGCCTAGATCCTAGCTTTCTAGGATCGCTCAAAACCTGGTGGGACCAGGAGGCTAGCCACAAGCAAGGATTGATCCTCATTCTATGTGGCTCGATTTCCACGTGGATTGAGCAAAATATTCTGGCGAGTACGGGCTTTGTGGGTCGGATATCCTTAGTTCTTCACCTACAGCCGCTGTCTCTGCAAGAGTCGGTCCTGTTTTTACGAGAGAAGGGGTTTTCCGGATCGATCTATGAGGTATTGAAAATTCTGTCCGTGACGGGAGGAATTCCCTGGTATCTGGACCTGATTAATCCCAAGGAGAGCGCTGACAAAAACATCTATGAGCTTTGCTTTGAGCCGGTTAGCCAGCTGATCAACGAGTTTCAGACCATCTTCCATGATCTATTTGATCGTAAGGGGGAGTCCTATCGGAGGATTCTGCAGGTCTTGGTCGAGGGGATGCGATCACAGCAGGAGGTCCGCGAGGAGCTGAAACTTGAGAAGGGGGGCGCTCTCAGTCAGCAGCTCAAGAATCTAGTGGCCGCAGGGTTCATCTCTGAACACTACCAGTGGTCCTTGAAGGATGGCGCCATGAGTAGGCAGCGGCTCTATCGGTTGAGCGACTGCTTCCTGAGGTTCCAGCTCAAGTATGTAGAGCCCAATCGAGCTCTCATCGAGCAGGGCAGCTACAGAAAGACAATGGCAGGGCACCTGCCTGGCTGGGATTCGATCATGGGATTTCAGCTAGAGAGTTTGCTGCTCGCCAATAGAGATTTTCTGTTTCAGACGTTGGGTCTGGATCCCTCCACCATCGTCCGAGACAACCCCTTCATCCAGAAAGCTACGGCACGGAGAAAAGGTTGTCAGATCGACTATCTAGTTCAGACAGCTATGAACAGCCTGATCTTGTGTGAGTTCAAGTTTAGCAGGAACGAACTAGGTTCCAACGTGCTTACCCAGCTGAAGGAGAAGAGCGATGCACTCGAGGTGCCAAAAGGGTTTGGAAAGGCCTTGGCTCTCTTCCATATAGGAGGAGTCTCTCCAGCTGTAGAGGAGAGTCCTTTGCTATATCGAGCGGTGGATCTCAGAGATTGCTTAGAGGCGCCAGGTCTGTTGGGGTGACGGGTGCTATGAGGCTCGAGTGCAGGAGAATCTGGGCCGTTGCATGATCAGTGTGGGTTGTTTATGGTCGTGCTCCATTTTGGAGGCATTTGTGAAACTCTTTAAAGAAAATCCCCTGTTACTGATTTGGCTTTTGGTGCTGACGGCTCTGGTGATCTTTTCGTTGTATCACGTCAAAGTCACGATCAATCTTCAAATGCCGGAACACGCAAAGGCATCCGTTAGGCCTCCGTGTTCGAACACGGAGGCCCACGGCTAGACAAGGCTGCGATCAGGGACAGGTCAAATCTGCAGAAAAGTCACAGTCGGAAGGGCAATCTTTCAGCATGGTGCCTAGAGATTTTTGGATGTCCATGAGATGGCTGTTCCCAGCGAATTGACTGGTGCCGAGGTGGGCGTGGGCACTGGTCGTGATAGCACACCAATTACAGAATTTGGTGTGGTGTCCCTGCGTCTTGGATTGGATGTCAGACCAGTTACTCACCAGATTATTCAGCTGGAGGGTCATGGTACCTGGGTCGGAGTCAAGTGCCTGAAAATGGGCACAAGCTTCGGTCCAACAGGCGGCGTTGTTTGGACACGACTTGGCAATATCGCGAATGGTTTTGGTGCTCCACCCAGTGGTGCTGATCAATAGGACCATCAGGGGTGCGGCATATAGCCAGTTCAGCTTTCTCATGATCTCTCCATGGTTTGCTGAACCGCTTGTCCAATGAACAGTGATTTGTGTCCAAGTCACCCCATGGGAAAGGTGACCCTCACCGGTTACAAACGGGCTGGCATGAACTTGGCCACCAAATCACTCTGCAGTTGAGCCGCTAGATCTTCCTTCCCAGAGTACTGCTCAACGTACTGGCGGTTTACATCGCGTACGACGTCCAGGAGATACTGAACGACGTCAGGTAGCTGTGCTGCCCGCGCATGGCACATGGTCGATACGAGGAGGTCTGTGGCTGATCGCGCTTGCTTGACGCTGACCTCTCTTCCCTGCTCAGGACCTAGCCGCTCCTCCAGATGGAGCGCTCTCATCATGGACAGGACAAGAGGCTGCGGCAGCTTGGTGAGGGAGGACCGGTCACAACCTCGAGGAGATGAAAGCAGAAGTAAAAGGCTATAGCTCAAACCAGTGAGCCGTTCTTCGCGAGAGGCAGGAACCTGTTCATCAAAGAGAGCATGGTAGGGATTCGACTTCATGGGCGGGTCTTTAGGGCAGAGCAGTGAGAGCACCTCTTCGTTCCAGAGTTTTTGGATCTCTGGGGGCTCGTCATAACGTACACTGTTCAGTGCTCTTTGGACCACCTCCATGCGCCAGAATTTCTCCGGGGTCGTATGGTTCTGTAGACCTCGTAGGCTGCAAAATAGGTCCGTGATCCATACCTTATGGCTGCGCTGTGGCTCAGACCTGGGCGGCTGGATGGCAAGGTGTTTGTTGATGGCTGTGAGACCACGGTCGACGGAGGCTCGTTCGGTGACGCAGCGATCGTACAGGATGCCCAGAACCGCCTGGGAAGAGCAGTGATCCCCATATTTGGGGTGGGTGACTCGTTGTAACAGCGAGGCTGCGGATGAGCTTGGCGCCTGATCCTGCGTAAAGGCAGCACGGAAGGCTCTTTTGTAGGGCGCATAGGAGGCGCATGAGGCGTAGCCGCGGTCGATGCCGACCAATGCCATAGGTGGAGAGAGAGGGGCCATAGTGGAAGGAGATGCACTGGACATGGAGAGAGCTCTAGTGGTTCGGATGCTGTTCGGAGTAAGAGTGCGCACAAGTATTCACGGAGCCGTTCTAATGCGCAATGCACACGCGCTCTATTGCGACAGTTCTTCGAAGCGGACTTGCAGTTTCGGCATGCGGGCGTCTACATTGGCCAGCAGCATTGCCTAACGGAGGCCTATCTTGGCGATCTTGATCGTGTTACTCGCTGCCGTGTTTGCAGCGATCTCCAACTTTTTCATGAGGCGGACCCTCGACGGTGGCGGAACACCACAGGGTTTTCTTCTCCTACAATTTGGGACCTCGCTCATCCTCAACTTGGCCGTCTGTCCACAAGCCATTCAGGATATGGGCCGCGCCGGTCCTGTGCTGGGGATAGGGGCTGTGGCTGGGCTCTGTGTCTTTGGGATGATGTGTGCGACGGGACGTGCCCTTGCGAGCGGTCCACCGGGCTTGACCTTTGCCGCCTTGAACGCAGCGACTGTGCTTCCAGGGCCTGTTATGGCCATTCTCTTTGGCATGGCATTTGGGTTTGATCTCACCACAGCCCAGATGGTGGGACTCTTTTTGGTGCTCCTAGGACTCTTTTGGGCTGCCCGTCACGAGCGTGCTCCGTGGCGTTGGTTTGTTCCAAGTGGTGTTGCGCTTCTGTTGCATGCGACTCTGATGGTCATCATGCAGTGGCGCTGTCTTCTCATGCGAGTTGACTTACCTACGCATCATCTATTGCCTATCCGTCTTGAGCCTTCTATGGAGGGATGGTTCCTGCCGGGGATGTTCCTTGCTGCGTTTGCTGCGCAGATCCTCTTCTTTGGTGCTACGGAGAGACGCTGGCCAAGGACCGCGGAGTGGATCAATGGCTTGGCTGGGGGTGCTGCAAACGGAGCTGGGGCTTGGTGCCTGGTGCAGGGGATCGTAGCAGCCACAGGGCCTGAACACGTGATGATCTTCCCGCTCTTTGCGATCGCGATCATCGCGTTCACCAACGGCTGGTCACGCTGGCTCTATCGCGAGAAGGTGAGCTGGGGTGCCACAGCCCTGTGCGGTCTTGGCATTCTCGTCGGTACGGTGGCGTGGACTCGCCTGGGCTGGCTGACCTAGGTGCTACTGAGTTGTGGGCGGTATTCTTGAATTAGCTGCTGTGCCGCTTCAGGATCCTCCGCCAAGAGTTGGCGGTATAGGGCAAAGGCACGTCCTGAGAGCCCACAGCGAAAGAGGGCCCTTCCCAGGGCCACGGTGGGCTCTCGGTCTGTACGCAGGAGCGAGAGCCGTTCACGGGCATGCAGCTCCACCTCATCCTCTTCTAGGTCAGTCGCGCACTCCACAATCCTGCTCCAACATTCCGGGTCTTGAGGGGCGAGGGTTTGGAGGATGGCTAACTCCTCAAGAGCTCGTAACTTCACCTCATCTTCCCCATCCAGTTGATAGAGTCGGCTGAGGCTGGTCGCCAGGTCAGCATGGGTATGCCACTCCAGGGGCTGAGCCACAACAGAGGCCACGGCGAGCTCTTCTGCATGCACAAGCAGCCGCTGCTGGATCTGCTTCAGGAGAGGCTTCCGGATGAACAGAGTGATGGAGGCTGCAGGCATGACCTCAAGATCGTCGATCCAGCGCATCAGCTCGGGCGATGCAGGCATCCGGCCCAGGGTGCTGGGCAGATCCACGATCCACTGCTCGAGGATCTCTTCAGAGCGTGCATGCTCATAGAGCCAGGCTAGAAAGATGGCGAAAAACCCCAGCCCGGTGGAGGCCAAAGTCATGGCAAACCAGGTTCTCAGTGGCGCATGAGAGCTCGTCACGACACATCCGACGATAAGGAGAAGGATCAGGCAGGCGGCTCCACCATAGAGGAAGATGCGACGCTGAACCAGGCGTCGGAGGCCGCGAAACCAGGGCTGCTGAAGCAGGAAGGTCTGTTCGGCGAGGCTAGCATCGAACGAGGGCGAGGATGAGACCATAGGGAAGCACCTTAAGGCCTCCTGGATTGCAGACCGGGATGCCCAAATCCTCTCACTCTTTATGAGAGGATTTGGGCATCCCGACGGCGGCATCCTCATGAGGCACTTTCCCCACAGTACACAATAATGCAGCCTTGTCTAGCTACAAAATTCCTTCTCGCGCTATCTATGGAGCCTGAATGTGCGATGACCATCCGGTAAGGCGCTGTTTGCTCTGGGCATTAGGTCCTGGAAAGGGCAGTACGGGTGGGAAGCGCGAGTGAAGGTAGGGTGAAGAGCCCTGCTAGATAGAGATCATCAACAAAGTGCGAGGCCCCTCTCCTGGGTGAATTCAGGGAGCCGTCGCCCTGTGAGGGGAATCATGAGCCAGAAGAAAAGACTACTCTTGATCGAAGATGAAGAGGATATCGCAGCTCTGATCAAGCTCCAGGCTGAAATTTCTGGCTATAAGATGCATGTGGAAACGGACGGCATCAACGGGTTTCGGGCTATCGAGCGTGAGCGCCCCGACCTGGTGATTCTGGATATCATGCTCCCAGGACAGCATGGCTTGGACGTCGTGCGTAAGATGCGGGCGAATCCCGACCTGAAAGCGATCCCTGTAGTGATTGTCTCAGCGAAGGGGGACGACCTAGATGTGATGTTGGGGTTGGAGCTGGGTGCGGATGACTACGTCGCCAAGCCCTTCTCTCCGAAAGTTCTCTTCTCTCGCATCAAGGCTGTCCTCCGTCGAGGCAAGGAGCCAGAGAAGGCTCCCAAAGTGTTGGCGTTTGGAGAGTTCAACCTCGAGCTCGATCGCCATCTGCTGAAGAAAGGCGACAAGTCCGTCGCTCTGACGCTGAGCGAGTTCGGAATCCTTCGTCGTCTGGTCCTGAACCGTGGCAAGGTGCTCACCCGCAATCAGCTCCTCGATGACGTCAACAATGATGAGGCGTTCATTGTGGACCGTAACATCGACGTGCACATCGCGGCTTTGCGCAAGAAGTTGGGCCCCAACTTCCAGTGGATCGAGACGGTGCGAGGTATCGGCTACCGATTCCGCGACGAGCTCCCTAACGAGTAGGGACTTCTACCGGCTCTTCTGTGAGCTGAACGAGTCGGCATGATCCTAGGGGGGCCTGTAGTAGGGCCTCTCCCCGTTTTTGGAAGGATACGGGGTCGCTGGTGCAGTGACACAAGCAGTCAAGGGCGCCCCGTTCTGGGGCCAGTGCCCGTAGCCATCCCAAACAGTACTGAGCTGGATCGATGATCTCCCAGTCTTGTCCGAGGTGCTCTTGAATAAGAGATGTCAGGGCTGGGTAGTGAGTGCATCCTAGCAGCAGAGTCCCAGGCTGCATCCCACTCAACGGTTCCAGATAGTGTTCAATGAGACAGCGTGCAGCTGGGTGGTAGGCAAGCCCCTCCTCCACCAGCGGCACCAGCATGGGGCATGCAATGCCCAGATAGGACCGTTGGGGAAGATGCTCTGCTGCCCACAGCTCGTAGATCCTGGTGCGTAGAGTGGCTTCAGTCGAGAGCACGACGATGGGTCCAGAGGAGCTGCTGGCAAGAAGGGCTTGCTGGGTTCCTTCTGCCATATCGACGACCGGCATCGCCAGTGCCTGTCGGATGAGCGAGGCGGCTCCTGAACAAGAGGAAGTGTGGCAGGCGATCATGAGGGCCTGGGCACCTTGAGAGAGGAGCCAAGAGGCGCACTCAAGAGTCCACTTCCGGATCGTCTCTGGGCTTCGCGAGCCGTAGGGTACGCGGGCTGTGTCGCCGAGATAGAGGATGTCGGCTGCAAAGCCAGCTTGCGAAAGGACTCGAAGGACAGAGAGTCCTCCAAGACCACTATCGATCATGCCGAGGCAAGGTCGTATGGATGGATTAGGGGAGAAGAAGGGTTTGGCCGACATGGATTCGATCGCCCTTCAGTCGGTTGAGTCGTACGAGGCCCTCAACGGTAGCACCGTTGGCTCGAGCAATCTTTTCCAGCGTATCTCCAGCTCTGACCTTGACTGATCGCGCAGAGGCGGTGCTGATGGGGGTCCCTTCGACCGCACGTACCAACTGCTCCACGTCTTGTCTGACGCGAGCTAGCTCGTCACATCGCTGTTCTAGGGGATTGATGCTCTCTAGCTGGATTCGCTTGAGAGCGGTCGATAGGTCTTGAGTGTGGCTCTGTAACTGATGCACCTCTTTGGCCAGCTGGTCGAGCCGCTGGTTGAGAGGTGATTCAGTTCCTCCGCTGGGAGGCCCTGATAGGGCATCCAGCTTCTGCTGCTGACTGCTGAGCCGTTCCAGGACGTAGCTGAATTCGGTGCGTAGTTTTTGCACCTCACGGGCTACGACCGCTGGATCGGCTACAGGCGCCGGACCGTTGACACCAGACTTTTGGTGCACGTTGGGCATCGCGCACCCCACGGTCAGAACGAGAAGCAGGCTCCAGCGCATCGACTCTACTCCCCTTGAGTGTAGAGCTTGAATTGGCCCCGGCGATTTTGGCGCAAGGCGTCTGCGTTCGATCCTGGAACAACTGGACGCTCTTTGCCGTAGCTGATCGTAAAGAGACGATCGGCTTCCACACCCTCTTTCACTAGAGCGCTGCGGATCGCGTTCGCGCGCCGTGCTCCTAGCGATAGGTTGTAGAGAGAGGGACCGCGTTCATCACAATGGCCCTCGACAAAGACATAGACTTCAGGGTGGCTCTGCAGATAGTGGGCAATCTGATGCACATGCTTTTGTGCTACAGGGCCCTCAATCTTGCTGGAGTCGGTGTCAAATGGAATGCGCTGGAAGACCTTCGCCAAATCGCCGGCTGGCTCTTGGAACCGCTCAATGGGAGGCGTCCCTTCAAACGATTCAGGGGACAGCGCTACGGCGTGGTCCCCTGACAGCGCTGCGAGCTCTTCAGCTCCCGGAGCCAGCTCGTATCCTTGGCTCAAATCATTCCCTGCAAATACATCTGCTGACGAGACCAAGCGGCTTTCCCGTAGATCCCCAAATAGCGCACGAATGCCGCGGCCAAGATGTCTCCCGGCAGTTTTAGCATCCTCATAAGTGCTCGTCTGGCTTCTAGAGCAACCTGTCAGCCCAATAAAGCATAGTGTAAGCAGTGCACTGAGTTTCCGAACATGCATGAAGGCCCCCAGAAATACGTCCTCTAGCGTATTTGTAACACAGGACGATTCCATAGGCAAGCCGTGATGTTTTAGTTGGCTAGAGATGGTCCTTGGCAGCTGGCTGCCCATGGGAGGAAAGCACTTCTAAAGTCCGATAGGACCTATTGACTTCGCTCCCAGAAGGGAAAGCGTTTGATGCCCTTTCCTTGTGTAATACGCTGTGCCGTGGCCTCGTTGAGGTTAGCTAAGAAAAGTTCGCTTTGACCTGAAGTGGCCGTATTGAACACCAAATGTAGGCTGTCAGGAGCCCAGCAGGGATTCTCTTTGTGATGGGGTCCCGAGGTGAGGGCGCGTTCCCGACCTGTCTCGAAGTCATACACCCAGATCTGGCGTACACCGCTGACCTTGGCGCAGTAGGCTAGATAGCGCCCGTTAGGTGACCACGAGGGCGCCGTATTCTCGAGATGTGTTTTCGTGATGCAGGTGGGTTGGATCTCCTGAATCCGCGTCCCTAAGGGTGGGATCTGCACGATGTAGATGCGTTGGCCCTTATCCTTGTCGGACACAAACGCAATGCGCGCTCCATCTGGGCTCCAGGTTGGTGAAGCTTGTCCGCTATGAGGAGCTGTGTAGAGCTGACGAGCTTGTCCAATCCCACCACGCTTGGGACAGAATGACTGGATGAAGAGATCGGGTCGTCCTGCGGCATCTGAGACGAAGGCGATGCGGTCCTGCTGAGCACTCAACCCCGGATGGAATTGGTTGCCAGCCAGCTCAGAGATACGTTGAGGGGCCCGGCCAGGAGCTGTGATCATAAAAAGCTTGGGCACCCCAGCTCGGTAGCTCACGTAGAGGATTCCCTCGGGGCGCTGGCCCGGCTGGGCGGGCAGGTAGATGGGGCTGAAGCAGACGTGCGCATCTCCGGTGATCTTGCGTCGACCTTGGCCGTCGTAATCCATCTCCCAGATCTCGGTGGCTCCATCGGATTGAGGGGAGATCGTGTAGAGGATGCGCCTGGTGGCGATCGGCGGCCTTTGGAAGAACTCTTTGTGAAGGGCGTCTGTCCGCATGTGCACCCAGCGCCGCTGTTCCAGAGGGTCCATCGGCATAGGACAAGGATGTGTTTTCCACACTCGCCCGTCCCGTACAGAGACGCCTTCTAAAACCCACTGGCCATCGGGTGTGGGTTGAAGAGAGGCCAGGTAGGCGACGCCTGTTTTCGAGGCGTGGCGGAGAACATGGGGAGCGGAGAGATCGCCCTGAAGGGTCTTCGATGCGTCGGCCGCCACCGTGGCTGGGGCCAGATAACCTCCATGATGCAGATCGAAGAGCAGAGCCTCTCGAGCCGCTGTTGGGCAGGAGGGATCGACATGAAGGAATAGCGGAAGGCGCTTCTCCTCCGTCTGCAAATGGACGGTGAGCTCCAGCTCGCGGGAGGGTTCCCCACAGAGCGGGACTAAGACAAGAAGACTGATCAGAAAGACACTACGCATGGCTGAACGTTACCACAAGCACCAACGGCGTGCCATCCCAGGCCTCAGAGACATCGAGGGTTAGCTGACGCAGTGCCTGTTCTAAGACTTTTTGGTTGCGAGCACTCTGACTCTTGAGGACCTGCAGGGCCTGGATCCGGCCCATTCCATCCACTGTGATCCGCATCTGGATCTGGCCACGCTCCGGCAGAATCGCACAGTTCTGTAGCTGAGCGGTCAACTTGCCCAAGGCCTGCTCCTGCTTCCTCGACATCGACGGCCGTCCCTGTCCACCTAGCTCGGGGATGGTCACCCTGGCTACGGTGGGAGAAGAGGAGGGGATCGATTGGCTGGTTTTGCGGAGGCGGGCCAGAGCCGCACGAGCTTCTGGACTCAATTTAGGGGTAGGCGCCGCCGCAGGTGCTGGCTTTTTGGCCTTAGCAGAGGCTGGCTTCTTGGCCTGAGTTTTGGGGGATGCCTTGGGAGTCGGCTTGGGTTGAGCGGTCGCTTTGGGAGTTACCATTTTGGGTGGAGGTGAGCGCTCTTCCACAACAGCGGGAGGTTCTTGGATCGCAGCAAGAACCGTAGAAGGGGCAGCCTTAGGGGTTGGCTCCTCGAGGGCGGGCGGAGAAGTCTCTTCGAAAGCCAGCTCCTGGACCTCTGGGGGTGGCGGAATCAGTACCGGATGAGGTCGTGAGGGGAGAGGCGCCTCATCTAAGAAGGTAACCTGAAGAGAAGTGGGGGTGGGTAGCGGAGTCCTCTCTTGGAGACTCATCCAGGTCACAGCCAGAACATGGATGGTCAAGACGATGGAGGTGACCCAGGGGAGCGCGCTCATCGTCGACCCGGCTGGAGGACCACGTCAAGGGAGCTATATCCGGCGATCTCACAGCTCTGCTTGACAGCTTGGTAGGTCCCAAAGGTGGCCTTGCGGTCTTGGAGCAGGACAGGACAGCCCTTAGGGTGCTGCCGTTTGGCGGCCCGCAGGAGCTGCTCGAGCTGGCTGCTGGTCACCCGCTCGCCACGGTACCAGATCGAGTCATCCGCGAGGACGCGGATCTGGAGCAGCTCCTGGACCTCAGCCTTTGGCTTAGTCAGATGAGGGTGGCTACTGGCGAGATCGATATGCTCTGTCTCCAACATCGGGGCGATCACAATGAAGGCGATCAGCACCACAAAGACCACATCGATGAGTGGCGTGAGGTGCATCGGAGGTTCATCGGGAGGGGGCCGTCGTTTGATCATACGCGATGAGCCACGGTCACCTGGTTGAGCATCTGCTGAGCAAAACGAGCCAGTTCTCCCTCTCTACACCGTATGAGGTGTCGAAGCACGTTGTACCCAATGAGGGCCGGTATCGCAATCACAAGTCCTAGTACCGTTGTGGCTAGAGCCGTGCTCAGCCCGGCAAGAAACGCCTCATTAGAAAAGCTGGCTCCGTGGAGCTGCGTGAACGTATCCAGAATGCCCCATACAGTGCCCAGCAATCCTAAGAAAGGTGCGAGAGAGACGCTGGTAGAGAGAAGGAAGAGGTAGCTCTCCAGGCGATCGATCTCAGTGGAGCAGGACGTTTGGGCCGATTCTTGGAGGAGACGGAGGTCTGCTTCCTGCAGAGATGCTGAAGAGTGGAGACACTGGTTCCGCTCGATCAGACGCAGCCCTTCGGTCTGCAGGGTGGAATAGAGCCCCAAGAAGGGAGGGGAGATCTGCATCACCGGGATGCGTAGGGCCAGCGGCTGGTCCTGAATGCCCTTCCAACTACGCTCAAATTGCTGATCTAAGCGCTGTACGCGCCATAAGAGCCACCCCTTCCAGCCAATGAGGAGCCAGGTGCCCACAGACAGGGCAAAGAGGGAGACGAAGATCACTTGACCAAAGGGGTCGGCGGCGACATAGGCCGCCCAGATCGGATTGGAGGACATGACCGGGCCTGGTAAGGAGTAGGGGCGCTCTGCTCCAGAGCATGTCGTCTGCGGTCTTTTCCAGGAAGGTCGGCTTCCGACTCCTTGAGAGTGTTCCCATTGCACTCAAACCTGTGGATCCTCCTTCTCGTCGGAAACCTGTCATCTCTCAAGGCAGTTTGTGAAAAATTAAAGTTTAATATAGGTGTAGCGCTGTGAGGCGAGGTAAGTCGATGTCGGTCAATCCCAATATCCACCGAGTGATGCAGGGTATCCACCTGCCGGAGGGAACAGATCTAGCTTCGACAGAGAAATTCCTAAACACTGTGAACAAGGCCGAGATCCAAAAGGCGGAGAAAATAGTTGAACGTATTTTTTCTGCATACGAAGAGACCTATCCCGTACGGGATCCTGATGAAGCGAACTTTCTCAAAAACCTTGCTCTCAATAGGGTAGAGAGCCTTCGCGGGTCCTATCACAACAGAAATCCCGACCTCAAGAGCGTTCGTCTAGCCATGATGGTCCTGGGTGTGACACCCAAGACTATCCCAGATGAGTTCAACAAGGACCCTGCGCTGCTTGTCTTGCGTGCTAAGATCATGCTGGATGACTTGAAGAATGCAGTGGGAGAGAAATAGCATCCTAGGTTTGCCAGAGCACAGGTCGTTTTCCAAGATGTGCGAGCATCCCTGCCTGGCGCTGAGAAGTCGGGCCCGGGGTCATGGGATATCAAAATCTATCTTTATTCTAGCGAGGGGCGCCATGTGGTATACTCTTTACAGAAACCGAGGGGTAGAGATGCGCTTAGTCAGCTGGCTAACAGGGGTGCTGTTCATGGGTTCCATGATCGTGACCCCTCTTTTTGCGGAGAAGCGAGCTCCTCCTCTTGAAGCTTCCATGCAGATTCAAACGGAACAGGTGACCCCTGGTCAGCCCATTGACGTGACCCTCCAATTTGAGGTGGCGGATGGCTGGCTTTTAGGTCCTTGGACCCAGGATGCTGTCGATGACAACGCCATGGTGATCCATTGGCAGCTCCCCGAAGGGGTCCAAGTTTTAGCGGTCGAAGCGCCTCCTCCTAGAGAATTGATCAAGGCAGGGTTGCCGGCTCGAGGGTATGAGCATCACGCTCAGCTGAAGGCTCGGCTGATGGTTCCTGCTGACTACAAGCAGGAGACTCTCACGGTGGGAGCGAGTGTGGATTGGGTGGTCTGTGGGAAGACCTGTGTTCCCGGGACCTCCGACCTCTCCGCCCAATCGACCTTGCGCAAAGAAGCGCTCATTGGCCAGGCGTTGGCTGGGGCTCAAGCCCTATCACATGCAGCCGTTCCCGTAGCGCAGTCACCCGTCTCGATGTCGTGGATCTGGCTGGGTCTTCTAGCCCTTGCGGGCGGCCTCTGCCTGAACTTCATGCCGTGCGTTCTTCCTGTACTGAGCTTGAAACTCTTCAGCTTGATTCAACTACGAGAAGCCGACCGTCGGCAGGTGACGCACCAGATTCTGGCCTTTGTGAGTGGCGTCTTGGTCTCCTTCCTTGCTCTTGGAGCGGTTTTTGTAGGCTTAAGAGAAGCTGGCGAGGCGCTTGGTTGGGGATTCCAGTTACAGAGTCCTTTCTTCGTTGGAGGCTTGACCGTCGTCATGTTCCTCATGGGCTTAGGCTTGATGGGCCTCTATGAGATGAACCTCACACCGCGGCATGCCCAGGGCGCGCCGTCTCACTCCTGGTGGGGTGGTATCGCTTCAGGGATTCTCACGACGCTGGTGGCAACTCCCTGCACAGGACCCTTCCTAGGATCGGCTCTGGCGGTGGGGCTCACGCTTCCTGCTATGGGTCAATTGGCGCTGATGCTGCTCATTGGCCTGGGTATGAGCTCTCCCTTCTTACTGGTTCTGCTCTTTCCGAAGGCCCTTCGATGGCTGCCAAGACCTGGTCGCTGGATGATCTACTTTAAGATCGCGATGGGAGGTCTTCTCCTGGTGAGTGCTCTCTGGCTGGCTTGGGTCTTTCATGCCCTGACCTCCACAAGTGCTACAGCATGGATGATCGGCGCCTGCCTATTAGGCGCCGGTGCGGTCTACGCCATTGGTCGTTTCCAGATGGGCAAGGGCTTTACTCTCCATCGCACACGACTCCATTCAACTCTGTTCCTAGGGGCCGCAGTATGGACCTTGTGGTATGGGACGACACTTCCGGTGCAGGAGACCGACACGATGCTCGCCTCCAGCTCGAGCTACAGCCGTCATAGAGTCGAAGAGATCTTGGCTCAGGGCCGTCCCGTCTTAGTGGACTTCACGGCGCGCTGGTGCCTCCTCTGTCAAGCCAATCGCCCTACCCTCCACAGCGACTCGATGCAAGACCTATTAGCCGGTCACGGTGTTGTCTTTCTAGAGGCCGATCTTACGCAGCGACAGCCCGCCCTGATGGCTGAGCTGCGTCGCCTAGGTCGCGAGGGAGTCCCGGCCTACGTGCTGCTGAGTCCTGATCACGAGCCAATCTGGCTACCCGAGGTGGTCACGGTCACCTCCGTTGAAGAGGCCCTTGCGGAGATCTCAGGTCGCCCAGCAGACTGAGGGGGTGGACCCACTCAGCTCACTCCTACGCCAAGAAGCGGCCGCACACCCTGAGGGGACGAGTTTGGCTCGTCTTCTAGAGCTCCTCGGTCCGCGCGGTCCGGCTGCTCTGATGCTGATCCTACCCCTTCCCTTTGCGGTTCCCATCCAAATCCCAGGTATGAGTATCCCGTTTGGGCTTCTACTGATCGTGGTGGGCATACAGTTTGGTTGGCGCGAACAGCTCTGGTGTCCAGGGTTTATTGGACGATTGCAGATCAAATCTAAGAACCTAGAGTCTCTAGCTGGGTTCACGGATAAGGCTACTGCCTGGTTACAGCGGGTCTTTCGTCGTCGATGGGAGGCCCTTGTCGGGGACCGTTGGGCGCATCGCGTGACGGGCCTTTGCGTGGTCTGCGGAGCCTCAGTCATGATTCTGCCCATCCCCATCCCCGGTTGTAACATGCTCGTGGCCATCCCATTGGTCATCATGGGTCTTGCAATGCTGTCTCGCGATGGACTGCTGCTCGTTGTAGGGTGGGTACTCACAGTGACCGGCTTCGTGGCAGGTGTGAGCCTCTTTGTCTTTGCCTTGAGAGAGCTTAAACTCGCTCTGTAAATAGTTTGCTGCCAATTGCTAGACTTCCCATAGAATCTGCCGATTGTTTTGAATCATTTGGGCGAACCAGGCGGAGGAGATGTCTGCAGGCCTGTGCAGTCTGCTGGTCTGTCAGCATGAGGATCTATGCCGCTCTCGCTTGAATTGTCTCGGGTGGATGCGCGGCCCTCGTCCATGCGATAGTAGGTAAGGCTCGTTGGCTCGTGAGGTTGTAGGTATCTATGTCAGAACAGGACACATCGTCTAAGGAGACACACTGGATCGACGCACATGCGCACCTCAGCGTCCCTGAGATGACCTTGCCTGCGGTGCCTCTATTGCAGGAAGCCGCTGCCCGTGGTTGTGTGGGCGTGGTCAATGTCGCCACCGACCCAACCTCTTTCCAGCTTGCTCAAGCACTGCAGAAGGAGATCCCCTGGGCCGTCGTAGCCGCTGCCGTGACGCCCCACGAGGCGGGTCCAGCCAGCGAAGCGTGGCTGGAGCAGGTGATCCAGGCCGCTCATGTAGGGCAGTTGGTGGCGGTAGGGGAGACAGGTCTCGACTACTTCCACTGGAAGGAGACGCAGCCAGAGCAGCGCTCCTATTTGAAGAGGCAGCTGGAGCTGGCGGCGGAACTGGAGCTTCCGGTGGTGATCCACTGTCGGGGCGAAGGTGCCTTTGAGGATCTCTTTTCGATGCTAGACCTGCACTATGCGCGCGGTGGACGATGGTTGCCTGGGATGCTGCACTGCTTTACGGGGACAGCAGAGGAAGCAGAACGGTTAGTGGCACAGGGTTGGTATGTGTCGATCTCGGGGATCGTGACCTATCCCAAGTCGCAGAGTCTTCGGGATATTGCGGCGGCTATTCCGCTTGAACGTCTTCTCTTGGAGACCGATGCGCCATGGCTGGCGCCGCAGAGCTGCCGAGGCAAGATCAACCGTCCCGACCATCTCCTGGAAACGGCACAGGTGGTTGCTGTGTCGCGTCAGACATCTCGATCGGACCTACTGGCGGCGGTGACCCAGAATGCGAGGAGACTGTTTCCTCAGGCTCCATTCGGTGGAACATCGTCGGCGGTCTAGGGTGGCGCTTACGTTCCTCGTGCGCTTGAATGAGGAGGCCCGCCTCTTCCATGACGAGAACACCTTTGTTGAGGTGATCGGTGGAGTAGAGATCTAAGACACGGCGAGAGCTCTCTTTGGTCTTCACACCGCTTTCCTCTAGAGGAAGATCGGAGATCAGGAGCAGCGCCCCTAGCGTTAGGCCGCGTTTGTAACTCGCAGTGAAGAGCGTGGCACACTCCATCTCGATCGCTTGAGCACGAGTAGCCTTCAGGTTCTCTTTGAAGGGTTCGTCAAATTCCCAAAACCGAATGTTGGTGGTGTGGGTGATTCCAAAGTGGAAGACGCTCGACTCCCTAGACAGGACTCTAGAGCAAGCCTGTGTCATGTGGAAGTTGGCCAACGCGGGGACTTCAGGAGGGAAGTAGAAGTTGGAGGTGCCCTCACCACGGATGCTGGCAATGGGGATGAGATAGTCGCCGACTTGATAGCGTCGTCGAAGTCCTCCACACATGCCTAGGAGAAGAGCGCACTGGATGGGTAGGTGGGCGATCAGATCGACTACAAGAGCGGCTCCAGGGCTGCCCAATCCAAAGCAGAGTAGGGAGATGCCCTGGGCCGGATCGTGAGCGACAGAGAAGGCCGAACCAGAATGGAAGGGCACTTGCCGTTGCTGTGCAAAAAGCTCGACGTAGCTAGGGAAGTTCGTAAGCAGTAGCTTCGGTTGGTAATCACCGACCGGGCTACCGGAATAGCGCTCAATACTATCGTGCGCGATACGACGCTGGAGTTCATTGACCGACTGCATAATCCCCCTTATACTGATTCAATCTTTTTAGTAGGTGGTGCATCGTGCCCGTTATCGATTGTTCTGACGCCAGACCTGGCAACAAGGTCGAAGTCGACAAAGAACCTTTTATCATTGTCTCCAACGAATTCGTGAAACCGGGCAAGGGACAGCCCTTCAATCGTATCAGACTCAAGCACTTGTTGAGCGGTCGTGTCGTCGAGCGCACCTTCAAATCTAGCGATAAACTGGACGAAGCGGATGTACAGGAGCAGAAGATGCGCCTGCTCTATAGCGATGGCGATGGCGCGAACTTCATGCAGGATGAGAGCTTTGAGCAGGTGATGGTGTCCAAAGACGCTCTGGGTGATGCCGCAGCCTGGCTTCAGGATGATTCGACCTACGTCATCATTTTCTACCGCGGCACTGCGGTCAACGTCCAGGCCCCGATGTTCATGGACGCGCGTCTCGTTGAAACGACGCCGGCTATTCGTGGTGACACCAGCGGACGCGTCTTAAAGGCTGCGATCACCGACACGGGAGCCAGGGTACAGGTGCCGATCTTCGTCGAAGAGGGCGAGCTCTGCCGCTTTGACACCCGTGATGGCTCCTATGTCAGCCGAGTCAACTAAGTCAGGCAAGGTCGCTCTCATCCGGAAACGCGCCGAGCTCCTACATCGAGCTCGAGCCTTCTTCGATGAACGAGGTCTGATTGAAGTGGATGTCCCCCTCCTTGTGCAGGGGGCTCCGCTCGATGCCCACATCGATCTCTTTGAAGTCCTCACTCAAAAAGGTCATCGCTATCTTCATAGCAGTCCCGAGCACGGCATGAAGCGTCTGCTCGCTGCAGGCTGTCCCGACTGTTACCAGATGTCGCACGTCTTTCGTCTTGGGGAGCAGAGCTCTCGTCATAATCCTGAGTTTCTGATGGCGGAGTGGTACCGGCGAGGGTGGTCTCTAGAGCAGCTTATGGAAGAGACAGTCGCTCTATTCAGGCTTTTTCTAGGTCCATGCGAAGTGCGCTACTCAGGCTATTGGGACCTCCTCACCGCTCAGGTAGGTGCTGATCTCTCCCAGGCGACCACAGCTGATCTCCTTATGATCTGTAAGCAGAAGAATATTGAGCTCGGTTCGAGTGCCTCTACATGGGATCGTACCGCTTTGATCCAGCTGCTCTTTGCGACCACAGTGGAACCAACGCTAGGCCAAGAGACGCTCGATCTGGTGATCGACTGGCCCGAGGATCAAGCAGCCCATTCTAGAAAGATCCTACGAGATGGGCGGTGGGTGGCGCAGCGCTTTGAGGCGTACTATC
>JBMOFD010000013.1:0-30786 GCA_049314435.1 Chlamydiia bacterium | reverse complement strand
ACGCGCTAGATTCAGGTTCTAGTCGGGGCAACCCGGTGGATGTTCGAGTCATCTTAGCCGCATTCTTTCTTACTCACCACCTAGACTTTCCTTGAGACGAAGCATCCGTTCGCGGAGTTCTTGGGACATCGCCAGAGCACCCTCGCGGGAATCCTCAAAAGTATCCGGATGAATGGGCTCCCCAAATGCCACAGTACAGCGCCCCCATAGCCTAGGCCACTTCTTGCCTATCGGCCAGAGCTCCTCATGCCCATGAACACATACGGGCACGATCGGAGCTCCCGTTCTCTGAGCGCAGATCATGGGACCCAGCTTAAACTCCTGGAGTTCTCCGGTTATAGATCGCGTTCCTTCAGGGAAAATCACGACCTTTCGGCCAGCCTTGAGGGCTTGCATAACTCCTCGGAGAGCCTTGAGGTCCGCCTGACCTCTCTCGACAGGGATGCCATGGCCAAGGCGTAGTCCCCACCCGATCGCCGTGTCAAAGAGCGATTTGCGCGCCATGAAGTGAGCAGAATGGTGCTGCAGTGCAATGCAAACGAGTGGGGGATCGAGGAAGCTGATGTGGTTGGGAGCGATGATGGCGGCTCCCTGAGGGATCCGATCAAAGCCAACAACGCGAATGCGAATGCCGCAGAGCATGGCTCGCGCTAATCCACGAAAGATGCGGTAGAAGAACCAGCTCGGCTGGTCGGCTAGAGATGCTTGTTGTGCCATGCCGTGACCAGACGATCCACAATTTGCTCTACGGTCAAACCGGAGGTGTCGATGACTAGAGCGTCCTGTGGTTGGATGAGTGGGCTATGCTGCCGCGTAGAATCTAGGTGATCTCGCTGCAGAAGATCGCGAAGGACCTGCTCTTTGGACGGAGCATCCTGTGGATTCTTGGCGAGCCATTCATCATACCGGCGCTGAGAGCGCACCTCAGGGGATGCGGTCAGGAAAACCTTCAGATCGGCGTTGGGGAAGACCACTGAACCCAGGTCCCGACCCTCAAACACCGCATTGCAGTCCGACCCAAATTTTCGCTGGATGTTAACCAGGCTATGTCTGACCCAAGGCAAAGCCGCTACCTGAGACACCGCAGCAGTGACCTCAACACTACGGATCACCTCCGAGACATCCTCATCACCCACAATATAACGCGGTCCTGCAGGGCTGGGTCGGATATGGAAGGAAAACTGTTCAACGATACCTCTAGAGCCCTGCTCATCATCCAGGGCGATCTTTTCGCGAAGGATCTGGAAGGTGAGGGCGCGGTACATAGCCCCGGTGTCGAAGTAGACAAACCCGAGTTGTGCCGCAAGGCGACGTGCGACCGTCGATTTGCCGGTGCCAGCCGGTCCGTCAATGGTGATGATCAAGGGCTACCTCGTAGGCACGAGGCATGAGCTTAACTCGATGAGGGTGCCGAGGGCAAGAGCGTAGACGGGAGAGCTGGGTGAACAGTGGCCTGATCGCCGTCAGGCGACCTTGATCCTTATACAAACTTTACATCCACAGGTCATAGTCGATGGCCAGAAACAAATCGGAGGTCAACCTGCATGTTCAGTCTTATCTGTAATTCAAGGTTTTCTATTCCCATCGCTGGAGTCGTGGGATCACTCGCTGTAGCTGGAGGCAATGCTTTGGCATCCCGAGTGACTCACATCGGGTTGAGTCGACTGCTGTCAGCGGTGGCGCCATGGCAGGGCGGAGCTTTTGGGGCCTGCTTTGCTGCAGCTGAGCTGGTCCTGAAGAATTCGGTGCCCAACGCTCTTGTTCGACGATGCCTAGGTGCTGGTGTTGCAGTCGCGTTGGTCTGCCTCTTGGGCAAGGCTAGCTTTATGGTGGCAGCACTGGGTTATGTTTTCTCGGCTCTAAGATCCGTCCAGGCCAGGATGCAGACATCGGCGACCACGAGTGCCGACCAGATCACATCCCGGAATGGTGTCACCACACAGACACGTGCCACAACTCAGAAAGATTTCAAGTTCTCCTGGGATCGCGTAAACGCCGACTAATACCGCTAAAACGACTGCAGATATGGCCTGGCGACCATAAGCACAGGCCATGCCAGGAGGAGCGCATCGGAGATATCCAGCGCTCCTCCAATGGTTCCCCAGCGACCGCTATCCTTGACGTTTGCTGCGCGTTTGATCCCCGATTCCAAAAGATCACCTAAGGCGCCAACCAGCGCTAGCCCCAGGCCTACGCCTAATGCCCACAGCGTGGGTAATCCAATGTAGAGACCGTAGGTCAGCCATCCTAGCAAGGCCCCGCCTACTAGCGCGGCACCAAGGCCCTCCCATGTCTTGCGAGGCGACCATTGGGGAGCGAGTGCATGACGGCCCAACGTGAGGCCTCCCACATAGGCTGCCGAGTCAGCACCCTTCACGCAGATCACCGAACTCAGGACCCAAGCGATGCCATCCGCCCCGCTATTCCACATGTAAAGGGCGGCAGCAAAGGGAAGCGCGACCCAGACAAAGGGGATCAAGAATCCTCCCCAAGCCAAAACATCCCGACGCAGCCGTGACGCTAGCCAGCCCAAGCTCAGGAGCACGCTCCCTAACAGAGCCAGTTCGGCGAACTGCCAGGTGACTCCAACCCATAGAAGCAGAGAGGTGGCCGATAACATGACCGTGGGCGGACGTACGGCTTCAGGGATCAATCGATTAGCCTCCCAGAGTGCACACCCCCCCACAAGGCAGGTGACCAGTAGACCTACCACGGGCGCGAGGCTAGGTGGAAGGTGCAGAGCCCACCAGCAGAACCCAAAAAAGCAAATGGCCAAAAGAGAGCCAATGAAGAGTCTGTGATACAGCCAGCGGCTTAGAGAGGATCGGTCCATGCGATGCCCACCAGGAGGTTATACGCCGTGACGACGTGATCGTTGTTGGTAGGTCGCAATGGCTTCCATCAGATGATTGCGGCTAAAATCGGGCCATAGAACTTCCATGGGCACGACTTCCGCATAGCCAGCTTGCCACAGCAGGAAATTGCTAAGTCGTACTTCACCACTCGTCCGTATGATCAGCTCGGGATCGGGCCACTCCGCCGTGTCGAGCATGCTGGCAAAGCACTTCTCATCCAGATCGTCGAGGCTGAGTTCACCCTGCTGCACGCGCTTGGCCGCCTTGCGTACGGCGCGTACAATCTCATCACGGCCACCGTAGTTCAAGGCCAATACGAGATCGATCCTTTGCCCTTGCGCCGTAGCCTGCATCGTGCGAGCCAGAGCCGACCGCAGTTCTTCAGGCAGCCGCTCAATCGACCCGATCGTGCGCAGACGCACACCCTCAGCGACCATCCTAGGGCATTCACGTTGCAAATACTGCTCCATGATTTGGAAAATATTGCGGCATTCATCAGGGGTTCGTCGCCAATTCTCAGTGCTGAATGCGTACACAGTTAATACACCAATGCCAAGATCAATGGCCGCTTCAGTGATTTCCAAAAGGGTTTCAGCCCCCTTGATGTGCCCAATCGCCACAGGGAGGTCTCTCTGCATAGCCCAACGACGGTTTCCATCCATGATGATGGCCACATGCTTGGGAGCAGGTGCCTGCTGGGATGCGCCACAGCTTCTAGATAAAGCTTCGGCTGTGCTCAAAGGAAGCCTCGTAGGTAGCAAGGAACGATGCCTATGGGCTCGCTATGACGGATCTCAATGATAAACGATCGCCACGGCGGAGGCAGCCGCGCCAGAGTGATGAGTATAGACAAAAATTGTGATCCCAGCAAGAACCCGAGACTTTTTAGCTTGATCGATTTAAGATGACTGCACGGGGATGCCCCTCTTACAGCGGCGATGCAAAGCCACGCGGCAGTCGCTCTGGAAGTTGAGTCCTCAAGGGCTTTGATATGGCTCTAGACCCTTCTCGGGACTAGGATCGCCTCGGACCATGGCTCTAGGCGATCGGCACTCCATCAGACTATACAACTGGACGTTTTCATGCGGGACAAGCGACGAAGGTGGCAATTTGGCCTCATCCTGACTGTTGGATTGCTCACGGTCTTTAATATCCTTCCCACTGTCTTCTACTATCGGCAGCCTCTTCGAGATCCTATCGATGCCGGACGGGCGGTCAGTGTGATCCATCAGATCCATGATCGAGTGGATCAGGTGAAGGTAGAACAGAAGGCCTGGTTGGAGAGCTTTTTAACTCTCCTAGGTGTGGATGGTGAGGTGGTCGAGCATGCTCGGGATCCACGTCTTTTCCGTGTCGTCGCCTCCAACAAAGAGGGAGCCGACGCAGTGCGTCAATATCTGCCTCGCGCCGGCGCGCTCATGCCATTCGTTCCAGCTCAACTCGCGCTCTCGAATATCAATTCGGGAGATGTGCGGGAAGTGTGGGTAAGTCGCTCCTTGGAGACGCCCCAGGGGGCCGCCGATCAGTGGATGCGATTTGCTCCATTTGCTGACCAAGGTCGTGTGACACCTTTAGCTCGTGAAGTGCTGCTGGATCGCGTAGCAGCCGTCACCGAAGTGTTGGTCGGACCGACCACAGAAACTGAACTTCTGATGGGCTCGACGGCTCAAGCTGAGAGTGCTCCGCTCGCGGCTGCCTTGCAGATTGCCCACCAACTGGTGCTCATCGATCAACTCCCCGTGGCGCCAAGAGAGCGCTTCTTAGGGCATCTCTTCCGAGGCAGCCGCGGCAACCCATCCGGTTCCCTTAAGACCCTTTTCCAGAAAGCACACAGCTCACTGGAGTCAGAGATGGCCCAGGCGGAGGACGTGGAGACACGACAAGGTCTGAAGCGTCAGGCTGGTCTACTACTGAGGGCTCAGGAGCTGGTGGCCCAATATGGATCCCAGCTAGACAGAGCACCTAAAGCCATGGGTCTTGCTCAGGTGGAGCAGCTTCTGCACCAAGGTGGCTCTCCCTACGCCCAAGCGGTACAGGAGATCGACCTGGGTGGGCGCAATGCTTGCTTCCAGAAGTTGTTGCTGGACTGGGGTAAGGGGATTCTTACGCTTGTTTCCTATGCTGATCTAAAGGATGCCGAAGGCCAACGCTGGTTGATGGCGGAATGCGCTCATCTCGCTCGAGTGACAGAGGAGCAGCCTGCTCAGGGAGCAGCGGGCGTATCGATCACGCTGAAGCAGCTATCGGGTGGTACTGGATTGATCGCCGTGGATCTACGGACTGTAGTTCAGCAAGAGCTGACTCAGCTACAGGCTTCGATCTCTGCTTTGTGGCATCCAGAACATCCCGATCTGCAAGCGGCCCATTTCCCGATCTGGTCACTATCCGAGTACCAGAAGGCCTCTCCAGCTGAAAGGCAATTGGGGCTCGTGCTCTTCAGCCCCCTAGGCGTTGAGGCGAGTGACCTGCCCGGCAAAGGGCAGGGGCTACGTTCCCAATCGATCTATGCCCTAGCTAAGGGTGTTCAGCGATTGAAGGACAAGTACGCTGAGGCTCCACAGGCTCCGGAGGCGGTACAGCTTCGTAAGGACTTAGATCGCCTGCAAGGGATTCTGCGTTCGCACGGGCTCTTCAAGGCTGTTGAGGGAAGCTATGCAGCGCTCCCAGGGCTGATGAAAGCCGACGTGATCTATGAGAATGATCATGCTGCGCAGACCCTTATGGCCGCGACGCGGGAGGATTTCCATATCCGCGGGACGGGTCGGTTTGCTGCTCTAGAACTCTCCGATGTAGAGCAGAGGATTTTGACGCTCAATCGCATCGAGACCCAAGAACATGAAGACATCCTGAAATGGCGTGATGAGTATCGATCGGCTCAGGTCGCCGTGAATCCTCTCCAGCGCTATGAGGTGCCGGCTCCTACACACAACGCCTTCCTATCGAATCTGATGCTGAGTGCTCGCAAGTATGTGCGAGGGGATGATCGGAAAATTCTGCGCTGGGGCCTGGACCTTAGCGGAGGGAAGACAGTACGACTCGAGCTGCGCGACGTACAGGGACAGACGGTCACAAACCCTGACGCTTTGAAGCAGGGCCTCAATGAGCTCCAGCAGAGGGTCAACCGCATGGGAGTGTCGGAGACGACCCTGCGGCAAGAGGGGAACTCTCTTGTCATCGACTTCCCTGGGTTACAGAGCCTGAGTGCTGCTGAACTTGTGAAGGGAAGCTCCATGTACTTCCACATCTTGAATGAGAGGTTTGCGAATCCGCAGGCCCCCGCCTACGATGCCGTGCAGCAATTCCTGCAGGAGGTTTGGAGTGAAGCGGTGGTCACGAATCGTAAGGACCCCATCTCTCTTAACCACATTGCACGCTCTCTCTTAGGTCAGTCCGAAGAAGAGCAGTTCATGTTGTCAGGGCGGAGTCCTGCGGCAGCGGCTTTGGTCGAAGCGGGCTTGCATATTGCACACCCTGAACAGGGCATGCACGCCACCTTCAGCGATGACTTATCGATGATCGCGGTTCTTCGCGGTGACGGGATGAATCAGTGGATGGGCCAGACTCATCCTTTAGTGATCACGTTCCGTAACTATGCGCTAGAGGGAGCCAATCTCGATCAGGTGCACGCGGCCTACGACCCCACACGCGGGAACTACCTTGCTTTCCAGGTGAAATCCCGGGCGAACGACCGCGACGGTCAAAGGATCGACCCGCAGGAACTGTTCTATGCTTGGACCTCGGAGTTTGCGCAGGATCGTTTGGCAGGAACGCCACGCGAGGCAGTCACGGCAGGACGTGGATGGAGAATGGCTGTGATCCTCAACGGATCGGTCATCAGCTCGCCAGCCCTAGAAAGTGCTCTTAGAGACTCTGCCATGATTACGGGCAGTTTCTCGCAGCGTGAAGTGAATCGTCTGGTAGCTGATCTGAAAGCGGGCTCGCTCTCCTTCACACCCGTTATCCTCTCTGAAGCCAACATTAGCCCCGAGCTAGGTGCTGAGGAGCGTATGGCAGGTATCATGAGTACGGTTCTGGCTCTAGTGGCTGTGATCGCTGCCATGCTGATCTACTACCGCTTTGCGGGGATCATTGCTTCGGTCGCTCTCGTGGTGAACTTGCTCATTCTCTGGGCGGTTCTTCAGAACATCCAGGCTACGCTCACCCTACCAGGTCTGGCGGGGATTGTGTTGACGCTGGGTATGGCGGTGGATGCGAACGTACTGGTCTTCGAGAGGATGCGCGAAGAGTTAGCTGCCTCGGGTAGACTAGCTCAGGCCGTTACTGCAGGGTATAAAAAGTCCTTCAGCGCGATCATCGACTCGAGCATCACCACAATCATTGCAGGCCTCATCCTGCTGAACTTCGACTCAGGGCCTCTCAAGGGCTTTGCGCTGACGTTGATCATTGGTATTGTGAGCTCGATGTTCACAGCGCTCTTCCTCACTCGCTTTGTGTTTGAAGGATGGTTGCAGAGAGGCGTACATAAGACTTTGCATATGATGCAGGCCTTTGAACGGCCCCAGATCAATTTCTTGAAGTGGGGCCGCGCATGCATGTTGGCATCGCTTGCTCTGATCATCGGTGGAGTGGCTCTCTTGGTTCCTCAAAGACATCAGATCTTTGGGATCGACTTCACAGGTGGCTACACCTTGCAGATCGAAGTGCGTGGTACTCAAGAGCTCTCCCCTCGTGTGATGACACTTGAGGCGCTCAGTAAGGCAGGCCTACATCCAGGTAGTTACCAGGTACGTGAACTCAACCGTCCGCAGGATCTTATGATCCAGCTAAGCCAAGGGTTGGATGAACCTGGACAGCCGTTTGCTGGCATGCCCCTCTATCGTGAGGGGAGCTTCAAATATGCGTTTGAGCTCAATCCAAGACTGATGTGGACGGCTAGAGCTCTGGCTAAGGGTGGAGTGCAGATCGCTCCTGAGAGCTACCAGCATCTGGATCGTTCCTGGAGCGCGTTGAGCGGCCAATATAGCGATACGATGAGATGGGCTGCGGGGATGTCTCTGCTCCTAGCTCTCGGTGCGATGCTGCTCTACCTAGCACTGCGATTCGAGTGGCGTTTTGCTCTGGCGGCCGTGGTCTGCCTTGCCAATGACGTCTTGGCGACCTTAGCGGTGGTCTCCCTGTTGGCTTTTGGGGGTGTGTCGGTGCATATCGACATGTCGCTCATTGCTGCGTTGATGACGATCCTTGGGTACTCACTCAATGATACGATCATCATCTTCGACCGTATTCGTGAGGACATGAAGGCCCACCGTAGGGTGGCCTTTGTGGAGATCTGCAACCATGCGCTCAATGCCACCCTCTCGAGGACAGTCATGACGAGTGGGACGACCTTGCTTGTTGTGTTGATTCTCCTTCTGTTGGGTGGTCCAGCGATCTTCGGATTTGCCCTGACTCTCTTCATCGGGATCCTCATCGGGACCGTGAGTTCCTGGGTCATTGCCACACCTGTTCTGGTCTGGCTGCAGCAAAAGGGACCACAGTCCATCATCGCAAGACAAGAGGTCTGATCTGCAGAGAGCAGGCCAGTTTTAGACTAGTTCGAGCCGAGGTCGCTGACTTCGGCTCTTTTTTTGGAGGTTTGCCATGTCGGCCATTAGCAGATTTGATATTGGGGCCTGTCAGATGGTTCCTATAGAGATGAATCCGAGCCGCGGTGAGGAGTGTTCACATACATGCACAACTCAATACGCGGATAACGGTCGCAAGACAGAGGTGCTGCTGCAGGGGGAGATTAGAGAGATTCTTCGCACGCTAAATGTGCTCCAAGTGACTGGAGGCTATGAGAGCGGTCATTTCGAGGATCGGGCTATTAGGGGATAGGTTCGAGAGGCTCTTCCCGGGAGTGGCTGAAGTCCACAGGCTTCAGCTTTCTTTCTTCATGCTAGGTGGTAAGATCTTCTATCGATCTTGCCAGAGGACTTGGACATGAGCGGAACATTCACGGCCAAAGCGGAAATCTTCATCCATGTGCCTCCAGCGAGGGTCTGGGAGGCTCTGACCAAGCCAGAGCTGGTGAAGCAGTATCTGTTTGGCACAGATATGGCGACCGATTGGAAGGTGGGCAGCACCATCACCTACAGCGGTGTGTGGGAAGGTAAATCCTACCAAGACAAAGGCAAGGTGGTGCACTTCGAACCATACCAGCGCATTGTCTCGACCTACTGGTCGGGCTTCTCTGGCAAACCTGATACGCCGGAAAATTACCAGCTCACGACCTACCAGCTCACCCCAGAGAAGAATGGAACCAGGCTGCAGGTTACGCAGGAAGGCCATGCGACCGAGGAGTCAGCGGCTCATTCTAATGCAGGCTGGGCGATGGCTTTGGAAAAAATGAAGACCATCTTAGAAGGCTAGAACGCAGCGTCAGTTGAAATAAGACGGCCCTCAAATTGAGGGCCGTCTCCTTCTTAGGAACCCATGGTCGAAGACCTCTGGGAATCACATGATGGAGCAGTCTTCTTTCTGGCCTCCGCTATCAGAACTGCTCGAGCTTGCATTCCCAACAAGCCTTGATAGGCGCTCAAGCCGCTCGATGATGCTAGCTGCACTTGTCTCTCTGGATTCAGGACTATCTACGCCCAGATTCCGCCTCTGTTCGAGATAGGATCTCGTGGCCTCATCAGGGACGTCTGTGGGGGCTTTAGAGGCTCTTGGTTCCGGATTCATCCGTTCGAATAGCGGCGCAGCCTGTATGCTCACCTCATCAGCGCTGAGAGTCCCTCCCTCAAATCGTTGCAGTAGGCCATCTAAACAGGCCTTGGCTTCTTCTGGAGTGTCATTGCTATTCAGCGGCTGACTGCCTGCAGAAAAGTAGCCTTCAATAGCTTTATGTAAGTTTTTCCTGCAATTCTCAGAATAGGCAGAAAGGAAGCCCCGCAGACGTCCTCGCTGTTGAGGCTCATTCCAAGTGCTTGGGCCTTCAAGATCCTCATTCTGCTCAAGACGTTTCAGACAGGTCCGGCTCATCATGTGCCCATCAAGAAAATGTTGATGATTGGAGCCTTTTGGAATGAGATTTGACTCTCTGAGTCCGTCTTCTAGACCGTATTTCACACCAAGTTTGCTGATCGTCCGTTGGTAGATCATTTGCAGACGCTGCTCGACAAGCATCTTGTCATCTTTGATGCAGCGCTTCATGCAACCAGCCACGCAATCAATGTCACGGGCTGAAGCTTCGGTAATGTTACTAAACAACCGTTGAAACCCGATTTGCTCAGCCTCCAAAAATCCTTTGGGAGAGAGATTCCTCACCAAAAATTCTAGCATGTACATGGCTAGTTTGGCTTTGTTCAGAATGGTCGGGAGTCTCTGCTGCACCGCTTCAATCTTCGCGGCCTTCGAAAGAGCCTCGTTCTTTACGATATCCGCTACTTCTGCCGCGGCCTGTTCGAGTAAAAGAGGACCATGCATCCCGGCATTTTCTCTCAGAAAGCGGAGTCGCTCCCCTGGTTCTAAAGGACGGCAAACCGCCCGCAGGAGTGGAAGGTATTCCCCATTCCGCAAACACTGACTTACGGCCTCTACGTCCTTCAGGGAAGTTCTGTTCTCCTGGGGCTCTCTATTGGCCTCCTTAGCAGCCTCTCCCTCCTGCAATCTGAGAGTGCAAAATGACAACAAGCCACTCAGTGAGGAACCTACACCATTCGACTGACTCATCATTCCTCCATCCAAGGCAAGTGTGACAAGTATGGTAAGTCGGGTTCATGTAATTACACAAACAAGGCATATATTAAAGCGGTAACTATTATGTGTGTCTTACACGAGGATACTAGGGAGCAGAGATGCCTAGTTGCAGGCTGCGGCTCTGCAACCCATTGATGAAAGCTTGGATAGGCTGAAGGGCCTTGCCTTCCAACTGCACGGCGAGAAGCTCCAGTACACCCTCTCCGCAAGCCACGTACAGATGCTTGCCTTCAATCCAGCCATCGCCTGGCTGTCGGTCCGCTTTCTCCGCAGAGGCCACCGCTGAGCGTAGGACACGCAACCTACAGGCCTTGCCAGGGGCTTGCTTCCAGCACCAGGCTCCTGGTTCAGGACTGACACCACAGATGAGGTGGTGGAGTTCTAGAGCAGGCCTATGGAAATCAAGGGCACAGTCAGCGAGCTCGATCTTGGGGGCCCAGGTGACTTGCGATTCATCTTGTGAAACGGCGACGGCCGTGCCCGCCTCTAGCTCCAGAATGGTCTTCTGAAGGAGAGGTCCAGACAGGTTCTCTAGGGCTAGCTCGAGTTCCGCGCGCGTCCAGTTGGGGTCTATGGCTAGACTCGATTGTCCGAGCAGATCCCCTGCATCGCAAGCCAGGACCATCTTCTGGATGGTGATGCCAGTGACCGCATCTCCGTGGATCAGAGACCACTGCATGGGGGCCGCTCCGCGATAGGCGGGTAGCAGGCTCGCGTGCACATTGATGCAGCCCAGTCTGGGGAGATCAAGAACGACCTGCCTCAAAATCTCACCAAACGCCACGACGATGAACAGATCAGCTTGACGCTCCTTGAGCCATTCTAGGGACTCGGGCAGGTGCATGCGGGGAGCTTGCCACAAGGGCAGCCCAGCTTGTTGAGCGACGACTTTGACTGCAGAGGGAATGAGTTGGGAGGAACGCCCCTGCGGACGGTCCATACGCGTGACCACGCCGACGATCTCGCAGCAGGCCGACTTAAGCAGGACCTCGAGGATATGCGCGGCAATCGGCGGTGTCCCAAAGTACACGCACTTTAGCATGACGAATCAGCTTCTTGACGGGAGCCCTCGGTCGCGCCATGCATGCAGACGAGGCCACGGGAAGTGGCTTGGATGAACTCAAGCAGGTGGAGGATCTCGGGGACAGGTTGGCAGCACTTGGCGATCTCGGCCATTGCCTCATGAGTGCGCAGCTTCTGTCGATAGAGGATCCGGAAGGCTAAGGCCAGTTCATTTCTGGTCGTAAGAGGTACATTCCGTCTCTTCAGACCCACGAGGTTGATGCCGCCCATCCTGAAGGGCACGCCACCTCCGATCATGTAGGGCGGCACGTCATAGCCCACACCACTCATACCGCCGACCATCGCATGGCGACCGATACGAACCCATTGATGAATCGGCGTCATACCCCCGATGGTCGCGCCCTCCTCGATGGTCACATGACCAGCCAAAAGCACCCCGTTGGCCATGATCACACGTGAACCTACGCTGCAGTGATGGGCCACATGGCAGCATGCCATGATGAGACACTCATCTCCAACGGACACCCGAGTGTCCTCCCCACTACTGCTATTGATGGTGACAAACTCGCGGATCTGGCAGCGCGCCCCAATGTCGACAAAGGTACGCTCGCCTCGGTACTTCAGATCCTGTGTCTGTGTTCCAATGACCGCGTGGGGAAAGATCTTGGTGCCAGGACCAATCGTCGTATGCCCCTCGATCACGGAGTGGGATTGAACGACAACCCCTTCGCCTAGAGTGACATGTGGTCCAATGACCACATAGGGACCAACGGTCACATCAGGGCCTAGCTGAGCGCCCTCATAAATGATCGCCGTGGGATGGATCTGCATAGACATGATGGGACCCTATAGAGACTACTGGCTGACCATAGCTAACGAAAATTCTGATTCGCAAGCAAGCTCCACATCATCGATGAGGACCCGCCCTTCCATTCGGCTTCCACGCGAGCTCACATGCAGTGCGCGCACATAGAGATAGAGGGCGTCATTCGGATGAACAGAGCGTCGGAATTTTGCCCCTGTAATGCTTAAAAACAAAGCGGTTTTGTCATAGCCCAACGCATGGAGAAGAAGCCCCCCAGCCTGAGCCATGGCTTCGAGGAGAAAGATGCCCGGCACGATCGGTCGATCAGGGAAATGACCCTGCACCCAACTCTCTGTAGGACGGATGAGTTTCCAAGCCAAAATGGAAGGAGCCTCGAGATCGAGGGCCATCACCCGATCCACCCAGAGCATGGGAGAGCGGTGGGGTAGGATCTCTTCAACTACATCACTTTCCCATGGAAGTGTTGTGGACATGATCTCTAGGAGGCTCCGGTAATGGTGGCGGCTTCCAGAGCCTCTGATAGTCGACGTGCCAAGGCAACGTTGGAGGCGTGCCCCGAGCGGATCGCGATGATGTGAGCATTGAAGGATTCCCCAACTAACGTGAGGTCTCCGATCATGTCCAAAATCTTATGGCGGACCATCTCCTGAGGAAGGCGTAGACCTTCCGGATTCAAGATCGTATCGCCCTGGATCACCACAGCGTTCTCTAGACTCCCCCCTCGGATCAGGCCACGGCGTCGTAAAACCTCCAGCTCTTCAGCAAGAGCAAAGGTGCGGCAGGGAGCGATCTCGCTCTTGAAGGTAGCAGAGTCGACGACGTAATGATGAAACTGAGCTTGCAGGAGAGCGTGTTGGGGATAATGCAAGGTATAGGAAACCTGGTAGTGATCGGAAGGAAGCGCTACCAGCTGAATCTGACCTTCAGACCACCACACCGGCCGCTCTAGGTTGTGCACGATCTTCTCAGCAGAAAGAGTCTGCAGGCCATGGTCACGGATCGATTCAGCGTAGGGTAGAGCACTGCCATCTAGGATCGGCAGCTCTGGACCATCGACCTCGATGAGGCAGTTATCAACGCCTAGCGCCGTGAGGGCTGACAGAAGATGCTCCACCGTCGAGATGGTCGTCCCTTGTACGCCCAATGTGGTGTTGTTGCGTGTTGCATCCTGCACATTGCTCCAGTGGGCTCGGATGGGCGAGGCCCCAATGATGTCCGTGCGGACAAACTGGATGCCATGGTGAGCCTCCATAGGGTGGAGGTGTAGAGCTATGGTACGCCCAGTATGAACCCCAATGCCATGCCAAGAGAGTGACCTCTTGACCGTGGTTTGCGGTCTGGAATGTGGGGCGGGCATAGGCACCTCATGTTCTACTCGAGCGTTGGTCGAGTCAGCTTGGAGAAGGGTCGGTTGGCAGGCAGACTAGAAGCCCCGCCACTGAGCGATCTGTGACTTAGTGTAATCACTCCGCGAAAAGGCTCACAGATCGATCTTACGGAGGGCCGCCGCGAGAGGAGTTAGGCGGCCGCCGCATTGCCCAATAATCACGGCTCGTAGGAGAGTGGTAGTCCCCAGGACGAGAGTCCGGTCCATAGCAGTTAGGACTAACATGCCGCTACGTCACACCATCCAGTTCTTCCGACACAGCAAGGCTTCACCCCTTCTCTTCATGTTCTCCCTGGCCGTTTTGGGACAGAGCCGCGAAGGTCTGGCGGCCCGTGGTGATGCGCCATCATCGACACGCGGGTCTGTAGGTCCTACAGGTCCTGTTGGACCCAAAGGGCCAGCAGGACCTCCAGGGCCGCAAGGGCCGGAAGGCCCTCGAGGCAGCCAAGGTCCCCTGGGACCTCAGGGCGCTGTGGGGCCGAGAGGAAGCACGGGACCTCAGGGCCCTATCGGTCCACAGGGAGAATTAGGAGAGATGGGGCCCGTGGGTCCCGCTGGTCTCGATGGTGCTCCTGGGCCTATGGGCCCTATGGGACTACAGGGTGTGCCAGGACCGAGCTACAATATCTATTTCTTTTCTGAGACCTATCGTCACAGCATACCTATGCGGGCGCTTGAGGGGATCCAATTCGATGCCGCTACGCCCTACGCTCCTCTGGAGAGTGGTATTGTCTATGCTATACATGGAGATCCTACCGTAGGTGGTCGCTTCACAGTGCCAGCTGATGGGATCTATCAGATTGCCTACCGAGCACAATTCGCCGGCGGGGCTCATGTCTGCCTGATGACAGGTCGTGAAGGACTGCTCGATCAGGTGGTGAGCATCGGCGCTTCAGGCGTGCCCAGTATGATGCTGATGCACCTATCGGCTGGAGACCAGTTGATGGTAGCGCCCGATGTGGACGATGTTCTCTCCGGAGACGGTGTAGCTCACAGCGCCTACATCATGATCCAGAAGGTTAACCACTAGGGATCTGTTCGAGCCTCCTAGCTGGATCTAGCGAGGCTCTTCCTGCTCGTCGTTGCGAGAGCCATCCTAATACAGTCACAATGCCGAAGAGACTCCAGGTGCCGTATCCCCATTTGCTCCACGGGGTCGTGTATGTGGCAGGCCGTACTTCAAGAGAGAGAATGCCTGTTTCATAGAGAGGAAGGCTGCCTAATGAAACGCCATGCCGATCCCACCCTCCGGTGATGCCGGTGTGTCCCACCTGTAGGACGGGGCATCCCAACTCAACAGCTCGTAGCTGTCCATGAGCGGCATGATGGTAGGTGAGCGAAGAGGTGTCGTACCAGCCGTCATTATTCAGGAACAGCAGTAGATCAGCTCTCTGCGCGTGGAGAGTCCGACAGAGACCAGCATGGCATTCCTCGTAGCAGATGCCCGGGGCAATGTTCCATCCACTCACGCGCCACAGGGCTGGAGATGGCCCTCGTTGCCAGCTAGACTGGATTCCAAAGGGCTTAAGGAAGGGCAGCGCCCACTCGCCAGGCACCTCCTCCGCACCAGTGATCAGCAGTTGCTTAGCATAATATTCTGTAGTCCCCTTAGGAGACGCCCAAAGGGCCCCGGTCGTCCAACCGCGGGATGTAGATTGATCAGCTCCAATGATGAGATCACTTCCTCGTGTCACAGCCAAGTGAGAATAGAAGTCGCGCAATGTGATCCTAGGTATCTCTTGCAGCACAGTATCCAGGCCAAACACGACGGCACTCTCTGGAAGGACAATGAGATCTGACGAGGTTGGAATACGCTGGAGTTGGTCATAGATCTCCTCAAGGCAGGTCGAGGGGTCGTCATGGCGGCGGTCGGGCCAGTGACCTGTCTGAATGAGGCTGACCTGTTTGGTTGGCCGAACCTGTTCCCCTATGAGGGAGGATAGCCTCCATAATAGTCCATAGAGGATCGGCAGCGCTCCCAGAGCCAACATAATCGGCGAGCGCCAGCCATGCTTGGCCCAAGAGGCTGCCCAGGCGCAAAGCCACCAGGTAATCGTCCAGTGACCACCCAAATTAGCAAGCATCATGAGGAAAGGGTAGTCGGTGAGGCAGGTGGACCAGGTCCCAAACAGCAGGCCGGAAAACCAGAAAGTCCTTGACCACTCCATGAGGGCCCAGCAGGTGGCAAAGAGGAGCGGCTGCCTTGTTCTCTTCCAGATTCGTAAGGTGATCCACCATTGCAGACCGATGACAGATGCGAGCATCGGCACGGCAAAGAGACACCAGATCCCCACGTATTGAGGCGAGGCCATCCAACCAAGTTGGCCAGTGGCCACCAAGCTGCCCCAGAGCCAGATGGAAAAGCCGCTTCGTGGGCGATCAAGCTCCCATTGTAGGAAGAGGAGAAGGCCAATGACAGCGAGGAACGGAGCTGCCCAGCTCAGCGGGCCAGGATGGGCAACAGCCAGGCAGAACGCAGAGAGCCCCCATCGTAGGGTGTCCCAATCAAGGAGCTCGCTTGTGCTCGCCACGCAACGGCCCGCGGTATCCGACGGGGAGGCGCAAGGTATAGATGGAGGAGAGTGGATCGTCGACATAACCAAGTAGAATGCCGATCGACCCAGGCCTTGTGCAACTACAACGTTCAGCGTGGACACACAGCGCCGGTGCAAAGAGACATGATTTTTAGAGGGACACGCTGTTGGGAGGAAAGTGGCTGGGCCGGTGCCAGGCTTCCTTTGGCAGAGGGATCCCCTTCCTGTCTACCATCCCAGAATCTAGCAACACCGCCTGCAGGTCCTTGGTAAGGCATTCGCCATGAGGGCCATTCCACGGGGTGGCATATTGGTGCCACACACCATCTGATGTTGCGCAGGACACGACAAATTCCCCATTTGCTATGCCGATCCGACGTCGTTCGCCTGTCGGAAGCGGTGGTTCAGTGGAGTTTTGTTCGCTTGGATAGGGGGCGCACCTAGCGCGCAGGTCGGCAATCTGCTGGAGCCAGTGGCGCGCCCGCTCGTGGCTGAGTTCGAACTTGAAAAGAGGGTGGTAGTTTCTTAGCCAATATTCAAAGCTCGTGTCGTATGGGTAGGCAGCCGGTGGGTCCTCAAAATTCCACCTGAAGTCAGAGGCTCCTTCGATAACAATCTTCGATTTTCTTGTGTAAATCCAGACCTCTGGCAGGTCTCGTGAATTTGAAAAAAGACGGTGATAGGAAAAAAACTCATGCAGGATGCCGCTCGGTGGGGGCTCAAGTTTGCCGTCACCAAGGTTCTTGGCTTTCGTACATGCCGACTCTGGATGTGACGGTTGCAGAGAGTATCGTGCCCAGAGTATGGCTAGGTCCTCGGACAAGGGTCTCTCGATTTCTAGCAACCCCTCAATAGCTAGATTCAACTTTTCCTCAAGCATGTAGAGGATATAGTCCAACTCCTCCACATGCTTGAGGATGAAACACCCCTGTGGCGTGACGCCCCATACCATCGAGTAATCAAATCGTCGAATGGCGTCGGCGCCTTCAATGACTCGAACTTCAATATAGTTTTCCGGATCTATTTCTAGGCGTAGAGAGGGTGCGGGAATAGTCATGAAATGCTCAGCGGTGGATGCCATTTTTCTGGGGGTTGTGGGCGGCCCCGCTTGTCAGCCATGCCTGCATTTTGCAAAGCCTTCCGCATGTCATCAGTGAGACGCTCTCCAACAGGGCCATCCCAAGGGCGCACATGAGGATGCCATTCTCCTGCCGAAGTCGGGCACTGCACCACAAATTCCCCGTCGGAAATACCCACTCGACGTTTGCCTGAAGTAGGTTGGGAGTTGTCTAAAGCCTCCTGGCCGTTCTTAGGGGCGGGGCTTTTTCCCGGCCGAGGATGAGTATGGTACTCGGCGTCAACAGACTTTCCATGCGGATGTTCATCGGACTTTGCCGGTGGCTGAAAGATAACGGGGGGATCATAGGTCCCACGGCTTGGCGGGCTTCTTTGTTCGGAGAAGACATCTCCATAACAGAGACCTCCTACCAGGCCTCCGGCCAGCCCGATCCACTCGGGATCGGGCTGGCCGCGTTGCTCACGAATATCCAACCAATCTGTGGCGCACTGTAAAGTCGTTTGAGTTGCCTCGTAGGCTAGTGTTGTGGCTACAACGCCCGCCATTGTCCATAGCGACACCCAGGCGACGCCCTCGGCTGCTCCCCACACCAGTAGAGGAAGAACGATCGCAAAGCGTCCGTTGCTCTCGAGTCTCGGTTGCCAGGGTAGTTGTATCCCGTCCTGAAGGCCCTGTTGAAGAAAGGTCGATGGGTCCACCATTGCTCTGGAGGGCCGATCCTGTTCTCTCAGCACTCTTCGCAGAGGCTCTGTGGCCAGCCATTTGGGTTGTGAAAGAACGGGCTGATACACAGTTATGGGGTCTCGATGGACCAGAATGGCGTCCACCAAAATGGTATGGCCATCTTCCGCGGCCAGCTGCTCTCCCGTACAAAGCTCATCAGTTCGCACAAAACTACATCTAGAGAGACTATAGAGTTGACGTTCTCTCGCAAGAAAATGAGGCTCGCCCTCGAGCCAGATTTCCGTGAAGCCATTCAGCATGCCACTTCGTATGGATTGCAAGGGCACAGCGTCTTGTACACCGGTCAAGGTGCGGCAGTAGACCAAGTCTCCGGGTTGCAAACTCTCTACTGAACGCATTCCCTGAGGGGAATCGAGCATCGAACCTGCCACAAAGTACTGGGCTGGAACTAGGCGGCAGCATAGCACTAGGCCTACTAGGCATACCCGGAGGGATCGTTGCTTGCGTCTAAATGTTGGCATGAGGCCCTCAGCCTGTAGAGGACTCTACAACGGACCTTCATTTTCCCATAGAGCCAGCTAGAATGCCGATCGACCTGCACCTGGTGCAACTACAACCTTCAGCACTTATACACAAAGAGGGACCGGGGGATGAAATCCCCCGGTAAAAGAACCAGACCGCTCAGGAGGAGGGTTTGCTTGGCTTGGAAGCGATCCCTTTTCCTAGACTCACTACGTAGAGTAAGCCACCCAGGATCGCCAGGTTCTTGAGGAACATCATCTGCTGGAGGCGCCCATCCTGTCCGGCAAAGAACCAGAAGGGCTGGAAGAACACCGAGGCTGGCAGCAGAAAGGCAATCAGCAGTCCCGCACCGAGCTTCACATGATAGCTGATGATGAGAAGGGCTCCGCCAGAGAGCTGGAGGAGTACCGCAACAGCAACCAGAGCCATGGCTGCTTCATGAACCCCACCGAGGAAGGCGGTCATGCCATGCTGTTGCTGGAAGAATGTTTCCCAGTAGCGAACCATCGTGTGGAAATATTGCAGTACGCCGTCCCAGTTGATGATACAACCGATACCAGAGACGAGAAAGAGGATGCCCATCAGCACCCGACCCAGTGATAACCAAAATGCGCCCATCGAGAGCCTCCCACTTCGGTGTAGCATAAGGTAAATATTTTTTCAGGGCTCTTTCTGAGAGGCGGAGATGGAGGACGAAAGAAACAGTGAAATTCAGCCCTCGTTCTCTCAAATCGTTGTTTTTTCTGCGAAATCATTGAAAAACGCTGTGATTCCGAAAAAATCAGTGAAAACCATGACGGGCTGTCCTTTCATGAAAGGATAGAAATCATCGTTTCCGTCCTTCCATGAAATGACAGAAACATCCATTCTTGTCCTTATAAGGAAGGACGGAACGGTATCCATGACCCCAATTATCCCCACGCTCGAGGAGGAATTTCGAGCTAGACTTGAGGCTACCGCCCATAGCGTCCATCGGCGAGAGCGGTTCCCTGACACCGACCTGATCAAGGTGGTGGTGGGAATGCGGCGATCGGGGAAGACCTATTTCTTGCTTCAAACGGCTAGAGAGCTCGTGCGCGATGGGGTCCCCCTAGACCGCATTCTGTATATCAACTTTGAAGACGATCGAATCCTTCCTCTTGATCACAAGGGAATGGGCCAGCTGATCGATGGATGGTACAGCCTCCATCCTGGTCATCATGACCAGACCTGCTATCTCCTACTGGATGAGGTGCAGAATGTGGAGGAGTGGGCACTGGTCCTTCGCAGGTTAATCGATACCAAGAAGGTACAGATCTATGTGACGGGCTCCTCCGCCAAGCTTCTCAGCAAAGAGATCGCCACCTCATTGAGGGGGCGCTCACTCTCTTTGGAGATGCTTCCCTACAGCTATGTCGAATACCTCGAGGCCCATCAGCTCCAGTTGCCATCAAGTCCGTTGGGTCAGCGGCAACTCGACCTCCAGAGAGCCCAATTCTTGGAGTACTTCCATATCGGCGGATTCCCTGGGGTCCAATCGATCGACCCCACGGAGAGGATAGAAGTCCTTCAAGGCTACGTGGAGACCGTGATTTTCAGGGACATCGTAGAGAGACATCAGGTCAGAGATGTGGCCCTACTTAAATACCTCATCAAGGTGCTGCTCAAGAACAGTGGAGCACCATTCTCCATTAGCAAATTTGGCAAGGATATCAAGAGTCAGGGGTACAGCGTGGGCAGAGACACGCTCTATACCTACCTCTCCTATCTGGAGGACGCTTTCCTGGTTTTTACGGTGCCCATATTCACGGAGTCTCTCCGACAGGCCCAGACTACCCCCAAAAAAATCTATGCCATCGACAATGGTCTGGTGGGAGCGAACACGTTCAGTGTGTCTGAGTGTCTAGGGAAACAGTTTGAGAATCAGGTGTATCTGGACCTTAGGCGCCAGGGTAAACAGGTCTACTATCACCACACGTCCGAGGGATATGAGGTCGACTTTGTAACGCAAGACCGCCTCGGCCAATGGGAGTTGTTGCAAGTGGTCTGGGATGCCACCGATCCGCAAACCCTTGAGCGGGAAGAGAGGGCGCTTCGCAGGGCCCAAGAAGAATTGGGCATTCCAGGGAAGCTGCTCGATTTGCCCACCTACTTAGGTGAGTGGACTCGCTCTCAACGAACAAAAGGGAGGCCGAGAGAAGACCCTATCGGCGTACAACACATTTCGCTGAGCTAGCGGTTGAACCGATTTGCCTTATCAGCAATCGCAGCCAATCTGGAACTCTTCTCAAATTTGCCAGCTTTAGTTGTCAGTCTTGTGGCCATGGTGTTGGCGGCAAGATCGGCGGGTCTAGAGCTAACTCGCGCGCTCGAACTTGTGCTGTCATCGTGGTTCCGGGTGGGATCCACCGTATTGAGCTGGCCGTGCAGGTAGGCGCGTCCTACGGTAGAGTCTAGGTGATTGTCCCAATGAGATTGCCCAGCCATGGCTTCGCTTCGTGGCAAAATATGGGATGTGGAGCAAGTAGAGGACATTTCCTGGTTGTGCAAGTCGGTGGCCAGCGCATGATCCAAAACAATGCGTTGAAGTACGTCATTCGATGATGGGGCTACCGAGGCGCTAAGCAGGACGGCGCGAGTGTTCTGATATGGTCCCATAGTGAGGTCAGCTTGGCACAGCGCATTTTGCAATGGAGTATGAGCTGGATCGCTATGGAGAAAATATGGTACCGGATTGGAGGCATTTGTTCTTCGGCTGTGGAGTCTTTCTTGATGTGCTCGGGTGTGACGAGGCGCTGCGCATGGGGACTGTCTATCGCCCGATGTGGTCGCATTCGACATTTGCGGGTCGGTGGATATCGTAGAAGCATCACTCGCATTAGGGGCCGTTGTGGACGGCGGGAGATCAGGTACAGCGCTGTTCGCTGCCTCGGTCAAAGCTAAAGGCTGCTGGACGGACTGGATAGCGGCTGGAGGGGATAGCTGGAAGTGCACTCGTTGAGAGCGATTGGTGCTTTCCGTGCTAGACGGCTCTGCAAGAGGTGAAGTCGGACGCTGGGAAACACTGGACAGCGAGGACGACGCGGATCGTTGCGAGGCTCGGTCCAACGCGTTGTCGATGCTTGGATTTTCCGGCAGAGGCTGGGCTGGTTGGGCAAAGAACTGACGCATGGCCTGCTGCATTTGAAAGAAACGTCGAGCGAAGAATACCAACCCCACCAGCGACACCACTCGCAAAGCAACGAGCGCCTTACCGGCTAAAATGAGGCCTGCCAGTGATCCCGGACATGCGCATACCAAGAGAATTCCAAACGCAGCCGCAGCAATAAGCGCCTGCATCGCCTGGCCGCGAGTCGGCACCGTTGTTTGAGTCTGAACGCTACCAAGCGGCATAGTGGCTGAGGTAGAGTCGGTAGCTGTTGAACTGCGCATCGAAAGCCTCCTGGACTTTTTAATAACTATAAAGGAGATGTCTAGTAGTTATATATAGATCCGGTCCGTAGTATAGTTTATCAATAAAATTGATTAACTGCCGAACAAGGTAGATAATTAAACTATTTCGTATATAGAGATCTATCATCAGCTGGTTGTTGGAATATCGTTTGTTCTGAAAGAAATTTAAGTAATTTAAATTTGGAAAACACTTTCCATTCTCCCAGCCATTGCAGTTGCGCCCATGGTGGGCTCTAGTCGGAGGTTTCCCTCTCGAGGCGCCCCCCATCAGCTCAATAGATTTTTGTGCTTGAGCATGGTATCATGCTCTCTATGGAACATGCATTAACCTCACGATCCGAAGCCTTTAGGCAGTACCACCTTTTGAGATTCCTTGATGGGTATGACCCACAAAGGGGTCCATTGGACCTGGCCTTCCGAGCCTATACTAAACGATATGCCCAGCTGGGCTCGAAAGACCGAGCTTGGTTGGCGAGTCGAGTTGTGCTGCACGAGAAGATCCGCGGGACGCTAGACGCGTTGGTTGGAGACAACCTGGAAGATCGCGCTGAGATCCTTCAAGGTGAGTGGCAGAGAGAGGCTCAGGGCCTCTCTCCTGGGTTGCAGAGAGCGTGTCCTGAGTGGCTGTGGTCACGACTGGCGGCTCAGTATGGAGAAGAGCGAACTCATGAGCTGGCGACTGTCTTCATGGAAGAGGCGCCCCTGTATCTGAGGGCAAATCTGGCGAAGACCACTCGTGCTCAACTGATGCAACGATTGAGTGCCCTGGAAGGTCTTGAAGCATGCCCAGAGCAGATCGCTGCATTGCGGTTGCCAGTCAGGACCTATGTGACGCAGCTCGATGCGTATCAGGAAGGTCATTTTGAAATTCAGGATCTAGCTAGCCAGTTGGTGGCAGAGCGGGTCAGAGCTCAGCCTGGAGAGACCGTGCTCGACTTCTGTGCCGGTGCTGGAGGGAAGAGCCTAGCGATTGCGCCAGCCTTGGCTGGGACAGGTCAGCTCTATCTGCATGATATCCGGCCTCAGGCATTGCTTCAGGCGAAGGCGCGGCTGAAACGAGCTGGGATTCAGAACGCGCAGGAGGTCCAGCCAGAGAGTCGTCCTCTAAGGCTTCTCAAGCATCGTTGTGATTGGGTTCTTGTCGACGCGCCCTGCTCGGGAACGGGTACGCTCAGGAGGAATCCTGAGATGAAGTGGCGACTGCACGAAGCTGATGTGGAGAGGCTCTGCTTATTGCAGAGAGAGATTCTGGAACAGGCAAGTGCTTATGTGAAGCCGAATGGCCGCCTGGTCTATGCTACATGCAGCATTCTAGAAAGCGAAAATCAGCATCAAGTGAGTTGGCTCAAGAGTCAGGGATGGTCCTGTCTCGAGGAGTGGAGCAGTCTTCCAATCAGTGGGGGAATGGATGGGTTATATGTTGCGGTCTTGGCGCGCTCTGAGCGCAGCTCTTCTTAGTCTCTGTGCATGCTACGGCGTGGCTGTTGAGGCCGAGGTGTCTCAACCCGTAGCAGCCTCTATACTTCCTGAAATGGGAGTGGCAGGCGCTGTAGCGGCTCCTCGTCGCGATCTCATGGCCAATCTTCGCGTGAACAATCGCGTCCTCTGTACCGTTCTTGGGGAGCCGATCTCCGTGCTCGATGTGCAGAAGCACATGGAAGTGCAGTTTTATACGATGTTCCCTCAGTACCGAACCGTGCCGCAAGCAAAGTGGGAATTCTTCCAAACTCAGTGGAGGAGCGCTCTGGATGAGCTGATCAATCAAAAGCTTGTCTTGGCTGATGCTGAAGAGCGTGAGCTCGATGTAGCGGATGGTGATGTGCGCGAGGAGATGATCCGCCGTTTTGGTGTGGACCTCGCTGTGGCTATGGAATCGATGAACCTCGAGCTGAACGAAGCCTGGGAGATGATCCGGCTGGAGTTGAAGTCGCAGAAAATGATGGGAGGGATGGTCTACTTCCCAGCCTTCACCTCTGTGACACCCGATCAGGTCCGTGACTCCTATCAACAGGTGCTTGCCAAGGCTGAAGAGGAACGTTCATGCCGATATCGGATCCTGACGGTGCGCTCCTCGAAGAAGGACCTGGCAGAAGCCACCATTGAGAAGGCTCACCAACTCTTTTCTGACGGGAACTACTCGGCTCAAGAGGTGTTAGCCAAGCTGCAGGAGGGGGATGCACTGCCGAAAGGCGTGACCTGCCAACTGTCAGAGGAGTTCTCTAGGCCTCTCCCTAAGATTGCCAGTGGTCACCGTGAGATCCTTGAGAAGCTCCAGGTAGGTGCATTCAGTGCCCCTGTGCAGCAGCAGTCGCGAGCTGATCAGAGCACCGTCCAGCGAATCTTCCTTCTCACAGGTCGAGACGAGCCCACAGTGGCCCCCTTCTCGGAGATGGCTCAGAAGATTCAAGATCGTTTGACTGAAGAGCAAGCCTCCAAGTTCCACCATGAGTATGTGTCGACTCTTCGCGAGCGCTATGGCATGACCGATCGAGATCTGCAAAGAATGGTGCCCTCAGATCTGACCCCCTTCGAGGTGCGGTAGGCTCATGCAGCTCTCAGACCCTCGTCATCTGCAGTCCTTTTTAAAAGAAGAGGGTCTGAGAGCTCAGAAGCGCTTCTCCCAAAATTTTCTGGTGGATGCCATGGTTCTGCATCGCATCGTGGATGAAACGATGCGAGAGGGTATTCAACGCGTTCTTGAGATCGGGCCAGGTCCCGGTGTCCTCACTGAGGAGCTTCTAAAACGGGGCGCTCAGGTGTGGGCCATCGAGCTAGACCGTGGTATGGCGCAAGCCTTAGAGCGACGATCTCACCCAAACCTCACTGTCATCCAAGCAGACGCCCTCCAGTGCTCACTAGAGCCTATCGAGCAGGGCGGTGTTGAGGTGATGGTCGGTAACCTGCCCTATGCGATCACGGCGCCGTTATTGGGGCGTTTTCTCCCTATGCACACTCGCTTCAAACGGTTAGTCGTCATGGTGCAGTGGGAGGTGGCACAACGTCTTTTGGCTGTTCCCGGCACCAAGCAGTGGGGGCTACTCTCTCTATTTGTGCAGGCGTGTTCAACGCCTAAGCTTGTTTGTCGAGTGCCTTCCTCCTCGTTCCGCCCTCAACCCAAAGTTGATTCTGCAGTGGTGAGCCTTGAATTGAGGGCTCCTCCAGAGAGAATGGAAGAGGCGATGGTGTGGGCAAAACGTGCTTTCCAGCAGCGACGTAAGATGCTTCGGTCGAGTCTAAGTGGTTATGTCGAACGAGAGGCTCTCGATTGGGCACTTCGGCAAGCCTCGCTTCGTCCTGAGCAGCGCCCAGAAGAGCTTAACTTGGATCAGTGGCTCTCGTTGTTGCAGTCTCTCGCTTTGAGCAATAGAGAAGAGCCCATAGCCACACAGCAATGCTAAGGAAGAGACTCCCTAGCAGAGCGACCTGACCCTTCCAGCCCCAATGCTTCCATAGGGTAGACATACGATAGGTCCAGGTGGCTGGCACGTCGGCTGCCGCGGCTAACGTGGCCTCAGCTAACACCTCCCCACCCTCATCGACAAGACGGACGATGCCCAGGACCTGTTCACGGAGGATGGGGGGTCGCAGATTCGTATCCCAATTGATCTCAAGACTTACCGGACGCTCCTCACTGGGGAAGCGCGCTATCCGCAGGGGATGGATCAGCATCCCCTGTACGGGGTGACGTCCTCCGTGGATCGCCCGTGGCTTACCGATCAACCCCCCGAGATGATAGGTCCGCATGGCGGGCTTTTCCTGGAAGGCCAAATCGATCGCATGACGAGCGTCATTCCATCGACTAGGACCATGAGAAGCGAGAGAGACATAGATCACAGAGCGAGTGCCATTGTCAGCGGACGCAATCAAACAGGCCCCTGCTTTCGTCGTGTACCCTGTCTTCATCCCCTTTGCATGGGGATGGAAGTAGGGCCCCGGCCAGAGGAGCGGGTTAGTGGAGCGCAAACGTTGGCCATTGTGTAGCTCTGTGGCTGGCCTCTGATAAGAGGGCAGGGCCACAATACGACTAAATTCCGGGTCCTTCGAGGCCGCCACGGCAATCCGCGCTAGATCTCCAGCTGTCGAGTAATGGTCCCGATGCTCGTGGCCGTGAGGATTGAGGAACTGCGTATCCCGCAGACCTAGCTCCTGCTGCAACCCGCGGTTGAGCTCCTCCATGAAGGAGGAGATCGAGCCCTTACCAAAATGCCAAGCTAGGGCGTTGGCCGCATCCCCTGCACTGCGAAGGAGCATCCCCTCAAGCAGGCTGCGTACGGTGAGGATCTCCCCAGCTCGGAGCTCTATGTTCAGATCGCCACTCTCTCTCGCCCAAGGGTTCGATCGCTCGCGCTCGGCCCTTGATAGCATCACGAGCGCTCCCGCTGGGATGGGGACCAGCTCCTCCAGACGATCCCCATATTGGCGCAGGATCCACCAGGCCGTGGCGATCTTCGTTAAACTCGCAGGTGGCCGCCTGACGTTCTCCCCCTTCGACCAGAGAGGACGCCCATCGGCTGCGCGCACAAGGACGGCGGATGGAGCAGAGACGTCAAGGTGTAGCCCCCAGAGCGTGGTAGCCAGGAAGGAGCCAAGAGCAAGGAAAAACGAGAGGAGAGGGCGTAGCATCATGATCGGTCCATCCCATTCTATATGAGAAGAGAACATCGGCTGCAACCCACTACTCCAAATGCCTCTAAAAGCCACCAAGGGCCATCCGCCTGCCTAGGAAATGGCTCCGCTTCTATCGCTCATATCCCCTCTGTCACCCGGGCTGTAGCGCATCCATATGATCTTCAACACCATCCGTATAGTCCCCTCGAGGGGCAGACTTGACAGGGTTAAAAAATAATTATATAGTGATGCTTAGGAGCAGTCGAGGTGGGCGTGATGAATCCTATGGATATCGAGCAGGCTTTTCGTGAGTACGCTAAAGACATAGAGCGCTCGGCTCCGGATTGGATCATCCGCATCGATTTGGAACTTCTCCAGCGAGAGGGGATTCTCAGTTCCAACGAGAGCTTCCTCCAGGACAGTCGGGGTGTAGAAGAGAAGATTGCTGAACGCTTCCATGTCATTGAATCTCCCGAAAAGGTGACGCTGTTCAACGAGCAATTCTCCGTATGGATCGTGCCGAGGGTCGTGAGTGGCCGCCCGGAGACCTATACCCTTGTGGCTGTGAATCGAGAGACCAAGCCCCATCTAGAGCTGGTCTTTGCTACGACGGGGGTCTTCAATACCCCCTCTCATATTCTAAAGGTACTGGAGCACTACCTCGAGGAGGTCCTCGAGAATGAGGCCTTCATCCAGCGGATCCAGCGAGCTGCTGGTTAGAGCACAAGTCGGCGGCAGCGCAGTTCATTGCCGGGAGACAGGGGCGCGTATTCAATTTCGTCGAAGAAGGCCTTGATCAAAGGCAATCCGAGGCCTCCGATGGGGCGCTCTTCTAGGGGCAGATCGCGGGAGTAGTCGGAGGGGACCGCCAGCATGTTGAAGTGCGGGGCCCGATCACGACATACGATCTCGAGCTGCTCACCTGGTTCCGCAATTAGTACTAGTTCCACCCATCCAGCCTCTCCTCGATACCCGTGCTTCAGAGCATTGATGAGGAGCTCCTCCACGGCGAGCTCTACCTGCATGACCGCTTTGGGTTCTAGGCCAGCTTCGATGGCCTTCATGCGGACCCGATTGAGAATCTGTGGAATCGAACTTAAGTCGAGGACCTCATCCATGCTGTTTGTCGAGCTCCCTGATCCTCGTGGCTTGGTCGCTACGGAGCGGGTGCTCCTCAACAGCAAGGACTAAAGGAGGGGTTCCTCCGCCGTCTCTGCCTGAGGAGATTGCCAGCAATCCCATGCGACTCGTACAGCCTCCATCATTCGGACGGCCAGTTTTTGTTCAAGAGGTGTGACGGCAGCATCCTGGGCCGCCCCGAAGAAATCGAGCTGCCCGCGCCCAAATCGAAGGGTCTCGTAGGTGATGCCGTGGGCGCAGAAGGTCATGTTCTGACTCAAATCGGACTGAAAGTCGTAATTGATCTCCGATCGGACTTGGAAGGGTCCAAAGAGTGTGCGGCCATTGCGATCACAGCCGCGGATCGTGGCTGTGACAGAGAGACGCGCCTCATTGGGCACGGAGATTTGGGTGAGCTGTCCACAGCAGGTGCGCTCGTAGATGCGGCCGATATCCACAGTATCAAAGGGGGGGATCTCTACATCTAAGACAACGGGTGCAGCTCGATCAAGACGGAATCCCTGGAGAAGGGCGGCTTCGGAGAGGGCGGCTGTCAGACTGCCATCACGATCGCCCCTGATGAAGGGAATCGCGATGGTGGCTCTGGGAGAGTCAAGAGCCTCTGATCGATAACCACAACTCACGCATGTAAAGAGCATGCCGCCCAAAAGACAAAGGCCCCCTACTTTCCTGATCCAGGAGGTCTGGAGGACGGAGTCCTCCAGCGGGGGGTGGGGCGCTGCCCCACCAACACAGCTTGCCTGCGAGGGGCCCATCGAGCTGCCTAGCTAGACTGTACTGGGGCTGCTTCTTCTATCAAGGGGAGGAACTCCTGTGAAAGCTGACCCCTCTTCCGCAGCCCTAAGAGCCCCTTCTTGGCCTCTTGCACAGCGGCGGTCTTTCCATATTGTCGGAGCACAGTGCCGTAGTACACAGCTGCCGCTGATGGATGCCCAAGCTTCTGGTAGAAGCGAGCCGTTTCCAAACAGCCAGAGGCATAGCGCTCTCGGATCCTGTCCAAGGTCAGACGTGCTTCCGCAATCCGTGGAGAACCTGGGAAGGCCCTTTCAAACTTGTTTACCGTGAGTTCAGCCTGGTCCAACAGGTTGGGATCGTGGAAGTGTGTACGGCCTTGCTCCTCATACATCTCGGTGAGCTGGACATACGCTTCCTGGGCTAGCAGATCGCGTGGGAACTTGCGGATCAGCTGTTGCGAGCACTCCATGGCGCCCTTAAGGTCGCCCTCTTGACGGAGGACCTTTCCCTTGCCTAACAGGGCTCGTGTGGCCAATGGATGGTTGGGCAGCGAGGCCAAGACCTCGTCAAAAAGCTGAATAGACTGCTCATGGGCCGATTGCCACTTGGGGAGAGCCCGGACATCGAATAGGCGCTTCTTCCCGCCAGCTGCCCAGTGCTCTGCGATGAGCAGCTTGACTTCGAGGGCTTCCACAAAGCGACGTGGTGCGCTCTGCAGTAAGTACCGATCCAGTTGCTCTACCGCCAGAGTGGATTCATTGAGCTGGTAGTGAGCCATGCCCAGAAGAAAGGGGACTTCCTGTGCGAGAGGAGAGGAGGGAAACTCTTCGAGGAGCTGCTCGCCATACATGAGCACATCGCTCCACTCAGCCGCATCCCAGCTGTTCACCATATTGCGGTGAAGAGCGTCCGCCGAGGGCGAATCGGTCGCTAAAGCCACATGGCTGGGATTGAACCCAGAGGTGGTCTCCTTAGCGTAAAGTCCATGCGTTCCGCTGAGAAGGCATAGCCCTGTTAATAGAACTTTTTGTAACCGCATGTGCTCTGCCTCTGTTGATCGGCCCCTATGCCAAGACCAAGGTCCCCTGTGCATAGGCGGTCTTCTTCGTGGTGAAGAGACCACCTAGATGAAGGAAACTGCGACCTCGACCTAGGGAGAGATCCATTATACCTCTTTCTGGAGTTTCCTCAGAACTGATAGCTAATAAAGTGTTTAATATACTAATTTATCCATTCAGGAGGCCTGGAGGATGAAATCCTCCAGCGTGGTGTGGAGCAGAGCTCCGGCCTCACTGCGGTAAAAACACACCCGGTAGCTGAAGCAATGCCTCAATCAGAATGGGTGAGGGTTGTACACCCCACTTTGCTGGGATGCGAAGCTGACCGACGCAGCGCTGATCAAGCTGGAAGTGGACCTCGAGTGAGGAGGGACCGCGGTGGCGATGAAGGATCTGCTTGAGAGCGAGCACATGCGAGAGGCGAGCTTGTCGAACATCGACCTGAAGTAGCAGGGCGGGGGCTGCTGGAGGAGCTGCCACAGGTGGCGGTGCTGCGGCTCTTGCTTGGTTGCGGTACTCCGCTTGCCGTAGACCATTTTTGGCCTTGTCGTAGGCGCGGTCGCACGCTTGTACCATCGACTCATCGGCCTGGGTCAGATCGGCGACCCATTTGGCTTGTAGGCGGAGGCTCTCCCCACTGGCATGATCGATCTGCAGGATGGCGTAGAGCAGTCGGTTGGGGCTGAGTAGATCGTGATTCTGCTCGTAGAGTTCCGGCCAAATGGGTAGCTCATAGCTCTCAAAGCCATCGCTGATCTGCAGAATGGCGAACTTCTTACCGGACTTCGCTGAGATCCTCGTTTCAAGGCTTTCAATGATGAAGGCACATCGAAACAGCGTTTGATGGGGCAGGCCTTCCACATCATTGAGGGCCACACAGCTTAGACGCTGTAGAATCTCCCTGTAGTGGTCCATGGGGTGCCCCGTCAGGAAGAATCCTAAGAGCTCCTTCTCTCGCAACCACAGCTGGATTGGTGCCCGTGGTTGTGCCACAGTCGGTGCCACGAGGGCGGCTGCTGGCCCCTGCTGCTGACTCTGGAAGAGGTCCATGAATCCAGCTTGACGGTCCTTCTGCTGCCGTAGGGAGGCTTCATACTGTAGCTCCAAAAAGGCCTTGAGGGCATCTCGACTCCATCCCGTGAAGTCAAAGGCGCCTGCATCGGCGAGGAGCTCAAAGTTCTTCTTGTTCACACGCTTCAGGTC
>JBMOFD010000012.1:0-33202 GCA_049314435.1 Chlamydiia bacterium | reverse complement strand
ACTTTGCGAGCGACTACACTGAAAACAGCCTCTGGCTCAACTTGGGATGTGACTTTTAGAAGTGGGCATGACACGGCGTGCGGCAGAGCCCGCTTGAGCCCAATCTCCGCGCTCCTGGTAATGGAAGTCTAGAGCTGTTCAGGAGCTGGCCACACGGCTGAGCCAGTGGAGCATCTCCACAAAGTGGGGATTCGTGCCTGGGGAGAAGACCTCTGAGGCTAGCGAGTGGCCACGTTCGAAAGCAGAGCGGATGATGCAGACGGGCATTTCGCAGTGAGTGGGGTACTCGACTTCTAGATCGACTACGAAGCCTGGTGCATCACGTCGCAGGAAACGAAAGAGGCGGCCCTCACGGCAGCTGATCTCAATACCACTGACTTGGCCTTCAGGGACACCCTCTCTTGGCTCGGGTAGGACGAGGAAGATGACCTCTCCATGGAGAGTCTGGCAGGCCACGCGTTGATGTTCTTCGACCTGGTCGTAGTCACCGCACCCCCAACGGAGCTGACTAGCTAGCCAACCCTGTAGGTAGATGGCTTGTGCATTGGAGTGGTGGCAGTAGGTCCCAAGGCAGCTGTTATAGAGAATGCGTATGTTCTGGGCCGAGGTGAGTGCTTGCAGATGGGCAGGGTCGGCGAAGGTACGAGCCAGAAGATCGCGCCAGGGTTCGGTGCGCACCCAATTCAGGTCAGCGATCGCCTGGGAGCCATCGCCAAGCAGTTGCAGGAGCTTCTGGGCAAAGCGTTGTAGGCCTGAGCTCATCTCCGAGTCAAAGATGAGCTTGGTCGCGTAAGGCCTAAGCGCACCCAAAAGTGGAGACTCCGTACAGGGATCGTCCCCCCATACCAGATAGACCGGCAGGTCGGGGATGAGCCTAGGCAATAGCAGTGATGGAAGACGCTCTTCAGCCCCGCTGCCCACATGCAGGTCGATGCGGTCGCAGACGGGCCCTGAACCATCTGGGTTTGCTGAGACCATGGAGACCTTGAGCTGGAGGGCTTGCGGATCATTCTGATCTTGCGTCACAAAGAGGAGTCGACAGGGGAAGGAATTCAGGATGTTCTGAGCGACTTCCTGGAAGTACTCCTGTCGATGGCCGCACCACATGACGAGCGTGAAGAGACAGGCGCGCATCTTGTGCTGCTCCGCCATGGAGGACCAGAGCTTGGTGAGCTCCCCCTCGATATCAAATTCCAGGCTCATACCAGCCTCCAATGACGTCCGGTGCGCTGGATCATGCGATCAGCGGCCTCTGGGCCCCAGGTTCCTGCAGCATAGTTCGGGAAGTCTTGCGCAGGGACCTCGGCCCAGCGCTCTAGAATCGGCGTGAGGAGTTTCCAGGAGGTGAGGGCCTCGTCGCCACGGGCAAACAGGGTAGGATCGCCGATCATGCAGTCGAGCAGCAGGCGCTCGTAGGCCTCAGGAGGTGTTCCCCCAAAGAAGGTGCCGTATCGGAAGTCCATTTTGACTGGCTGAATCGTCGTGGTCATGCCCGGAACCTTGCAATTCATCGTGAAGGCGATCCCTTCGTCAGGCTGGATCCGTATCGAGAGGACGTTCGCGGCCATGGATCCCGCACTGGAGCGGAAGAGGAATCCCGGGGCATCCTTGAAGACGATGGAGATCTCAGTTGCCCGTTTGGGGAGTCTCTTCCCTCCGCGCACAAAGAAGGGCACTCCGGCCCAGCGCCAGTTGTCGACAAAAAACTGCACAGCACAATAGGTCTCCATGCCACTTTGTGGATCGACCTTGTCCTCTTCACGATAGCCCCTAACTGGGTTTCCGTTGATGAATCCGGGGCCATATTGACCACGGACCACGTAATCATTGAAGTGGTTCATATCGATGGGACGAATGCACTCGAGGACTTTGACCTTCTCATCTCGGATCGCGTTAGCTGAGAAGTTGGCTGGGCACTCCATGGCCATGAGAGTCAGGAGCTGCATTGCGTGGTTCTGCACGATGTCACGCAGGAAGCCCGTCTCTTCCCAGAAGGCTCCTCGTGTGCCAATGCCCTGCTCTTCCGCTACGGTGATCTCGACATGGTCGATATGCTTGTAGTTCCAGACGGCTTCAAAGAGGCTGTTGGCAAACCGAAAGACCATGATGTTCTGAACGGTCTCTTTCCCTAGGTAGTGGTCGATGCGATAGACCTGCTCTTCGGAGAGGTACTGACTGATCTCTTCTTGTAAGAGAACCGCCGAGGCCTCATCTCGCCCAAAGGGCTTCTCAATGATGAGTCGAGTCCAAGGGCCCGTGTCCGATGCGTATCGATGGGGCGGTGTGATCAGCCCGTGCTGGGAGAGCTTGGCAATGATCATCGTGAAGTGACTGGCCGGAACAGAGAGGTAGAAGAGGCGATTGCCCTTCGTGTTCTGTTGCTGATCGATCTGCTCTAGGTAGCTCTTCAGTTTGACGTAGGAGTCGTCATCATCAAAGTTCCCCTGAAAGTAGGAGATCTGCTGAGAGAAAGCGTCCCAGACTGTATTGTCAACCGGCTGGGTTCTGGAAAAGCGTCCTAGATCCCCTTTGATCTCCTCACGAAACTGATCGGTGGTCTTGGGGCGGCGAGCCATCCCCACGCAGGCAAAGTGCATGGGTAGCAGGCTTTCCCTCTGGAGATTGTAGAGGGCAGGGAGCAGCTTGCGTCCTGTAAGATCTCCGCTCGCGCCAAAGATCACCATGATACAGGGATCTGGCTCGCGCCGACCGTTCTGCGGTTCCTGTAGGGGATTAGGTAGAGAGGTGGGTGGCTGCATCACTCGGAGCCGTGCTACATCTTGTTAGTGAGCGCCCAAAGAGAATCAAGCGATCCTTCGAGCAGGAATACATCAGCTCACCACCGTAGCAGAATGGCTGGGCTCTGACTAGTTTTGGACGTGGGTTCGTGCTAGGAAAGGCCGATTCCTAAGAGAGCCGTTCGTAGCTCTTGTAAGCCAAAGGGCTTGGGGAGAAAGGGGAGCGTCCCCTGACTATCAGTTGGTGCTCCGCTAGTCACCAGAATAGGCAGATTGGGATGGAGAGTGCGTAGTCGACGAGCGACTTCGATCCCAGAGCAATTTGGTAGCCGCAGATCGATGAGAGCTCCTTGGATCGGTGTGCTCCCCCGCTTTAAGGCGGTGAGAGCCTCTTCGCCTGATAGGCAGGAGATGGGATCCCAGTCAAGTCGACGGACTAAGGCGCAGATCGCCTGGTTCAGTTGTGGTTCATCCTCGACGACCAGGAAATGACGCATACGACCAGACCCCTTTTCTTCCCTCATCCTCCAGATCGCCGTGCTATATTTCAAAAATATTGTTTACTTACTGAACGTGCGTGGGTTGCAGGTCGACCACCCGAGAACAGACGGACCGTAACCAGGGTAGATCGTGGCTGATGACGATGATGCCCATCGTGTCGGTGCGCAGTTGCTCCCTGAGGAGGTGGGCAAGAAGGTGACGACTCTGTTCATCAAGAGCCGAGGTCGGTTCATCGAGGATCAAGAGCTCGGGTTGAGCGAGCAGAGCTCTCGTGATGCAAAGGCGTTGCAGCTGTCCTCCTGAGACCTGTGTGGGGTAGCGTGCGAGTAACTGGGGTGAGAGACTTAGGCGATCTAGGATGGCCTGGAGAGAGGGTTCATCGCCGCCAACTTCCCGCAGTTGAACACCGACGGGGAGCTGGGGATTCAGGCAGTTGTAGGGGTTTTGGAAGACGATCTGAACTCGACGATCGCCGACTTGAGGGGGGCCGGCTGTGAAGGTGACATCGCCAGCTAGATCGGCATGGAGGCCTGCGAGGGCCCTGGCCAAGGTGGATTTTCCGATGCCACTTGGTCCTGCAATGCCGAGCACTTCCCCACGGTGGATTTCGGCACGGATCGGCTCGAAGAGGGCTCTCCCTTGGACGCGCGCTTGGACCCTTTCCAGGACACAGAGCAGAGAGCCTGTTTGGGGCGCTTGCTCTTCCCGTTGGGCGACTTCGTTGTCTAAAGCCGTGGGGGAGAGGACTCCATCGCCCATCGTGTAAAACAGAGGTGAGCCACGAGGAAGGCCACTGAATCGTTCGGCGACCTCCGCATCATGTGTAACACAAAGGAGAGCCGTATGAGAGGAGAGCTCTCTCAAAAGATCTGCTACCCGGTGGCCCATGATGGGATCAAGAGCTGAAGTGGGTTCATCGCAGATGAGCACTCGTGGACCATGGGCCACAGCCATCACAAAACCAAGGCGCTGACATTGTCCGCCGCTGAGCTGGAGGGGATATCGATCGAGTAGCGAGGGGATCGAGGCGAGCTCGAGGGCCTCCAGCCAAGGCCGGCAGCGAGCAAGCCCCTCTGAGGCGCTCAAGCCCTGTTGGACGAACCGCTCGGTGAGGAGGGTCCCCATGCGACGCGTAGGACTGAGAGCGCCTTGAGCCTCTTGTAGGACGACGCCCACCTCATCGCGCCACCAAAGGGTGCGATCTTTCTGGCTCTGAGCTTGTCCATGCACGAACCGTTCTCCGTGAGAGCGTAGACCGAAGACCTCCTCTCCGAGAAGGGCCTGCACGAGGAGGGTTTTCCCTGATCCACTGGATCCCGTGAGGACTACAGGATGTCCGGGACGGAGCTCGATGGACCAGGGCCCATAGGAGCGAGTGGGAGTGGACCAGCTGAACTGGCGTAATTCAAGGGTAGGATCGGTCACGAAGGATCCTCGCACGGAAGAGTTCACTGGCGGTCAACAGAACGCCGACCAGCAGGCTAAGGGCAGTGAGCGGTGGCCAAGCCAACCAGGGAGCGGAGGAGGCTAGCGTGAGGCCCTCTCGGCAGAGCACGCCTAGCGTGATGTGGGGTGGAGCGACCCCCAGACCTAAGAAGCTAAGAGTCGACTCGCCCAGGATGGCCTGAGGTAGGGTGATCATCGCTTGAGCCAATAGGGTGGGCCATAGGATAGGCAGGAGGTGCCGCACGAGGATCTGGCTGGATCGCAGTCCGAGCAATCGTAGGCTGATCACAAATTCTCGCTCTTGCAGATTGAGGAGCTGACCTCGAAGCAGACGTGCCGTGGGGATCCAGCCCACCACAGCGAGTGCACAGATCGTTCCCATTAGGCCGGCCTCTCCCCAGGTGCTCATGAGGGCCGCAAGAACAAGATAGGGAAGACCAAAGCCCAGATTAAGCAGAGCGCACAGGCATGCGTCGGCACGGCGCCCACACAGACTGAGCAGGGCCGCTAGAGAGCCAAAGAGCACATCCAGAATGGCAGCCCCACATCCGACCAGAAGAGAGGAGGAGCATGCCTGACACAGACGTAAGAGGTTATCTCTGCCCAGTACATCACATCCTAGCCAGTGGCCTAGGCTGGGGGGATGGTAGAGAAGAGCTGCGTTGAGGGGCGTCTCGACGAAGCAGCCATAGCCCATCACGAGCAGAAGAAACCCCATCAGGAGCCAAGGGAGGCGTTTCATGGGGAGACCTCCAAGGAACCTCGTGGGTCCAGGCGGTGGGAGGCCCACTGCCCGAGCAGGGAGACCGCCAAGAGGATCACCGTAAAGAACATCGTCACCGCCTGGACCATGGGAGCGTCTCTGTGTAGGACACTCTCCACAAACCAGTGACCCATGCCAGGGATCGACAGAAGCTGCTCCACAGCTGCAGTCCCCGTCAAGAGACTGGCCGCCAGCGGCACAAATCCCGTTGCAAGCTGAGCGGCTGCTGGTCGTAGGGCATGTCGCACCAGAATCTGGTGAGCCGAGACGCCACGTAGAAGAGCGGCTCGGCAGTAGGGCTGAGCCCATTCTCGTAGCAGGAGGGGACGTAGCTGCAAGAAGAGGTGGGCTGCAGGCAGAGGAGCAAGACAGGCGATCGCTATGAGCATCTGCAGGGGAAGCATTCCGCGTGGTGAGGTAAGGCCAAGCAGAAGGGCCAGTCCTGCTAGGAGGAATCCAGGCATGCTCAGAGCTATCGTACAGCCCAGGCGCTCCGCATTGGAGAGGGTCGTCCTAAGGGCGGACCGAAGGGCTAACACTCCACCGAGGAACCATCCCAGCATCAGAGCTCCAAGACCGACGGTCAGGCTGTACCCCCAGGAGTTGAGGAGCAGTTGGATCGCTGAGTGAGTTGGATAGCGCCAGGAGGGACCAAAATCAAAGCAGAGGGCTCGCAAGAGCTGTTGGCACCAGGCTCCGATCGAGTGGGGATGTAGCCGGTCGTTGAAGGAAGCGGAAAAGTCAGCAAGCCGCTCTAGCTCGGAGAAGGGATTCCCGGGGAGGAAGTGAAGCAAACCCAGCGTGATGACGGCCACTCCGCAGTAGGTGAAGAGCGCTGTGAGAAGAATGGACCGATAGGAGGAGAGACGCATGGGTACCACCATACCGTTTGTGCATGGTCATCTCAAGCCGTGCTCTAGCAGGTTGACTAGAAGGACCAGCCGAGTTCGACCCTGAAATAAGGGAGTCCCAGGCGGAAACCAATATATGGGCCTGGAATGAGCCGTCCTCGATCCCAATAGACGGCTGGTATTTTTTCTGGATCGCGATATTTGGGTGCTGGTTGGTCCGAAGTGGCCTGGAAGAGGGAGCTTGAAGGAGCTTCCTGGATCCACTACGCTGGCATCGTTTTAAAGGGAGGCTCCATGATCGGGATCATGACTGCGATGGATGCGGAGCTGCGCCTCATCCGCGAGAGCCTGGATCAAGTCTACGAAGTCCGACAGCTAGGCATGAGGGAATTCACCAGGGGTCGTTGGGGAGGGGAGGATGTGGTGGTGGTGCAGTCGCGCTGGGGGAAGACCGCGGCAGCCAGCACAGCTGCTGCGTTGGTCTATCATTTTTACTGTGACTGCATTCTGTTGGCGGGCGTCGCCGGAGCCGTGCATCCTTCTCTTAGACGTGGCGACATCGTAGTCGCCACGCACCACGTGCATCAGGAGTCTGACTGGAGTCCCTTCTACCAACGCGGAGAGATCCCGATGGTGGGCATTCGAGAAATCCCATCAGATGAAGTGATGGTGGAACTGATTCAGACTGCTGTTGGTAGGGTCATCGGGTCTGCCCAGGCGGAGGCCTCGGTATTTTCTGGATTGGCGGCCACGGGAGATCGCTTTCTTAGAACCGAGCAGGAGGTGCATATTTTGATCAGTCAGTTCCCTGGCGCACTCATTTTTGATAGTGAGGGAGCCTCGGTGGCTCAAGTATGCTATGAGCATGAGGTGCCGTTTGTGGCTGTCCGAGCGGTGTCGGACCAGGTAGGGCAGGATGCCTCAGGGGACTTCGTGAGGTTTCTTCAGCAGTCCGCAGCTGACTATTGCGTGCAGATTTTGAGAGAATTCGTAGACCTTTTTCATGCGAGGCGGATCGATGCAAGCTCACTCTAGAGAGGATCTCAAGATCTTCCCCTCAGCCAGAGATCTTTTCAATGAGGTTGATGCCCTGCTCTTGGATGCTTATGGGGTGCTTTGGAGTGGCGAGGGTGTCTTCCCAGGCGTGCTCCCATTTCTAGAGGAGTGTCATCGCCTTGGCAAGCGGATCGTCATTGTTTCGAATACCACACGACGTTCTGAGCCTGAAGAGGCTCGTTATGCCAAGCATGGTTTGCTGAAAGAGAAGCATTTCGATGCGTTGGTGACCTCAGGAGAGGTGCTCGCGCAGGCGTGGCAAGATCAGGGCTCTCTAGGGCGTGTCTATGTGCTATTTGGCGATCATCCTCAGTATGGGGGGATGCACCGAGGGCTGTTTGCAGGACAGCACATTGAAGAGGTGACCACGCCAGAGGAGGCCGATTGGTTCTACCTTTCTATTCCGCACCATTTGGGTGGGGACACCACGACTCTGGAGCCGCTATTGGCGCAGATTCGTGAGTGGTCGAGTCTAGGCAAACCAGTGGTGGTAGGCAATCCCGACTGCTATGCGCCCGAGGGGTCGCCTCCTCGTTGGGTGGTGCGTCAGGGGTTGGTGGCTCAAGAGATGGAGCGGCTGGGCGTCTCGGTTGAGTGGGCTGGCAAGCCTGCCCCTAGGATTTTTCAATATGCGCTTGCGATGCCCTGTTTAGAGGGGATTGCTCATGATCGCATGGTCATGATTGGGGATACTCCAGATACCGATATTCGAGGGGCGAGTGGAGTGGGGTTGAAGAGCGCGTTGGTGATCGACACAGGTCGCATGACTGGGCTGCTACAGACGGGGCAGAAACTCTCGTCCTTGATGGAAGGGTGGCCCGCCTCGGATCGACCTACGTGGATCATTGAACGGCTGGCTCCATTGAACTGAGCGACGATCTATCAGACAAACATGGCGTTGGACAGGGCGCCGAGAGAGTAGGTGCCCCACAGAACCGAGTAGGCCATGCTGATCCCAGGCATGGTGATACGCATCGCCACGGATTTTGGATCGCCGGGGTTAGTGGGCCAAACGCTATCTACCCATTTCACATCGACAGAGTTACGGTTGTTGCCCGGACTGACATCACTGCCCATGGCGGCCTGATGGGTATCGTTGCCATCGGCGCTTTGGACCCAGACGATGTTCATCCCGGGAACGTAGGGGAAGTAGAGATGTCGGGCGAAATTCGGGGCATGGGAGTCCCCCCCCTGTGCGTCGTTATAGAAGATCGACATGGGATTGATGTTGGGTTGTGCGGTGATCCCTGGAGTAGGTCTCGGGCATCCTACAGGCCAGGTATAGGGATAGCCTGTACGCGAGGCTTCGGAGTATTGAGTGCCGCCGCCCTCCGGGGTGAACCATTGGAACCAGGCCATGTTGGCGCCCACAGTCACTTCGGGGATACTGGCTAGTTGCCAAAGGTTCATCCTTTGGGGGGCGGGCTGGGACGAAATGTTCCACTGAACGCCGTTGTCATTCCAGGCCAGGCTCCGCGGAGGGAGCGTCACGTTGATGTTCTTTAGGGTGTTGATGATCGAGGTGATGGTGCCCGGTGAGGCGGATACGAGGGTCACGGGGCCTGAAGTCCCCGTGACCTGAGCGATCGCTGCGCCAAGATGCATGGCATTGGGCGCACTAGGGTCGCAGAGTCTAAGGATCTGAAAGAGCTGTCCGAGCTGATTGCAGAGCGTTTGCGCCGTTGAGAGATTTCCGCCGGTGTATTGAGTGGCGATGTTGCCGAACAGACTTCCGAGGGTGGTGCTGACGGCAGCATTGTTGAGATTGTCCTGCAGGGTGTCAAAGATCTGGGTGAGTCGGGGTGCGGTGGCCGGCACAATCGGCTGGGCCGTGATTGGAGCTGGGGTTGACGCGGTCGTTCCTGGGGATGTGCTGCTGGTTGTGGCAGGGGTGCTTCCAGTCGCAGTCGACTGCGTCTGCAAGACTGGAACGTTCGAGATGGGATTGGACCCAGTTGGGGGGATGGGCATAGATTCCTCCGACGGCTACCTTTAATCAGAGGAAGCCTGGAAGAGCAAGTGACCCCGCTCATAGCAGAGCTTAGGTGCGGATCTTTTTAGAAGCGGTAGTTGATCTCGAGACTTCCACCGAGGGAGCTGAACCCAGGGCAGACCTCTGCCTGGGCTCGAAGCTGGATCAGAAGGCGTGGGGTCACCATCAGCTCACCACCCACACCAAAGGTCAGTGTTTGTGAGGGGATAGCGCTATTAAAGGCAGTATAGGTGCATGGCCCGCCCTCGAAAGCCAGCTGCACCTCGGGGGCTCTCCCACTGAGGTACTGATTGATCTCGAAGATCGCCTCGGGACTAAAACGCATTCCAGTGGGGGTGTTCATAACGGTGGAGCAACGGATGCCTGGTGTGATGCAGGAGAGCCACTCATTAGCGCGCTGGTCATCGAGTCCGAGTGCCGGTCCCACGACCGATTCACAGAAGCTCTGGCGGCCCCAATAGGAGCCTTGCAGGGCTAGGTAGGGTTGCACCAGGGCAGAAGCGCAGTCAATACGTGCTCCACCCTCCAATCTGCTGGCAAGCAAGAGCCCATTGGCGGTGGAGTCAGTGCACATGTCGCAAAGAGGTGTTCGATGCATGGAGCTGCTGGTGTAGCCAGCGCTTGCACTTGCTGTGGCATACCAGGTCCATCCTCTAAGGACATAGCGATCGGGGCGGCTCCAGCCGGCATAAGCTGAGCCACCGTAGTCCTGGATGGAACTGACACCGGACAGGCCAGCCCAGCTGCTGTTCGCTCCAGCGGCATGGAAGGCCGCTCCCACGACCCACTTAGGACCGACGGTGAAGTCAGCACCAATGAGCACGCCACGTTCGTGGTTGTGCATCGGAAAGACCGCGTCCAGTGAGTCCCAATAGTGCTGTTGCCACATGAATCCGCTGACCCAACCGCGGTTGGCGCGGTGGGAAGCAGGAAGAACCCACGCATCTTGAGCACGCCATATCTCCGACTGCAGGACGCGATTGAGCCCATACCCGATTTCGGAGCCACTGAGCATCTGGTCTGCGTATTCAGCACCACTGAGCAGGTCCCAGACGCAGCCGCAATCCAGCTGCTGCTCTGTGAAATAGTCGACCGTGGTGTACAGGGCGTTCAGTAACTGAGGGCAAGTGCAGTCTGAGACCAGGGCGGCATCGAGGTTGCAGGCTACGTTGAGTTGCAGCGCGCAGTGAGCGGTGCTGGCATAGCTCCGACTACGGAAGATCTCTAGGATGACCTGGGTGTTGGCATCGATGAGTCGAGCAGACAGGAACGGCGATAGGATGGCCCCTGAAGCGATGTAGAGGGCTTCCCATCCGCCGGATACCGAGTTCGCATTGAAGAGCACATAACGGTCGCCCTCAATGTACACCTCATCTGGCTTGGTGAGCATGTTCGCCACAAACCTACCGGACCGAACCACGCTACTCGTTACATTGAGTTGGTCATTCGAATCGGGAAAAGTCTGCGCGTAGATCTCGCTATTGGACGTGAGCGTAAGAGGCGAGTTATTGAAGGTCAGCGTCCCTAGATGGAAACCATCCCCTGGAGCGATGAGTCCCTCAGAAGCAATCCCCACCGGCGCGGTCAGTGTGCCCAGTCCAGCTAGAGTGGCCTGAGGTTTAATCAGGACCTGCCCGCCGGATGGCTGCGCATTAGGATTGACCAGGATTTCAGTGCCCGACCCGATTGTGGTGACGCTTCCGCCCTCCAGGAATAGGCCGTAGATATGGTCGGCGCTAGCATTAGTGGGGGAGACCTGCAGAGTGCCCTTCGTGAGTCGGCAGTTGGCACTTTCAATATAGGTCTCTCCGGTGTTCATCGTTCCAGAGTTGGAAATGAGCACCTTTGGGCCACTGAAGACCGCATTCCCCAAGTTTTGGACCGATCCACCGCTCTGGACGGTCAAAGTATTAAAGACCTCCAGCAGGCCATCCACACCCGTCAGGTTCAGCAAACCACCGTTCTGCACGGTGAGTCCGCCGTTGTAGAGGAGCCAGTCGTTGTTCGCGTCGTTCTGCACGGCATTCAACGTGACGGCTGAACTGTTGTAGATCAGCGTGGCACCACCTGTGGCAAAGAACAGGGAGGTGAAGACGAAGGGGGGAGTTCCTGTCGAGAACTGCGAGGTGGAGGCTCCCCCAAGGAAGAATCCATCGATCCCATTCCAATTAGTACTCGTCCAGCCTGGCTGGGCCAGTTGCGACCAGGTCGTTGCTGTCGAGGCTGGTCCCGCGCAGACCCAGCCTTCCATGAGCTCACTAGGTCCGGTCGAGGTCAGGTTCACACCGACTCGGAGGGGTTGCCCAGACGAGGGCAAGGCGATCGAGGTGGGTCCTGTACTGTTGGATTCAGTCCAGGTCACTGGAGCGAGAACACCCTGACACATCGTCGCTGTTTCGATGAACTGCGATCCGATGATCTGGAAGTTCTGGTTAATGTCCCCTGCCTGTAGCTGCGGATAGGTGTTCAGCGTGCGTTGCGGAGGCTGAGGAGAGGGGTAAGGCTCTGCTGGAGGCACGAGCATACCTGCCCGAATCCAACCAGCACCACCCGCTGCAGAAAACTGGGCCATACCCCAGTAGAGGGTATCTGGGGAGCCAGGAACAGGGGTGAAGAGGTCGGTGGTTGGGCCGTAGTTGGTTGGATCACCCACTCCGCTGGGCCAAGTGAACAGCTGCTCATATTGACCATAAGGACCGGGCGAGAGGCTGACGGTCGATCCTCCGGCAGGCACCGTATAGATGAAGGACTGCCAAGTCAGGGCATATCCCAACGGACTGAACACCCAGCTGAGCAGCCAGGTGCCTCGGATCCAATTATACCGGAAGTGCACGATGGGCGGCCCCCAGGGGTTTTACCAGTCAAGCAGAGATTGATAGAAGAGTTGGTTTTTTGAAAGGGTTTTTGGGCAACTTCTTGCACTCCTCCCCAGCAATTAGCTAGTGTGCAGGTAGAACTCAAGGAGAGACTATGCGTTGCTGTGTATGGATGTCGCTGCTGTTTGCATCGAATGTGGCTCTGGCGGGAGAGCCCATGATCACCGATCCGCTGACTGTTTCCGAGGTGGTACAGGAGCAGCTATCGGATGCTAGTGGCGGGGCGGCCGCAACTCCACCCTCGACAGGAGCCCTATGGGACAGCTGGCAGGAGACCTGGATGGACGGGGACGTGGCAGAAGGCAATATGAGCGATGAGTTCATCGACGAGCCACCAGTCGAAGGTGAAACGCCTAAGCCAACTCCAAAAAATGCCCCGGCCCCAACTCCGGCCCCAAAGAGTCGCGCTAGCGTCTGACCGGACTCCTGATCAAGGCCCTCCGAAGAAGACCTCTTTGATGTCTCGGACGGCCTGGTCGATCTTCTGCAGGTCCTTAGGTGTTGCAAACACCATATTCTCGCCAGCGATGCATCCTAATAGAGAGGGAACCTCCTCATCAAGGACGGCCCCAATGAAGGGAGCGCAAGCTGCCACGCACGAGATGCAGATGATCGCACCGTTGTGTTCAATTCTGAGCACAGCCTCACGGAGAAGCGCGCGCTGGATGTCTGCAGCGGCCTTGCCATAGGAACCATCTAAGCGCTTTACCGCTCCAATCGCTTTGAGATCTCGAGACACCATGGCTTGAGTCACGGGTGTGCCACACCGTTCACTCAGCCGTTCAGCCAAACGAGCCTGGTCCTCAAACCGCTCCTGGTGGAGCAGCCATTCGAGAATCTGGTGACGCTGCGTACGATCCATGAGTCTCCCGGTCCAATCAAGTGGTTCGGCATCTAGCATAGGGTTTTTGGATTTCTTGCAGAGTCGCTGTTTGTCGGACTAGGTAGAAATGTTCGATTAGGCGGCCATCAGCAAGAGCTCGTTGTACAACGATAGCCTTTGACAAGGCTGCCAGAAGCCGTTTTGAGCTAGGTCGCTTTGACTTTCCTCAAAGATCACTCCCAGACCATGCCGTGGCGGCGCCAGCTCATAAAAGTGCTGGGTTTCCTGCCGCGTCCGTTCTATGATATTGCGTGCAATTAGCAAGGAAACCTTGGCAGCGGACTATGGCATCAATCTCATCAGCGGGTCTTCGTCTTACATCGACAGCGGTTTTCGGGAGAGGTGCTTTTCGACCGCTGGTAAAAGCTACTGCGGCAGAGCGGACGGCATCCATGGTTAGCCAGTTCCTACCGCACCAGGAAGGACCCGCCACCCAGGCTGAGGCAAAGCCACCAGAGGATCAATCAACTCGAGTATCGGCAATCAAACAACCGTTACTCGCCTCGCCACAGCTTTTTTCGGTGGAGGCTACCGCGGCTCTTTTAAGGTCACTCAACGAAGCGGCGACTCGTGCACTGACGAAAAGCGTCCAAGAGAAGGTGTCCAGGGCGTTCACAGCAACTGCTGGGCAGCCACCGGCGGACACAAGACCGCCTAGGAGTGAACATCGATGGTTGGACTACTTTTCTCCAGTGCCGGACAACACTTGCATTGTCCTGTAAGAAAACTTCCTAATTGATAGGGATCGCCGCACCGTCACCAGCCGCCTGTCTGCTCGGCATCTAGCCTAGGACTTGTTGTTGCTATGACGAGCTTCGTTGCTGACCGCTAGAAAGGCCTCGCTGTATAGCAAGGCTGGTCCCTATGGTTTCTCTCAGCCCCTTAGGCCACAGCGGGAACGTACCGAATCTTGCTCCCTCCTTCAGCGTGTACCCATGGCTCATCCATTGAGTCCTATATCCCACCGTGGTTGTGTTGCCGATTTTGTGGTAAAAGGGAACCCGCATCTTCTTCCAAGTGGCTAGACCCACCTGCCATTGCTCTGCCGAAACCCAATGAAGCACGCCGATGGTGGGTGCGCGCTCGCTAAAAGGAACCAGTTTCTCATATGTTTCGGGCAGGGTCGGCATCATCTGCGGATGGGTCTTAGCCACCTCAGCCCCATCAAAGCCAAACACCACATCACCGCTCTGGTTGAGGAAGATCTCCTCGGCCTTGGGAAGTGGTCCCGCTTTGGCGATGACTTCGTCGATCTTTGTCTGGTTCGTCGCTTTGAACTGGCGAGAGATCACGTATCCGACCGCAAAGCTCAAGAGTAGGCTCTCCAACATGCCAAAACTCACCTCCAAGGCGCGCTGTTTCAGCTGAGCCTGTGTGCCATCCTTGGCAATGACTAGCATGCCGACCATGGCAAAACCACCCGAGAGTGCTAACACGCCAAAGATGATGGGCAGTCCCTGAGAGAGCACGATCCCACGAGCGAGCATCGTCCCAGCCGTTGAAGACAAAGCAGTCAAGCATAGCTCTAGTACAAAACTGATCGTGGCGCAGCTCTTGACGGCCTCCCAAAGAGACTTGGCGGTCTGGAGGGGATGGGTTGTCGCGATTCGATAGGCCAAAGCTAGTGTGCGTGTGGCCGTGAGCGCCAATCCATACAGGACACGCGCAGGGACGGTCAGTCCATTAGCTAAAATCGAACGGTCCGTGGAGTAGCAGAGAAAGTCAGGGACTGTCCTCGTGCAGAATAGGTGACTGGCTACCTGGTCGACTCGGTTCATGCCGCTCCTCCGTCCATAGTATATAAGTTATTTAGATGACGTAAAGAAGGCAAGTGCAAAATGTGAAAATAAATCTATCAAATAGCTGATCTCTGATGAGCTGCTTGGCAGATCTTTGAGAGGATCTGCATACTGTGCCACCAGAGCCGTTGCAAGGAGATCTCATGCCCGCATCATCTAGTCAAACACTCTGGGCCCGCATGCAAGAGCGCCTTGCGGGTGGCGTATCGAGTCCGATTCGGACCTGCAAGGCTGTTGGACATAGCCCGATCATTGCACGTGCGGGGGAGGGGGCCTACCTGATCGATGTAGAGGGTCGTCGTTACGTCGATTTCGTGTGCAGCTGGGGCGCGCTCATCCTAGGGCACGCCCATCCTCAAGTGGTTCGAGCGATTCAGCATCGTGTGGCAGGCGGTACCTCATTTGGGATGCCAGTAGAGGAAGAGCTTCTTTTAGCAGAAGCGATCCAGCGACAGTACCCTAAGATGGAACAGCTGAGGTTTGTGTCCAGTGGCACAGAAGCTTGTATGAGTGCGATTCGCCTAGCGCGCGGTGCTACAGGACGCAATAAGATCCTCAAGTTCGTAGGACATTATCATGGGCACGCCGATCACCTCCTCGTGCAGGCGGGTAGTGGGGTGTGGGGGTTAACGAAGACTAGTTCTTCAGCAGGAGTTCCTCCCTCTTTCGTGGAAGAGACGCTTTTGGCCCCTTGGAACAGTCAGGCGGCCGTCGATCTCATCCTGAATACTCCCGATCTAGCGGCCGTGATCTGTGAGCCCGTAACAGGGAACATGGGCGTTATTCCGCCTCTTCCTGGTTATCTGCAGCAGTTGAGAGACGCGACTCGCCAGACGGGAGCTCTGTTGATCTTAGATGAGGTGATCACGGGATTCCGGTTGGGGCCCTCCGGAGCTTCCGGTTACTATGGGATCGATCCCGACCTTACATGTTGGGGCAAGATCGTAGGCGGCGGCATGCCTTGCGCCGCCTTTGGAGGAAGTCGAGAGATCATGAGTTGTCTCGCTCCGACGGGACCTGTCTATCAAGCGGGAACCCTCTCTGGCAACCCGGTGGCCATGGTCGCCGGTCTAGAGACGCTGCGTCAGCTTCAAACGCCGGGTGTCTACGAGAGGCTGGACGAGACGGTGAGAGTCTTCACTGAGCCTGTTCAAGCGGCCTTGAGTCAGATCGGTGCTACGGGCTGTATCCAGCAAATGGGGAGCATGTGGACGCTGTTCTTTGGCGTATCATCCGTGACCGACCATGAGGGGACAAGTCGCCTGGATCGCGATCGCTATGCTCGCTACTGGCGCTGGATGCTAGCCAACGGCTTTTACTTGCCACCTCTGGCTGTGGAAGCCTGTTTCATCGGCATCCAGCATACGCATGCCATGATGGAAGAGGCCGCTCAGGCCACGATCACCTTTCTAGAGAGGGAAGTCGAACGCATCCCCGAAGAGACCGAACAGCTTGTCGGCTCGCAGAGCAGCTAACGATCTCAAACCAGACCTTGATGCAGCGCAGTCCGTGCGCTGCATCACTCTTTCATAAAAATTCATCAATCGTGCATATTTATGCAGTCTTCCGCCGACGAGCGTGCGGTACATACAACGTTCAAGCGTGAATATTTATGAGCTTCATCCGAGTGGGCCATGCCCTATTTCTCGTTTTAGGCACCGCGATAGGTGGAGGGATCTTGGCCCTTCCGTTGGTGGTGGCTGAGAATGGCTTCTTGCCTGCAGCGATCGCCATGTTGGTCTGCTTCCTATTTATGGGAATTACGGCCGACTTCCACATTCAGGCGAATTTGTGGGGGCCTCGTGGAACGCACCTGATCGGCACCTCACGCGCGCTGTTAGGAAGTGCCGGAGCAAGGCTCGTTTGGTTCCTCTATTGCTTCATCGGCTATGCGAGCCCAATTGCTTATTTAGCAGGGGTGTCTCAGGTGTTGGGGCCTTTACTGCCTGAGATTCTGCAGATGCCACTGTGGCTTCTGGAGCTTGTGGTCTTGGTCGTGTTGGGCTCCATTCTGGCTAGTGGGGCGCATGTGTTGGCGAAGTGTAATAGTCTCTTCGTCATCCTCATGCTCCTGATTCTTGGAGCGGTTCTTGTGGCTGGTTTTTCTCAGGCTACCCTCCATCCATTTGCCTATAGCTCGTTGTCGGGCCTCGGTTATGCACTGCCGCTGTTCTTAGCGAGTTTTTCCTTCCAGATGATCGTGCCCAGCTTGCGAAGCTACTTAGGCAATGACCCTCGTCCACTTCGAGTGGCCTGCTGGGGTGGACTGGCTCTAGCAGCCGCGTTGTACATCGCTTGGTTGGGCATGATGTTTTCGCTGATTCCTGTGGACGGTCCTCACGGACTCAAAGAGGCAGCAGCGCTGGCTCAGCCCATCACAACAACGCTGACGCACTGGATCCAAGCTCCTTGGCTCAATGGGCTCATCACCTTCTTCTCTCTCTTTGCGTTGACAACCTCCTTCTTGGGGATCAGCCTGGGGCTTTATGAGTTTCTATTGGACGGGCTTAGAACGCTCCATACGCACTGGTCTGCGACTCGGAGGAAGCTCTTCATTTTGGGAGCCGTCTTGGTGCCGGTGATTCTGGGATGCTGGTCGTTTGAGGATGTCTTCCTAAAAGCGCTTGATTTGACAGGGGGGCTTGGTGACTCGACCCTCAATGGTCTCATTCCCATTGCCATGGTGTTTGTTGGATTTAGAAGAGTTCTAGAGCCACAAGTGCTCCGAAGGCCCATCATGCGTGGTGTGGTCTGCGCGCTGTTTGCCTCGGCCGTGATCTTGATCGAGTTCCAGAGGATCTTCTTTAGTTAAGCAATGACAGCTACCGATCGCTTTGCGGCCGGTAGCTGGAGATACACATCAGATGCGGTATACTCTTGCTGCAACAGGGGGGGGGGACATATGTCCAAGCCAAGATCTACAGAGGAAGCGGGTCCGCTTTTAGCCTGGGCCAGCGATAACTTTGCGCCGGCCCATCCAGCTGTATTGTCTGCCGTGCAGGCAGCCAACGAAGGCTATGCCATTGCATACGGTGGCGATCCTCTAACAAAGTCCCTGCAGGAAGATCTGTTGAGATATTTTCCATCCATGACCCACTGTTGCTTGGTGGCGAATGGTACTGGCGCCAATGTTCTCGCTTTACGACTCGCGCTCAAGCCATGGGAGAGCGTGCTCTGCTCAGAGATCGCGCATATCGCCTGCCAAGAGTCTGGATCGGCAGAGGCGGTGGTAGGCGCCAAGCTTATACTGGTGCCGACGAGCTCGAAGGGATTGGTGACCGTAGAAGAGCTGGATCGAACATTTCAAGATGAGGTGTTCTTCGGTCGTCATGCTACGCGTCCAGGCGTGGTGAGCATCACCCAGCCCACCGAGCTCGGAGCGATCTACTCTCTTGAGGCACTGGCTCAAATCCGAGCCTGGTGTACCGAGCGCGGTCTTTTGATGCATGTCGACGGGTGTCGACTATGGAATGCAGCCGCGGCCCTGAAAGTGTCTCTTCACGAGGCAAGTGGAGGCTGTGATCTTCTTTCCATTGGAGTAACCAAGCTTGGTGCCATGATGGCAGAGGCTCTTCTAGTCGGGCCTAAAGTCGATGCCACAGGCATGCTCCACCTGCAAAAGCAGATGCTGCAGCTCCTTTCCAAGACCCGTTTTGTCGCGGCTCAGTTTCAAGCCATGCTCCAGAAAGATCTATGGCGCAGTCTCGCTGAGACAGCCAATGCGCGGACTTCTGAGCTAGCTGCGGCACTGACGGCACACAACGTGCGGTTGGTTCATCCGCCTGAAACAAACCAACTTTTTGTCCAGGTGCACCCCGCTCGGGTCGATCAGATTTTGAAGTCTCTCTGGGTCTGGCCATGGGATCGTACAGGCGGCATTCTGCGGTGCGTAGGCAACTGGTCGACCACACAAGTGGATGTGGCAAGAGCTGTGCGATATCTGAGTCAGGCCTGACCGGCGGTGAGGCGTGCTCTGGTCGCAGCTTTTCTCATGGAAACCCCAGTTCGTGTATACCGAGGGAAAACATACCTAGGTCGAGGTAGACCGTGCCTTTGCAATACTCTGACGTACAGAAGCTTTTAGGGGACCAGGCTGAGAGCCTGCTTGCCCATCGTTGTGCCTTCCCCTCATCGGGGCTACACATTCCTGGTAAGGACTGGGTCGATCGCATCTTTGCTCCCAGCGACCGCAATCCACGGGTTCTCGGCAACATGCAGAAGTTGATCTCTCATGGGCGTCTTGGTGGAACGGGCTACCTCTCGATCCTTCCCGTTGATCAGGGAGTCGAGCACTCTGCTGGGGCGAGTTTTGCCCCTAACCCCAGCTACTTTGATCCAGAGAAGCTGGTGGAGCTCGCCATGGAAGGCGGATGCAATGCGATCGCCTCGACGCTAGGGGTCTTGGGGTCGGTGGCTCGGCGCTATGCCCATAAGATTCCCTTCATCGTCAAGCTCAACCACAACGAGTTCCTCTCCTATCCCAATCGATACGACCAGATTCTCTTTGCTCATGTGCAGCAGGCCTATGAGATGGGAGCTGCAGCCGTCGGGGCGACGATCTATTTTGGATCAGAGGAGTCGCATCGGCAGATCCAAGAGGTAAGCGAGGCATTTGCCCAGGCACATGAATTGGGTATGGTGACCATCCTCTGGTGTTACCTACGTAATCCAGCCTTCAAGACGGCAGACGAGGACTACCATCTAGCTGCCGACCTGACAGGACAGGCCAACCACCTCGGTGCCACCATCGAGGCGGACATCGTGAAACAAAAACTGCCTACCTGCAACGGAGGCTTCCGTGCCTTACAATTTGGTAAGTCCAGTGCGAGCATGTATGGGAGCTCCTCCAGTGATCACGGAGCTGCTCTTTGTACCGACCACCCGATCGACCTCTGTCGATACCAGGTGCTCAACGGATACAGCGGTCGCATAGGCCTGATCAATAGCGGTGGTGCTTCATCGGGTGCTCAAGACTTAGGCGAGGCGGTCTACACCGCCGTTGTGAACAAACGTGCCGGCGGCATGGGACTCATCAGCGGACGCAAGGCCTTCCAGAGGCCGATGAATGAGGGAGTGCGGCTTCTTAACGCTATTCAAGATGTCTACCTCTGCTCTCAGGTAACAGTAGCCCTCTAAGGCTTGGCGGCATGAGCGAGTTCCAGAGCTAAAAAGAGCGGGAACTCGCGACGTGCCGCATCTTCTGCAGCCGCTCGCCCCCCTTCGCTCTTCTTGTCAGAGCACCACTCTGCGCAACCTGTAACCGATAAGCCCGCTTGTGTGGCGAGTTGGATCCATTGGAACAGCGGTAGATGGTAGGCCCACGCCACGGGAGATTCTTCGCCCTGGCTGGGGTGAATCTTCAGAGGGAGCTTCAGCGGGGAGAGATAGCGGTCTATACGCCGTGCTTGGCGGCCTTTTTCGGCATCCCAGACCCAGTCAGAGAGCGTAGGAATCCGAAACGCCGGATGGTTCAATACAATATAGGCCCGGCCTTCCGGCCGTAGGATTCTAGCGATCTCCTGAAAACAGCCCGCTGGATGCGCCATGTTTTGTAGAGCGAGGATCACAGTCACAACGTCGCAGGAAGCCGCCGGGAGAGTGGTAGTTTGAGTCACGTCCCCATGAGTGAAGATGGCTCGTGCCGGATGGGCACATCGGGCCTGTGCCTGATCTAGTAGCCCCGAACTGAGGTCGACTCCGCGGTACTGCACCTTGGGAGGAAGGACTCGCTCTAGGATGCCCTGTCCGCAGGCTAAGTCACCGACCATCTTGGGTGTGCCTCTTGCCGCCATCCAAGGAAGGAGCTGGGGAAAGATCACGTGTCGATGATAGTAATGGCCCTCCTCTCCTACAATGGAGTCGTACCACTCATGGCCTGCTTGCCATGAGGTATCCTCGTCCTTCGACCGCTTCGCCATGACATCACCTTTCGCCGATCTAGCTACTATAACACAGACGTGTCCACCCAGCACAGGTCCGGTTCTCATGGCGCCTGGTGTAGTGCGATCGGACTATGCTGTGATGATGGATAGAGCACTGGCCAAGCCCCTGATCAAAAAGAGCTCGAAGTCGTTTCTGGTCATCGAAGAGAAGCTGGTGCGTCACCCAATGGCGCACCAGCTTCTCACTCTCGTGGATGAAGTCATCCCGTGGCAGGGAGGGGAGGTGACCAAGACGCGAGACTCTAAGGCTCGGCTGGAAGATCGGCTGCTAAGTGCTGGAGTCGATCGGCAGACTCTGTTGCTTGGCTGTGGAGGCGGTGCCCTCCTAGATCTTGTGGGCTTTGTCGCGGCTACTCTCCACCGTGGGTTGTCCCTGGGCCTTGTTCCTACCACACTCTTGGCGATGGCCGATGCTTGTGTGGGAGGAAAGAATGGGGTCGACACTCCAATGGGTAAGAACCTCATTGGTACTGTGTATGACCCAGACTGGGTTTTGATCGAAGAGGGTTGGCTGGAGACTCTCTCGACCGATCTCATACGACAGGGCATGGCTGAGATGATCAAACACGCCATACTCTTTGCGCCAGAACGACTTCCCATCCTTGCGAATTTAGCGCCTCATCCACCTTCGTTGGAGGAGATTCGCGCCAGCGTTGCCATGAAGTGTCAGGTCATACGTCGATCCCGATCAGAACCGCTCTATCGCGATCTGCTTAATTTTGGACACACCGTGGCCCACGCCATAGAAAGCGCTAGCGGGTGCCAGATCTCCCATGGTGATGCGGTGGCCTTTGGCTTGCGTTGCGAAGGATGGATTGCCCAAGAGAGGGGATTCATCACTTCAAGCGATCAAGAAGCCTACGAGGAGACTCTCGACGCCTGGGCCTATCCAGCGATCGAAATGGAGGTGGAGCAGGCTCTTCCGTACATGTGCCAGGACAAGAAGAACCAGGGTGGCCAGGCGACCCTTGCCCTGCCCCATAGAACCAACGAGGGACCCGTTGGTCATCGCTCTATTGCGGTCTCGAAAGAAGAACTTATAGCCGCATGGTGTTTGACGGCTGGCCTAGCTAGGTCACCTTCAATCGTTGGAACGACTTTTCAGCGTTTGCTGTAGGTCTCGCTTCTGGTCTTTTTCACGAAGAGCGCTCCGCTTGTCATGCAGCTGCTTGCCACGAGCCAGGGCGAACTTCAGTTTGACGTGGCTCTTAGAGAGGTAGAACGCAATCGGAACAAGGGTCATGCCCTTTTCCTGGACGCTTCTGGAGAGATGGCGAATCTCTCGATGATGCATCAGGAGCTTTCGTGGGCGCTTCTCTTCGTGGTTCTGCAGGTTGCCGAACTTGTAGTGAGGAATCATGCAGTTCAGAAGGAAGAGCTCGCCGCTTTGCGGCATGACATAGGCCTCAGCCAGGCTCCCATGGTGCTCGCGGAGGCTTTTCACCTCTGTGCCCACTAAGGCAATGCCCGCTTCAAAGGTCTCGAGCAGCTCATAATGAAAGCTTGCTGAACGGTTGCGGACTAAATCTTCGGCCATATGACGGCCTCCATCAACTGTAGAGAGAATGCCCAAGGGCGGTAAGACGGAAACAGGGCCGGTTTTGGAAGGTCCCCAGAACCACAACGCCCGACTCAAAGAGCCATTCCTGAATCATGCTGCGCAGCATACCACACTCCTCAGGAGTGTAATTGGGGAGAGCATATCGCCAGGCGCGATTGCGTCTCTGCAGCTGCACCACATCTTCTGTACGGAGAGGGACGACCATCCCTTGGATGAACTGATCGAGGTCCACCCAGCCCATATTTAAAGCACGTGCCATGGATCTCTCTGCATCTCGGAGAAATCTCTCTTGGACCTGCTCGAGGCCACGTGGGCGATGATCTGGATGACGATACAATCCCATGGCGCGATCCTCTAATGTAAGAGAGCACCAGGACTCCGCTACAGGGGCAGCTACGAGGTGACCGTCGCGCAGTTCGCCTAGACCCAACAGAGGAAAGAGTCGGACTGAACTGGCATCTAAATGGCTTTGTGGAGAGGCTACTGGGTTTAAGGCCATGGACATTGGAACAGGTGCTTTAAAGGCTTGGGTCAACAGCTCACCCATGCGCTCAATCACTGGATATTCGGATGCATATAGGGCTTGTACTTGACCCGCCGCTAAAGAGCGGGGCGCCGTGCGCTGTAAATGGATCAGGTAATCCATCCACTCCTGGAAGGGCGTCACCACTTGCTCCCAGCGACCGTCTACCTGACGGTAGGTGTGGCAGCATAGGAACTGGAACTCCAGTTGCAACATGCACTCTTCAAAAGCCTCGCGAGAGAGACCCAATTGATCACGTAGTGCGGCTGAAGGAACCGTCAACTCAGGGTGGCTAAACACTGCATTCTGGATCGCCCTCAGGTCGGGATCGGTATGCACCACTTCGTTCAAATACCGTTGAACGAGTTGGGGAGTTGCCAGGATCCGTTCGACCAAGGATTCAAATATATTGTTCGCTGTTCGAGGAATGGCGTACCAGGTGGGCAGGACGCCAATCGGGACCTTGCGAAGAAGTATTTGGATATAGTCCATGCCAGGAACAAAATCTTCCTCAAAAGGAAGCATCAATCCCTCGAAATACTTGCGCAGTTCCTTATCTACCACCACTTGGTCCGATGTTAGACGAAGGAGTCCGGTAGTAGAAAATTTTTCTAGTGCGGCACGGACTGTTTCAAGAGGCTGGTCCAGGGCTTGGACGAGGCGCTGCAGGGGGAACTGCAAAGAGCTGTGAAGAATTTCTTCGAGCATGACCAGCTCGAAGCTGGAGAGGCCCGCCATGAAAAGGCGATTCTCGACGTCGCGCTTGTAGTCATAATCTTGTAGGCAGATCTTGCACTTCTTGGCGCCCGCAATATCCAGTACCACCATGAAGGCCTCCTGCCCGCTTCTTCACACATACATGTTCGCTCTCGCCGGCCTCATAGAAGACGGCTGCCGCGCTTAGTATAGAAGGACAACCTTTTCTGAACAATGGAAGATAGATATAGAATATTTTTCTTCTACTCCCAAAGTAGTTCTTGAGAAATGCGAGAGAGCATGTAGGGATCATATGGGCCGAGAAGAGCAAGCCCATCGGCTGCCCCATCCATTAAGAGGGGGCCCAGCTCCATGCCCATCTGCATCAGTGCGTCTCGGTAGGGAGCGTCATATTCAAATGCTAGGATGATGGGTGCCGTCATGCGGTAGAGATAACACCAGGAGGCAAGGGCTCGAGTCCCCAGAATCCTTAAGTGATCGGGCTGGAAGAGGATGAGTTGGGGATGGGATCGAAGCATGTGTTGCCACAGGTCTGGATCGAGCTCATCGATCAAGACGGCGTAGGGGCCTAAGGGAGCCTGATGGACAAGATGGCTTAACGGGACGAGGGGGAGGTCGCCGATCAATTGATCTGAATCGGCTGGACAGATCGTTCCCAGTTTCAAGGAGGAGCGCAGCCAAGAAAGTCCCTTCTGTTCTTCTTCATGCAGTGGGGGAGTGGTGACCCAGACTAGGCAGTCCCCGAGCTTGTGACAGCTGGGAGTGCCACTAGGCGGGTTGTCGGCTAAAGATGGCTCGCCCAAGGCAGCGACGAGGTGATCGTGGTATCGCAAGCACAGGGGATCTATGGGGATCACCCGGCGGAGAGGCTGTGCACAACAGTAGGGGTGGTGGACAACACGTTGAGCGGCGGACGAGATCTGGGGCTGAATCAGCTCGCCTAAACAGGCAAAATGGTGCTGCGCAAACAGAAGGCGACGGCAGGCCTCGATCTCATGTTCAGGGTCCTCGGCCAGGTCGATCTCAATGCAATCGCCGATGCCTTCGAGGAGGAGAGCTCCTAAGTGTGCCGCCGCGCGTAGGCGCCCGAGCTCTCCACGTTTAGGCTGTCGGTCGATGAGGTGTAGGGGAACGGGACGGGCCAGTTGGTCCAGGTGCTCAGCCAGTAAACGGATCACTTGGATCGTCAGGATAGGTACACGAGTCTCAACCGACACCATGAAGTCGAGGTGACCGGCCTGGCGACAGAGCTCAATGCAGCAGGTGGCGTAGTCGATCAGTTCGACCGGGGAAGAGGTCTCGGTGCCTTGCACATCGCTCCAGTCGGCATCACTGATCTGGAGAAGGACCGATTTCTCTAAACGATGGCAATGATCCACGAGTTGTAGAAGGCGAGGCTTCCAGTTCGTGCTGTGGTCCGACGTTGCAGACGATTTGTCCTGACCTAAAGTCACAGGAGAGAGCCGCACGCCATCGCCGATCTCCGCGGCGGCCCAAGCCAGGCTGGGGTCCTGGCCTACATCAATGAAAAGGGGCAGGAATACTCCCTTCTGTTCGAGTGTGGCCTGAACTTCACGCATCATGGTCAGGTCTTCCAGGCCGGCGATCTCGATCGAGACAAGGTCACAGCCCGCTTCCATCATCGGCTCGATGTTTCGGAGGATCTGTGCGGTCGAGCCTAGTGGTCCTTTGATGTGGCCCATGCAGCGGATAGGGTAACTGCTCCCGCAGGGCAGGCCTCCCATGAGTGCGGTTTGAGTGGGTCGGCGCCAACCACCTGGTTCGCCCGAAAGCATGGACAAGAGGGGTTGTGACGTAGCCATCGATGTCTTGTTGAGGGAGCTCCGGTCTTCTTGCGCCATGCCATTCCTCGTGGGAGTCGATCCGGTTTTTGTCTTGGGATTCTGTCCTTACACGAGATATAGTTGCCAGGGTGTCATTTTGTAGAGGGCCCAGTCATGCAGAGAGGATCCTATCAACCTCATTTCTTAGAGAAGAAATGGCAGAAGTATTGGGAAGAGCATCAGACGTTCCACTGTAAGATCGAGTCGCAACGGCCAAAGAGCTACGTGCTCGACATGTTCCCTTATCCCAGTGGATCGGGTCTTCATGTAGGACATCTGACAGGCTATACGGCCACCGACATCATCTCCCGCTTCAGAAGGATGCTGGGATTCAATGTCCTTCACCCCATGGGATGGGATTCCTTCGGTCTGCCCGCTGAACAGTATGCGATTCGCACGGGGACTCATCCTGCTGAGACAACGAAGAAGAACATCGACACCTACCGTACGCAGCTCCAAGCGATGGGGTTCAGCTACGACTGGCAGCGAGAAATTGCGACCTCAGATCCCAACTACTATCGTTGGACCCAGTGGATCTTCACTCTCCTCTACGAGAAGGGTCTGGCTTATGAGGCGGAGATCCTCGTTAACTACTGCCCAGCGCTGGGAACGGTGTTGGCAAATGAAGAGGTGGACAATGGCCGCTCAGTGGAGGGGGGCCATGTTGTCGAACGACGACCCCTCAAACAGTGGATGTTGAAGATCACCGCCTATGCTGATCGTCTGCTTGAAGACCTCAAGACATTAGATTGGCCCGATAACCTCAAGAAACTTCAAACCCACTGGATCGGGCGCAGCGAAGGGGCTCGGATCGATTTCCTTCTCCCCGACGGGACTACGAAGCTTTCCATTTACACGACCACGCCGGGTACGCTCATGGGCGTCACCTTCGTGGTCGTCGCTCCTGAGCATTCAGCCGTAGCTAAGCTGATCTCGCCGACTCAAGCGGCTGAAGTGAAGGCCTATTGTGAGGCGGCTAAGCTCAAGAGTGATCTGGAGCGCACAGACCTAGCGGATTCCAAAACAGGCGTGTTCACAGGCGGCTATATCCTCCATCCGGTTACGGGGCAGTCGATCCCGGTCTGGGTTGCTGACTATGTGTTGGGGCATGTAGGGACCGGAGCGGTCATGGGAGTTCCTAGTCATGATGAGCGGGACTTTGCCTTTGCCCAACAGATGGCTATTCCGATTCGTTGCGTGGTCGAACCATCTCTCGAGGCCTTGGCTCAGGAAGAATTCCTAGAGCCACAGGAAGGGCTGCAGCGTATCCAACAGGGTCTTGACTGCTGGCCTGGAGAGGGAACTGTAGTGAACAGTTCCTATGAGTCTCTCAAGATCAACGGGCTGACCTTGGCCGAGGCCAATCAGGCTGTGATTGCATGGCTGCAGAGTCATGGGCGTGGCGAGGCAATGGTGCATTACAAGCTCCGTGATTGGCTCTTCTCAAGGCAGAGATACTGGGGGGAGCCCTTCCCCATTCTGCACTACGAGGATGGTGGACAGCGCGTATTGGGGCTCGATGAGCTGCCGCTGCTGCCTCCTCACCTCACCGACTTCACACCGAGTGCCGAGGGGTTAAGCCCCTTGGCGAAAGCGCAGCATTGGGTCTTTGTGACCGATCCTAAGACGGGCCGGCCGGCACGACGCGAGATCAATACCATGCCGCAGTGGGCGGGAAGTTGCTGGTACTATCTGCGCTTCATCGACCCTCGCAATGATGTGGAGGCTTGGTCCCCAGAGGCCGAGCGATACTGGATGCCAGTGGACCTCTACGTCGGTGGAGCCGAACACGCGGTCCTGCACCTGCTCTATGCTCGCTTCTGGCACAAGGTGCTCTATGACTGCGGTCTTGTGCACACTTCCGAGCCGTTCCAGACCTATCGCTATCAGGGATTGGTCCTTTCGAGAAGTTATCAACGTGTGAACGGTGCCTATGTGGAAGAGTCCGATGTCGATGAGAAGAATGGCGAGTACTTCGATCATCGCACAGGGGAGCTGCTCCGGTCGCAGATCGAAAAGATGTCCAAATCCAAACTCAATGGGGTGTCTCCCGACGCCTTGATTGAGCAGTTTGGAGCGGATGCTGTACGCCTCTACTCGATGTTCATGGGGCCTTTTGATCGTGAGAAGGTCTGGAGCACCGATGGAGTCCTCGGATGCCGAAGGTTCCTCAACCGCGTGTGGGATCTGTTTGCCCCCTCTAAAATACGCGACACAGAAGACTTAGCGGCGCTGAAGCTCACCCATCGATTGGCGCGAGATGTCCGACGGGATATCGAGTCGATGCAGTTCAATACGGTGGTTTCGAAGATGATGGAGGCTCTGAACGTCTTGCAGTCGCTACCCTTCATCTCAAGGGAAGTGGCTGAACGGTTCGTTCTGGTCCTCGCACCTACGGCTCCCCACCTAGCTGAAGAGTTGTGGAGAGAATTGGGACATCAGACTTCGCTGGCCCGACAGCCTTGGCCGGCCGTGGATCCTGTGCTCTGCCAAGAGGATGAGGTAGAGCTGGTGGTGCAGATCTGTGGGCGGCACAGAGCCACCCTGCGGGTGGCTCGTGGCCTCTCCGAGCAAGAAGTGAGGGGACTTGCCGAGGCGGATCCTCAGGTCTCTAAGCATTTAGTAGGTGTGATTCGGCGTGTGATCTATGTTCCTGAACGGCTTCTGAATTACGTCGTGGGGTAGCAGCGGTGGTCTACGGCATCCTGTTCACCATTGGTTGGCTAGTCGCTTTGCCCTGGATCGTCTTCGCTGGTCGAAGACGCGGCACAAGCTGGCAAACGATCTGGAATCGATGCCGAGCTCCCACGATGCAAGTGGCAAAGGCTCCTCGCATCTGGGTGCATGCCGTCTCGGTCGGAGAGGCTGTTCTCATGCAGACTCTAATCGAGCGGATCAGACGGGAGGCTCCTTCTGCTGAGTGGGTGATCACAGCTGGCACAGAAGGTGGATTGCAGACGGCAAAGAGACTCTATCCCTTTGCTCAGGTGATCCTTACTCCCTTTGATCTGCCCTGGGCCATGACGTCTCTAGTGCGACATATTCAACCGAACTTGCTTCTCTTATCAGAGGGAGACCTGTGGTACGGCATGCTTCATCGTGTGGCTGCTCGGAATACTCCCATCGCCGTGGTCAGCGCCAAGATGTCTGCGCGTTCAGCAGGTCGCTGGAGTTACTTTCCCTGGTTGGCTGGTAAGGTCATGAAGCTCATGCAGCTGGTCTGCGCACAGGATGAGGAGATGGCCGCTCGACTTCGTCGAGCAGGCATTCCCTCAAATCGTATCCAGGTCACTGGAAACCTCAAGTTGGCTCTGTCGCCTAAGATCGCTTCATCAGAAGAGTTGAGCCAGTGGCGTGAACGGCTCTCGCTCCCCTCTAAAGATCGGGTCTTGTTGATAGGAAGCACCCATCCCGGTGAAGAGGAGCCGCTCTTGAAAGCACTCCAGCCCCTCGTCGAGGAAGGATGGCGCCTGCTTCTGGTTCCGCGACATCCCGCACGTCGCCCCGAGCTCGAGGAGCTTCTCTGCCGACTGGGGTATCAAGGAGATGACTCTCCGGTGACCTTGATTGCGCAGATGGGCGTGCTAACGACCTGCATGCAGCTGGCATCCGTGACGATCCTTGGGGGGAGTTTTGTCCCGGGCATTGGTGGGCATAACCTGTGGGAGCCAGTGCAGTTGGGATGTCCTGTGCTGTATGGGCCTCATCACCAGACCCAGAAGAATCTGGCTTGTGAAGTGGCTAAGATCCAGGGGGGGGCTTGTGTCGGGTTGGAGGATTTGCTTGCCGCTGTGCGCCACTGGAACGGTAGGAGCATTGTGGTTCCATCCTCGGGTCAGATCGTAGAGAGGACTTGGCAGGCGCTTCACTCTGTCCCAGCCATTCGGGATGCACTGCAGAGAAGCTAAGACCGTATATCGAGCGGCGTGAGGCGCCTTCTGACTGCTGTCTGAGGTCGATTCGTCCAGGTTGGAAGAAAAGACGTCAAAGGCGGACGAATTTGCTTAGGTAAAATGAGACCCCATGTTAGGATCTTGCCTTCACCGCGGGGTGGAGCAGTGGTTAGCTCGTTGGGCTCATAACCCAAAGGTCAGAGGTTCGAATCCTTTCCCCGCTATTTTTTCCTGCACGGCGGTATAGCTCAGTCGGTTAGAGCAGCGGAATCATAATCCGCGTGTCGTTGGTTCGAATCCGACTACCGCTACTCTTTCGCTAGTCAAGCGATCGCGATGTATTACTTCCTTTAATCTCCTGATTGTTGCGCTACACATAAATATTGTACTTCTGGGTCGCCTCGACGCCTACAGCCTTGGTGCCGTCTGGTTTCTAGCCATGAATCGCTCAAGCACCTGGTGCGGTCGAACTAAACCCACTACTTTCTGCTAGTTGTACATGCTCGTCATGAGCTATTCTGAGCACACTTATTGTGTAAATTCATCCTGACGAGGTCAGGGGAGTCGTGATGGTCCAACTGCCCGCAAGCACAGACAATTTTCGCCAACTGCGGGAAGAGGGGATGCTCTATGTAGATAAGACGGGCTGGATTCGGGAGCTCGAGACGCTGCCGAAGGAGCTCCTGATTACAAGGCCTCGTAGGTTTGGAAAGACCTTATGGATGTCTATGTTGGCCTCCTTTTACGACCTACACCGCAAGGCCGATGAGGCGCTTTTTGAGGGATTGCGGGTCTATGAGGATCGGGCTACCTGGGAGGCCCATGCCCATAAGTACCCTGTTTTAAGTCTGAGCTTTAAGGCAGCGGAGGGATCCTCCTGGCAAGAGACTGAGGCTAAGCTCCGTCGCATCGTTCAAGAAGAGGTGATGCGACATTTGGTTCAAGAGGGAGAGGCTCTTAGTTCTGTCTTGAGAAAGGAGCTTTATAACCTGCAGAACATCCCGCTTATTGAGCAGGGGGTTTTGGTAAGGCAGCTATGTCATCAGTTGCGTGACATCCACGGACGACGGGTAGTCGTGCTCATCGACGAATATGATGCGCCGCTCATTTCCTCGATTCAGTCAGGCTGTTTTGATCAGGCATTACGCGGAATGCGCTCCTTTCTGAGCGACCTCATGAAAGGTGGAGATTTCCGACAACGGGGCATTCTTACGGGCGTCTACCATTACACCAAGGATGCCATGGCATCGTCTTTGAATAATGTAAGCTCCGACAACATCCTTGATCCTCGCTTGTCTGCGGCCTGTGGGTTCACTCCAGAGGAAGTGAAGCTGTTGGTGGAAGAAACGGGAACAGACATTACCGTCGCGAAGCTTCAAGAATGGTATAATGGGTATCGATTCAGAGATAGTGTGATCTACAATCCGTACTCCATCATCAACTGCCTAGAGAAGAAGGGCCGATGCAACAGCTATTGGATGGGGAGCGGCTCTGAGGGCGATCTAGTGGCGGCCCTGCGGGAATCCTCGCCCGATATGCAGGCCAACCTGAATGCCCTGGTCGAGGGAGGTTCTGTTCGGGTGCCGCTCACCGGTGTGCTGCAAATTGGAAAGGACCAGAAGTTCATCGGGGCCGCTACGCGCTGGTCTCTCCTCGTGCATAGTGGCTATCTCACAGCGACTGAGGTAGAGACAGGCACGGGTGATGCGTATAGTGGGGTGGTTTTGATCCCCAACCAAGAAGTGCGAGGTCAATTCGCCAAATTGGTTCAAGGTGAGGTTAGCCGGACCTTCGGAAAGGATGCCCAAGGATTGTTTGTGGCGTTGACGGGAGGGGACGAAGTCGCGCTGACTCGCTACATTGAGGAACTTCTTTCCACCAGCAGCTTCCTGGACTTTTCGTCAGCAGGGAAGCACTATCCTGAGCAGGCCTACCACATGCTTCTGCTAGGCTACCTCTGGATTCTTCATGAGCAATTTGATTGTCGATCGAACCGGGAGAGCGGGGATGGCCGTCCTGATCTACTGTTGCTTCCGAAGCGGAACAATCAGGTAGGAGTCGTGGTCGAGTGCAAGCGGGCTGGGCCTCAGGATACGGGCCCTCTTGAGGACCTAGCGCTTGAGGCCATCGCTCAGGTTGACTCGCAGCGATACAAGCAGGAGCTTATGACCAGGCCTCTTACACACATTGTCTTGGTTGGCATTGCGTTCGACGGCAAGAGGTGTGCGGTGCGATGTCGCCGTGATCCCGTAGAGCCGCCGCCGCCCAGAAGCAAATCGCTGTAATGATGTGCCGTCTCTCAGAGGCGAGAATAGCCTTCGAATCGAAGCATACCTGCCCAGGGGCGGGTACGTCCCTAAGCCAGGCTGGAGGAACCCGGGAGTAGTGATGTTGTGATTTCCACCGATATATTGATGGAAATCACAACATGCCGATACCATGGGCGAGAGGGCCTTATGGAAGAAGCTTTGGGACAGCGAGTGAAATTGCTGAGGGAGTCGCTCGGACTCAGCCAAGAGAATCTGTCGAAGATATTGACGATGGATAGGTCCTGCCTTTCCTCGATTGAAAATGGTAGGCGAGAGCTAAAAGCGCACGAACTTCGGCAGCTGTCGGATGCCTTTAGCATTTCGATTGATGAGCTCTTGGATATTAGGATTCCGCTGGAGGTCGTCCTTGAGCATGCCGAGAACTCAAGCGGAAGAGAGAGCGGTATGCGAGTTAGTGTTCCCGCAAAAAATGTGGAAAAATTTAAGGAGGCCTTGCTCTACATCTTAGGGAAAGTTGGGGCGATGCCTAATGTTGGCGAAACTGTCCTGTACAAGCTCCTGTATTTCATAGATTTCGATTACTACGAAAAATATGAAGAACAGCTGATAGGAGCCACGTATATAAAGAATAACTACGGCCCAACTCCCGTAGAGTTCAAAGCGATCGTAGACAAAATGATCGCCAATGAAGAGGTCGAGGCTGTCGACAGCAAATATTATGAGAGACCGCAGAAGAAATATCTGCCTCTCCGAGAGCCAGACATTTCTGTGTTCAGTGCCAACGAAATCAAGCTAATAGATGAAGTCCTGCAGAGGCTGTCAGGGATGAATGCGGCTGCGATCAGCGAGTACTCACATCGAGATGTGCCGTGGATTGTGACGCCTGACAAGCAGCAAATAGACTATGAGTCCGTCTTCTATCGAACCCCTGAGTATAGCGTGAGAGAGTACCCCGATGATGGGATTCAGTCGAGTTGACTACGGAAGTGATTTTCAGCGCGACTTAAAACGCCTGATGAAGAAGTTCCCAAGCCTCACTGAGGATTTGGACTCTCTGATTAGGGGGCAATTGACGCTCTATCACTTGCACCGGATAGATAATGGGGGTGTTGTTCCGATGGAAGGCATGGGAGGGGACGTCTTTCGAATCTATAAAGTCAGAAAGTTCGCCTGTAAATCCTTGAAAGGTCGGGGCGTTAAGTCCGGCATTCGAGTGATACACGCCTATTTTACTGATTCTAATAAACTCGAATTCATAGAGATCTATCACAAAAGCGACCAGGAGAATGAGGATAGCGATAGAGCTCAACGGTATTGTCGAGAGCAGATGACTACGCAGTGCCCTTAGGCCGGCAGCAGGGTCTAAGAACGCTTTCAATGTAGGTCTGAGAAGCAATTATAGGCGCGGCCAACCCCTCGACGGATCTAGTACGCTAAAAGCATAGTTCATCGATGCACAGACCCCACTGTTGAGCGTGCCTACAGGCAGCAGCTTCCTCTATGGCAGCATTCCTAACGTGTTAGGCGACAGAGCAAACTGACCCAC
>JBMOFD010000011.1:0-34481 GCA_049314435.1 Chlamydiia bacterium | reverse complement strand
GCTTTTGGTAGAAGTCCTGGCGCTGGGGCTTATGGAGAGCCAGCATCTTGCTATAGGGAGAGCGATCCTGTTGGAGGAGTTGCCAGATCGTCTCGGTACCGAGGACCTTATGGAACATCGCTCGGCGATCGGCCGTTGTTGCGGTCATGGCCGCAGCCACCTGTTTGGGATAGCGTTCTTTGAGAGCTGCAAGCAGGGCGAAGCAGACCTGCGTCGGGCGCACCTGCTTCCAGTCGGTGATGACCAGCTGGACGCCGTGGCAAAGCTCATCCTTGAACTTCCCGTAGAAGGGACGATAGGAGATAGGGCGGAACTTAACACCGGGTAGGCGCATCTGATTGAGAGCTTGGGCAAGGCTAGCGCTGTCGATCCAGGGAGCTCCGATGAGCTTAAAGGGGAGCGTGTAACCGATGCCGATGTTGAGAATACCTAGTTCACCGATGGGACCGGTCATCGCACAGAAGATCGGGGTGTCTGGCTCGGGGATGTTGGGAGAGGGGGGGATCCAAGCACGGCCGAGCTGGGTATAGCGATCGGTACGCTTCCATCCCTCCATCGCGATGACGCGCAAAGGACAGTCGATGTGATATTCGCCCTTAAAGTAGCGAGCGATCTCACCGATCGTCATGCCGTGACAGATCGGCACATTGACATAGCCCACGAAGGAGCGGACGGACTCCTCCAACATGGGGCCATCCACGAGCATGCCGCCGAGTGGGTTGGGGCGGTCGAGGACCACCACTTCGATGCCCTTTTTGGCGGCCTCTTCCATGCAATAGAAGAGCGTCGAGATGTAGGTGTAGTAGCGCAAGCCGATGTCTTGGAGATCGACGAGGATGATGTCGATACCGCTCAGCATCGCTTCCGTTGGGCGTCGACGAGGACCATGCAAACTATAGATCGGGATCTCTTTGCGCTGGCCGTCCTTCACCGATTCGCCAGCGTGGGTTGCGCCATCTAGGCCATGCTCGGGCGCAAGGAGGCAAACGAGTTGCCACTTCTTGGCCCGACTCATGAGGAGTTCGTAACTGGGAGTCAGGGAGCGATCGACAGCGGCTGCGTGGGTGAGGAGGGCGACCCGTTTGCCCTGGAAGTCGCGATCGAGCTGGCGATCGATCAAGACCTCAAGACCCACCCGGATCTCGGACCCGTTCACCACTGCCCAGAAGAGCAGGGCTAAGAATACGACACGGAGCACCTTGCCCTCACCTTCAATGGTTGGTACTCTAGTTGCGTGTACTCTTCTATGCAACCTGTCATCGACCCAAAACTCAACGCCACACAGCGGGACGCAGTCCTGCACCGTGATGGCCCTCTCCTCGTCCTAGCTGGTGCTGGTTCGGGGAAGACCCGCATTGTGACGCAGCGGATCGCCCACCTCCTGCAGTGTGGGGTCCCTGCCAACCAGATTCTCGCTGTGACCTTCACGAATAAGGCTGCACAAGAGATGTCGGAACGCGTCCACGATCTGACGGACAGTGATGTCCTGATCTGCACGTTCCATAGCTTAGGCGCTCGCGTTCTGAGGGAGTCCATTCCGGCTCTCGGCTATCAGCGCAACTTCACGATCTACGACGAAGATGATCGTGAGAAGCTCCTCAAGTCGGTAATGCAGTCGGCAGGGATCTCCAAGGAGGTCGACGCACGAGCTGTGCGGACCTTCATCTCCAATGCGAAAAACAGCTGCCTCTCTCCTGACGAGATTGTGATGACTGGGTCGGAGCCTGAAGAAGCCGCACTCTATCCACGGATCTACCGCGACTACCAGGAGCGGTTGCGCACCTGCAATGCCGTGGACTTCGACGATCTGCTCTATCTGACAGCGCGACTCTTCCGTGAGCATCCCAACGTGCTGGAGCACTACCAGGCGCGTTGGCGTTACCTGATGATCGACGAATACCAGGATACCAACACCTCTCAGTATGAGATCGCCCGCATGCTGGTGGCCCGCTCCCACAACCTCTTTGTCGTGGGCGATCCCGACCAGTCGATCTATAGCTGGCGCGGTGCCGACCTGAACAACATCCTCAACTTCGAGCGAGACTTCCCAGGCTCTAAAGTCATTCGCCTCGAGCAGAACTACCGCAGTCGCAATCTGATCCTGCAGGCAGCTAACGCTTTGATTCGGAACAACGTACGACGTCTCGATAAGCAGCTCTGGTCCGACCGAGGTGAGGGCGACCGTATTGGCGTCTTCATCGCCGATCATGAGCACATGGAAGCGGACTTCGTGGTGAAGCACATCCGTCAGCTGAAGGCGATGCACGGCCTTACGCTCAAGGAGATTTGCATCTTCTATCGTACGAACTTCCAGTCGCGTGTCTTTGAAGACGTGCTGCTGCGTCATCGCATTCCCTATCAGATCGTCGGCGGCGTGAGCTTCTATCAGAGGCGCGAGATCAAAGACATCATGGCCTACTTGCGCGTCGTGCAGAGCGATGCCGACGCTGTAAGTATTGTGCGATCGATCCAATGCCCTAAACGTGGACTTGGAGACACCTCCTTACAAAAGATGGCTACGCTGGCCTCCGTCCAGGGGCGTCCTCTTTTGGTCGCGATGCGTGGGTGGTTGCAGGGACAAGATCTGGGTGAACTACGCCTTACCTCACCTCAGAAGACGGCCTTGCGAGAATATCTGGGTCTCATCGATGGCCTCCGCTTGGTAGCCAAAGAGCTCTCGCTACAGGATCTGCTGGCGGAAACGATCCTCCGAAGTGGTTACCTCACGACGCTCAAAGAAGATCCTGAGACAGCGATCGAGCGCAAAGAGAACTTGGATGAATTGGTTGCCAAGGCCTCGGAGTGGGATGAGCAGCGTGAGGAGACAGAAGATGGGACTCAAGACAAGCTAGAATCGTTCCTCACGGAACTGAGCCTCAAGGGATCTGCCGATGAGGCCTCTCCCGATGGCGATTCTGTGCAGCTTATGACTCTGCATAATGGCAAGGGACTGGAGTTCAGAGCGGTCTTTCTGATTGGAATGGAGGAAGACCTCTTCCCCCACCTCAATGCGAAGAACGCGCCTGATGGGATTGAGGAGGAGCGTCGCCTCTGCTATGTCGGGGTGACTCGCGCTCGTGATCATCTCTTTTTAAGCGCGGCCCACACCCGATTCCTGTGGGGAGGACTTAGGTCGATGAGGCCAAGTCGGTTTCTACAGGAGATTCCGGCAGAGTTCCTGAGAAAGATCCAGGAGCGCCCACGCATTTGAGGCGGGCCTCTTCGGTCGTGAGGTTGGGGGGCAAGCCCAGGAAAGGTGTGAGGTCTGTCGGATGTCGAACCAGATCTTGCGCCTGCATCCACTCCAGCAAGTGCTTCCATTTCTCCTCAACGGGGACCTGATGGTAGGCACAGAGCGGCGCGGTCACCTCCCACGCCTTGCGCTCCCAGGCAAGGACTCGCGGTCCTTTACCCGGTTGCGCCTGCACATAGATCTCGAAGGCTTCTTCTGGGTTCTCCCGGCACCAGTCAATCGAGTGTTGTAGGGCTCTTTTGAAGCGCTCGACAAAGGTAGGATCCTGTTCTGTGAGCTCTCTCAGAGTCACAAACACCAGTTCATCATAGGTGGGAACGCCGAACATCTCGATTGGGAAGAAGCGCGTCTCCACACCGGCTGCACGCAACTGCTCTGGCTCAATATTCCAGAAGATCCCCGCGATCACATCCACGGCTCCGGTCAAAAGGGCCGTTGGAGCATCCCAGCTCATCTTGCGGATCTCCCGGAACTGAATCCCCCACTTCTTCATGGCGCCCTGCACATAGGCTGTGAGCAGACCTTCGGGATTCCCGCCGAGGACCTTGTGATGGAGGTCATAGGGCTCGCGGATCTCACTATCTTTCAAAAAGACAAAGGAGCGTAGAGGTCGATCAATCAGAATCCCGCAGAGTCGTAGGTCGGGACAGAGCCCCAGAACCGACACTGTGTGAGGAGCGTTGTGGAGGATGATGTCCGTCCGGCCACTCAACAGAAACAGCAAGGCCTGCGGCGGGTCGGCTGTCTTCAAGACCTCGATCTCTACATCCTCATCGAGGAAAAAACCCTTCTTGATCCCGACATAGATGGGCACGTGATCGGGGTTGGGCCACCAGTCAAGGAGGAGTCGCAGAGGCTGCTGCTCTTGAGCCGCGCAGCCCATCAAGAGCAAGAGGAAACTAATCCATGTGCGCATGACGCCTCCAAGGCAGGAGGAACCATTCTAGGAAAACGACCAATAAATAGAGGCTAGCGATTTCCATCCCCAGTATGGCGATGCTGCAGAAAGCCATCGCCAGATCGAAATTGCGGCGGGATTCCTGCAGTAGCATGCCCAGCCCCTCTTGCCCCACAGCAAATTCGCAGGCGACGACGGCCATGCCGCAGGTGGTGACCGCCACCCTCATCCCTGCAAAGAGATGGGTGCTTGCAAAGGGCATCTGTAGATTCCAGAAGAGTCTCCACCTAGAAGCCTCACAGGAGGTGAATAGATCGAGATAGTCCTGCGGGACCGAAGCTGCCCCCTTCCATAGAGCCATGGTCAGTGGATAGAGGACCATCAAGACGCTCGGCAAAAGGATCGTGGCCGAGGACCACCCAAAGACCATCACGAGAATCGGAGCTAAGACAAAGAGCGGTAGACACTGGAAAATGATGAAGCATGTCTGGACCGTCGCACGGATCGGTTGGGCCACCATCATCCCAAACACAATAGGCAAAGAGAGCGCCAAACTTCCAGCGAGGGTGAGCACCATCATTGAGTAGGTGTTCCAGGCTGATGGGATCCAGATCCTCATCTCCAGAAAGAAGACGGCAAAGGTCGCCCATGGCCCAGGAAAGATCAACCCAGATGGATCATAATAGGACGCGAAGAATGCCCAGAGCAGCAGAAAGCCACCCAAACCCAAGATCCCCGACAGCCATTGATAGGCGATCACCCCACGCCGCAGCATGACACCTCTCGCAGGGATCCCTCGGCTAAACACACCGTGCGGGCTTGGATACAAGTAGCATCTTCATCATGGTGCGTCACCATGACGAGCCCAAACTGGTCTCTCTCCTGAAACTCTATGATGAGGTCCAACACCTGATGCCTGAGCCCCATGTCCAGAGCTGAGCAAGGCTCATCCAACAGCAAAAAAGGCGCCTTGCGTAGGAGCGTGCGCGCCAGAGCCACTCTCTGGCGCATCCCCTGACTCAACTGCGTAGGGAAATAGCCCCCGTAGCGGAGCAGCCCCAAACGGTCCAGCACTCGCTCTACTTCACTCTTCAAGGAGGGTAAATCCCCAAGCTCCATCCCCAAGCAAGCATTGTCCCACACGGTACGCCATGGCAAGAGGAGATCCGCTTGTGCCATCCAGCCGAACTGCATCGGGGCACTCCGCACTACGCGTCCCTCCGTAGGCTCCAGTAGACCCGCTAAGCAGCGGAGCAGCGTCGACTTGCCCTTGCCCGACGCCCCCGTCAAAATCCAGCGATCCCCTCGCCGCAGCTCAAAGTCCACTCCCCGAAAAATCCAATCTCCGCTCCGTTGGATGCCTAATCCCTGTGCATTCAAATACATGCCAAGCCACTCATGTCCATGACTGGACATCCTTTCCTACACGGCGAATGGAAAACAAATTTTGAAATCCACATGATCAAAAGATGAGGGGGGAGTGGCTGGTCATCTAGCTACGCAGGAGCCGATGCAACTCAAGCAGAACGCCACTCTTCAACCTCAGCTAGCAGCCCACCTCATGTTGCTGCCTAGCATGCAGCAGGCCTTGCAGGTCTTGCAACTCCCACTCCTCGAACTGGCTCCTAGTCTACGTGAAGTGCTGATGGGCAACCCCATGTGGGAAGTAGAGGAGCCCGATCTGACCCCCTGGCTCTCTCGGCCATCTCGAGCCATGGTTGCTGAAGACCCTGAGATCAGAATGGAGGAGGACCCCAGAGACCGCTTAAGAAAGCAGCTCTTTGATCTACAGTTACTTCCTATAGAGAAGGACGTGGCGCTCTGGCTGGTGGATGATCTAGATTCGAGAGGGATCCTCACCTCTTCTCTAGAGGAGATCTCCTCTCATTTCCAGCTTCCCTTAGAGCAGCTCCAACATCTGCTCACTCGACTCCAAAGCCTCGAGCCTGCCGGTGTGTTTGCCCCCTCTCATCGAGAGAATCTATTGATTCAACTCCGCAGGATGGGCCGAGAGCAGTCAGTAGGATACCGCCTGCTCCTCTCCAGCGGAGAGGACTTGGTGCACCTACGGCTGAAAGAGGTGTGCCGCAAAAGTGGGCTTCCAGAAGACCAGATCCTCGAGCAGCTAAGAAAGGACTTCTCCGGGCTGCAGCTCTCCGCTTGGTTAGAGGTCCCCGTCAATGGACAAGTTCTAGCGGATGCCACGGTCCATCTAGAGGGTGGTCAGTGGCGCATCGAGATCCACGACGAATACTGGCCCAGGCTCGTTCCCCAACCAGACTATCTCCAGGCCTGGAAGCTCGGCAAGGTAGACTCCTCGTCGATGCAGTATTTGGGTCATCAGTACAAGACAGGGGCCTTTCTAGCCCGAGCCCTGCAGCAACGAGGTCTCACTCTGCGGCGCATCCTAGAGGAGATCATCCCTCACCAAGAGGCCTATCTCTCCACCCCCACAGGCTCCCCCCAAACGTTGACCATGACCGCCGTGGCGCAACGTCTGAACCTCTCCGAGTCGACTCTCTCTCGGGCCGTCCACAATAAGTGGATCGGCGCTCCTCGCGGTCTCATCGCCATGCGGTCGCTCTTCGTAGCCCAAGGCGTACATGGAGACTGCGTCGGACTCGACCCGCTCCAAGAGCTCCAGCGTCTCATCACGGAAGAACCACCAGACCAGCCTCTCTCCGACGAGGCCCTCGCCCAAAGGCTCCAAGCCCTCGGCTTCCAGATCGCCCGCCGTACCGTCGCCAAATACCGCGCCTCCCTAGGAATCCCTCCCCAACGAGAGCGCCGCTGGCGTCAGCGGTAGGTGTGGGGCCCTGCCCCACGCCCCGCTGGAGGGTTGCACCCTCCAGACCTCCTATAAATAAAAAATCAATAATATAGCCTTTCTATGCCGGACGGCTAGAAAGGCGATAGATCTTTTCCAAATTCCTCCCTACAATCGAGATTTTGTAACTCCTTAGAGGCCGTCCCATGCAGCAATCCAGCCAAGCACCTCGCTGGCCTATTGGGACTGACGAATTTCGCCCCTTGCGACGCGAAGGATGCGTCTATGTTGACAAGACGCGTCTGATTGAGTCCTTTGAGCTTGATGGAAGCCCCGCCGTTCTCTGTCTTCGGCCACGACGCTTTGGTAAGTCCTTGGCCCTGTCTATGCTCCAGGCATTCTACGGAGACGATCACTCGGAACATGAGGATCTTTTCCAAGGCACCTGGGTGCGCTCGTCCCATTATTGGCGGTTAGCTGGGTCACGCGCCGCTATCTATTTGTCGCTCAAAGATATTTCCGCTCATTCCCTTGAAGACTTTGAAAGCGGGCTACAGGCATCTATAGGACAGTTGCTGCGACCCCATATGCCTCGACTCGTGCCACATCTCTCACCAACGGACCTAGAGGATTTGCAGGCCATCATTGAGAAGCGAGGTACGCAGCTCCAATTGACCAGTAGTCTACTCCGTCTCACTTCGGGGCTTGCTACAGCGTCAGGATCTCCCTGCTATCTGTTTTTAGATGAATATGATGCTCCGCTGATACGTGCCCAAGAGTCGGGCTGTTTTGCGGAGGTGGCTTCCTTCTATCAACTATGGCTTGGCCCTGTTCTTAAAGGGGGCCGCAGCTATGTTCACAAGGCTTTCCTAACGGGGATTCTTCAAATCAGCCAGCATGGTCTCTCGTCGGGCTTAAATAATCTGCGAGTCTGTGGCCCCTTGGAGGATAAATACGCAGCGCACTTTGGGTTCACCCAAGACGAGGTAGAGCAATTGCTGAGCTCTGTAGCGCGCGGCCCGGAGCTTTCCAGCTTCCATGAGTGGTATAACGGCTACACGATCGGGACTGAGGCTCTCTTCAATCCATGGTCCATTCTTATGGCTCTTGATTCTGGTGAGGCGCCCATGAGCTACTGGACGTTCACTGGAGCTACGGGATTGTTGCTCTGGGCCATCCGTCATGCAGATCCATCAGAACTAGAAGCACTTCGAGTCCTCATAGGAGGCGAAAGCATCAGGAGGCCTCTTGATAGGATCCGCCAACCGCTGGAGTTTGAATCTGGCAAGGCGCCGGCAGCGCCCCTCTTTACTCTGATGCTCAACACCGGATATCTAACGGGACAACGATCAAAGGAAGATCCTCAGACGGTGGTTCTCCGCGTTCCGAACTTGGAGGTAAGGCTCTCTTTTAGGTCGATCCTGGCTCCACTGTTTTCTCCCATGGGAGGAGATGCCCTATCGAGCCTTTGGAGAGCTCTGTCCGAAGGCGATGCGGGCCAAGTCCAGCGTTGGTTATCGCGCTTTCTGCTTACGAGTGCCAGCGCCTTTGACTTGACCGCTTCTACACTAGAAAACTCCTATCATCTCATGGTCCTCGGACTCTGCGCGGCACTGCAGGACTCCTATCAGATCTTTTCCAACGGAGAATCTGGTTGGGGACGATTCGACATTCTCTTGCAGCCTCGACGACCGAATCAGCCCGGGATCGTGGTCGAGGTCAAGAGAGCCGCAGCTGTCGCAGATCTTGCCTCCGTAGCAGAGTCGGCGCTCCAACAGATTCGAGATCGAGAATACGATGCACGGCTTCGCCAAGCCGGCGTGCATCGTATTCTACACTACGGCGTCGCCTTCTGTGGTCGTGACGTCGAGGTCAAGGTAGCCAAGCAGAAAGGCCCTTAGGTTTTTCAGAACCTGAAATCCGGTCAGGCGCTCCGGGCTATGCCTTGAGCGCTCACTCATCAAGACTTATTTGACCGCCTACTAGCCCGAATCTCCTCAAGCCCTCTATCATCGATCGTATGGAACATGCTTCATCTCTGCGGTCAATGGGATTGATCCCCGGCCCTCTAGAAACTGAATCGCTGTTCCAGGCACGCGTTCTGTGTGCCTTGTGTCGACCTTGTCCTGACAGTCCCTTGCTCTCTCCCTATCAGGTGCAAGCGCCGTGGGTACCAGTCGAGCACAACTCTACTGAACTGCGTTTTTTTGAAGGCGGAGCCACGCTCATCGATCAGGAAGAGGATCGTCCCATTGAGTGCCGCATCCTTCTAGGCAACCGTTCGTTCTTCATCAAGAGTGAGGCGATTCTGGCGCATGAGTTGGTCCACGCGATCCGTTGTGGGTTCCCAGACAGCCCGTGGGAAGAGGCCCTAGCATGGGCCACCTGCCCATCCAAGATCCTTAGGGGACTAAGCTGGCTGGTCCTAGACATGACCCAGTTACTCCTATGTGGCTGCGGGATACTGGCCATGCTGTGGGCTTGGACGCTGTCTCTTCCATGGCTGCTTCCGATAGGCGTGGTGTCATTGGGAATCGCTGGCTATAGAGCCTGGATCGTTGTTTATCACTTGAGAAGGTCCCTGAAGGCATTGTCGAGGGCTTCACTTCCCACCTGGCCTCTCCTACTCCATTTGCTGCCGGAAGAAATTGTATTGATTGCGCGCGAAGGGGTTCCTGGGTTACATAAATTGTTGCAGGGCTCTGACTTCCGCACTGCGTTCCTTGTGGAAGCCTTTCCCCAGTTGCGAGAGGAATTCGAGTAGATGCGCGTCATATGCTTCATGCTCAGCTTGCTTCTTGCATGTGGAGCGCCCTACGACCAGGAGACGGCTCAAGTCATCTCCACCCGCAAAGACGCCCCTGTCCTTTTCTCTCGTGATACTCAGCGCATTGCTCGTCGCCGTGATGCAACCTGGCTGTCGATCGAGCCCCTGCTTTGCTGGGCCCGCACGCCACTCACTCTTCGCCTCAGCGACACCCATGCCCTCTCAAGAGAACAGGCTGAGAACTACTCTCGCGATATCCTCCATTCGATGCTGTGGGCGGCCAACGCTCACTCCACAACACGGTCCTTTGCTAACGAAGCGCTAGGCCGCAACAAGGATCGCCCGATCCACTGGGATGATTTGGCTCTGAAGGTCACCTTCTGGGACAGCGAAGGGGACCGTTACCCCAATCCCTATATCGCTCAGTTAGTGGTGCACCATGGGCAGCTCACCACCTGGCTGGCGGACCCTAGCACAATGAAGATCGTCGATCCGATCACCCGCCCCCTGCCACCGCCACCGCCAGAAGAACCTGCAGCTGACTCTGGCAAGGAAGCCCCGGCCAATGGGTCTGGGAATTTCTCCAAGTAAGAATTTCAACAAATTTCTAGCATTGACTATGACCTGCTCGACGTCGAGTTGGCTGGCTTTGGATCCAGAGCCGTGACCCGATCCATCGAGAGATGTTTGCTTGAATTGGCCTCCTACCTCGAGAATGCTTGCCTGAAACCATACGGTCCCTATTGAAATAGATAGAGGAGCTGCGGGCGTAGATCTTGGATAGCAAGACCCCCCTTCTCTCGACCGCACGTGGTCCTGACCCCGGGAAGCGAGACTCATGGGTAAAGCCCTTATCATTGTGGAATCCCCCACAAAGATCAAAACACTGAGGAAATTCCTTGGTGACCGTTACCTCATTGAGTCCTCCGTGGGGCACGTACGCGATCTTCCTGAAAAGGGATTTGGCATCGACGTGGAGCATGACTTCGAGCCGGAGTATGTCGTCCTACCTGGGAAGGAAGAAGTGGTCGACAAGCTCAAGCGCGCCGCCAAAAAAGTCGACCTGGTCTATCTCTGCCCCGACCCCGACCGAGAGGGAGAGGCGATCGCCTGGCACATCGCCAGCCTTCTGCCCCCCGACACAAAGGTCGTGCGTGCAACCTTCCAGTCGATCACTAAAGAAGCTGTGACCCGAGCCCTCGAAGAGACGCGTCCTATCGACATGGCGATGGTCAACGCCCAGCAGGCACGCCGTCTGTTGGACCGGATGGTGGGTTATAAGATCAGCCCGCTGCTTGCTCGGCGCATCGCTCGTGGTAAGGATGGTGGGCTCTCTGCCGGACGTGTTCAGTCTGTGGCCCTGAAGCTGGTGGTCGACCGCGAAGAGGAGATCAATCGCTTCCTTCCCGTCGAATACTGGACGCTGACAGCGGCCCTCTCGACACAAACCCAACACACGCTACGCGCCCACCTCATCACCATCGATGGGAAGAAGGTGGAGAAGGAGCCGATTCCTGGAAAGGACGTAGCTCTTATTTCCGATGGGGCTACAGCCGAGCGCCTGCGTCAACAACTCCTTCGCGCTGACTATTGGATCGAATCGATCGAGCGCAAAGAGAAGCAGCGTCATCCCGTGGCTCCGTTCACTACGTCGACTCTGCAGCAGGAGGCAAGCCGCCACCATAGTCTCTCTGCCCAGCGCACGATGAGCATTGCTCAGGGTCTTTATGAGGGTGTGGACTTAGGGTCAGATGGCCCTGAGGGGTTGATCACCTACATGCGAACCGACTCGGTACGCGTGGCTCCAGAAGCGATCGAAGAAGCTAGGCGTTACATTCTGGATGGGCATGGCAAGGACTACCTCCCTGCTACACCGCGGCAGTACCTGACGAAGAAGAGCGCGCAAGATGCCCACGAAGCGATCCGACCAGCTCATGTGCACCACACTCCTGATTCGATTCGCAAATACCTAACCCATGATCAGTTCAATCTCTATCAGCTGATCTGGCGACGATTTGTGGCGTCGCAGATGGCCTCCGCCATCTATGACACCGTCTCAGTCGACATCGCAACCGACCAAAACCTGGGCTTAAGGAGCACCGGCTCCCAACTGAAGTTCCCCGGTTTCTTGGCTCTATACGAAGAGCGTCAAGATGATGACAACCAAGAGGACAATGGAGATCGTCTCCTACCCTTCCTGGCTGAAAAAGAAGCTCTCAAGGTGAAAGAAGTGGCTGCCGAGCAGTCCTTCACACGACCTCCACCACGCTTCACGGAAGCGTCGCTGGTGAAGGAGTTGGAGAAGTCGGGGATTGGACGTCCTAGCACGTACGTGCCGATCATGAACAAGATCCAATCTCGGGAGTACACCACCAAAGAGAAGAGCTACATCAAGCCAACCGAGTTGGGGATTCTAATCGCCCACATGTTGGAAGAGAACTTCCCGCTGATCATGCAGGTTGGCTTTACCGCCGCCATGGAAGATCAGCTGGAGTCCATCGCCGAGAACCGTAAGGATTGGCACGAAGTTCTGCAGGAGTTCTGGAAAGAATTTCTTCCTCTGGTCGACAAGGCCACCGAGGAGATGCACGTTCCTAAGGTCGATACAGAGCTGCCCTGCCCCACATGTGGCGCGCACCTGCAGAAGATCTGGGCGAAGGGACGCTACTTCCTTGGATGCAGTCGCTATCCAGATTGCAGTTACACGACCACGCTAGAAGAGCAGACCTTCGATCGCGAGAACTTCGCCGAGGACTTTGACTGGGATCAGGCGTGCCCGATTTGCCAGGGCCCCATGAAGGTTCGGCACGGTCGTTACGGACCCTTCCTAGGTTGCGTGAAGTACCCTGAGTGCAAGGGGATCGTGAACATCCCTAAAAAAGGGGAGAAAGGGGTCTCTACCGAGACCGCGCCTTGTCCCGCCATCGGTTGCACCGGGACGATACGTCAGCGCCGCTCATGGAAGGGCAAGGCCTTCTTCTCCTGCTCTGAGTACCCAGCCTGCGACGTGATCGTCAGCCAGCTCAGTCAGTTGGAAGAGAAGTACAGCAACCATCCGAAGACTCCTGCTGTCGTGAAGGCAAAGAAAACCGCTAAGGGTGCCACCGCAAAGAAAGGCAAAGCAGCCACCACGAAGACAGCAGCCACCAAGACGAAGAGCAAGTCTACCTCCAAGGCTAAGACCACCACAACCCGTAGCAAGAAGACGAAGTCTGCTGCCGAAGGGACAGGCTTCAACAAGCCGATGCGTCCTTCCGCTCAGTTGGCTGCGATCGTGGGGGATACGCCTGGATCGCGTCCCGACTTTACCAAGAGACTCTGGGTCTACATCAAAGAGCACAAATTGCAGGATCCCAACGATGGTCGCCAGATCATCCCAGACGCTGCCCTCAAAAAGGCTTTAAACCTGGAAGGCTCCACCAACATGATGCAGCTGCCCAAGTTCCTCTCCGCTCAGCTGGAGTCGGAATAGCCGAGGTCGAGGCAGGAGGCGCCACGCGGCGCCTCCTGATCCACCAGGGTCACATTGAAACTTAGCCTGAGATCCTCCTAAAGGAGGCCATCACTCAGTCCGTGTGACTGAGCAGAATGAGGCGTCCTAGGAGGTTCTCATGTCTTGGATCAGAAAATTCTCATGGGGCTTTCTCGCTCTCATGATCCCCTTCAGTGCTGCTCATGCTGGAGACGCTCAGATTACAGACCTACGGCACCTATGTAATTACCTCTACGAAACTCCCGCTATCACTGGTACACCATTCAGCCATCACCTCACAGGGGATAACTGCCGGCAGGTCTCGCAATTGCAGACATGCGCCAACCAGGCAACGATTGTATCCTGTTCGGGGAGCACAGCCCTGACCTGCCTCCTTAATCCGGGGGACAAAACCGTCCTGTCGAACCTATTCACTAAATTCTCCTCCAACGAGGTCCCCACTCAATTCCTCAAATACTGCAATACCTTGCCTGTGTCCCCATCAAGTCCATAGGGCCATCTTGCCATTCACGAGGTCGCACCGTTGGCGACCTCGTCTCCCTTCTATATTCCACCCACTCCTCACATATTTTGGCTTAGCAATCACACCCGTCATTGCCTAGCTTTGGCTGGCCGACTACGGACTCCCTCTTCGATCTTTAGACCCAAGGACATACCCTCAGCCCCTTCGGGGTCACGTTGCAGTTTGGTTCCGAATCCTTTGTAAAGAGGCTACTGCCAATTAAAATATTTCGTTGCATTCATGCCGAACGACTGGGGGAATTATGACATCTTGGATCAGAAACATTTCATGGAGCGCACTGGCTCTGATGCTGACAATGAGCACGACTTACGGAGCGACTACGATTGGAACCATACCCAATCTCTGTCAGTATCTTGCGAGTTCAGAGGGCACGAGTCAAACAAGCGCTACCCTTCTCAACCTTGTCAACTACTGTGCGGGGATCTCTACCACCGACAATGCCACGCCGAAGAACGTGAGCTGTAACCTAAGCCCCACCGAGCAGACGGACCTAAGTTCATTGATCGGTGCATGTCAGGGTATTCCAGGAAACGATGTTGTGAAGTGCTTAACACGGGGCCACTGCACCCAGATTACGAGCAGCCGTTGAACCCAGCTGCGCAGGCTCAGAGGAGTTCCAGTTCCTTCAACTTCCGCCACTCATCGCGGAATTTGGCGGCCTCTTCAAACCGGAACTCCTTGGCGGCCTGACGCATCTTCTTCTCTAACTCGGTGATCTTCACCGAGAGTTCCTCTGAAGAGAGGGGAGGTTGCGCAGGTCCCATTTCTCGATTCAAAGCCTCTACCGGCGCTTCGAATTCCCAATCACCCATGATAGGCCGTGCCACCGTCGTTGGTGTCACTCCATGCTCCAAGTTGTACTGCTCCTGATGCCCTCTTCGCTTACGCGTGATCTCCACTGCATGACGAATACCCTCCGTCATCTTGTCTGCGTACATAACCACCCGACCCTTGGCATTCCTGGCCGCACGACCGCAGGTCTGGATGAGAGAGGTCTCCGAACGAAGGAACCCCTCCTTGTCCGCGTCCAAAATAGCCACTAGCGTAACCTCAGGCAGGTCCAAACCTTCTCGTAGCAGGTTGATGCCAACCAACACGTCGTATTCGTTCTTACGCAATCCCTGGATGATCTGGATGCGTTCCAACGTGTCTAGGTCCGAGTGAAGGTACTTGGCTCGTATGCCGATCTCCTCCAAGTACTTCGCTAGCTCCTCTGCCAGCTTCTTGGTAAGAGTTGTCACCAGTACCTTGCCACCCCCCTCAACCTCTGTGCGGATCTGCTCGATCGCATCATCCACCTGACCGGTCGCTGGCCGCACGTCAATCACGGGATCTAGCAGTCCTGTAGGTCGCAGGATCTGCTCAACCACCTGCTCTTTCGACTCCGCGATCTCGAACGCACCTGGGGTGGCGGAGACAAAGACCACCTGAGACATTTTCGCGTACGCCTCATCGAACCGTAGAGGACGGTTGTCAAAGGCAGAGGGCAGACGGAAGCCATAGTCGATGAGAGAGACCTTGCGGGCACGATCTCCATTGCACATGCCATGGAGCTGCGGGACCGAGACGTGAGACTCATCGATGAAGACGAGGTAGTCCTTAGGAAAGTAGTCCAGCAGGCAGGCAGGCGGTTCTCCAGGCTGTCGACGACCGAAGAAGCGGCTGTAGTTCTCGATGCCCTTGCAGTAGCCGATCTCGCGCATCATCTCGAGGTCGTACTGGGTCCGCTGCCTGACTCGATCCCGTTCCGCGATCCGGCCCTGCTCCTCAAAGAATCCCGCCCGCTCCTTGAGCTCCTCACGGATCTCCCCCATCGCCTTGAACCGGATATCTTCCGGCGTTACGTGGTGCGACCCGGGATAGAGCGTCACACCGGGATCGAGCCGTTTTAGAACACGTCCAGTAAGGGGATCGATCTCCGAGACCGACTCGATCACCTGATCCATGAACTGCAGACGGAGAGCCTTCTCCGCCTCATAGGCTGGGAAGATCTCCACCACATCCCCACGGATGCGGAAGGAGCCCCGCATTAGGTCAAAGTCCTGCCTCACATAGTGCATCTCCACAAGACGAGCCTGCAGATCATCTTGTGACCAGGTGGCACCCGTATGGAACGCGGTCCGGAGAGCCGCGTAGTACTCGGGCATACCCAGACCGTAGATGCAGGAGACGGAGGCCACGATGATCACATCGCGCTGCTCAAGAAGAGAACGGGTGGCCGCTAGTCGAAGACGATCGATGCGGTCGTTGATCGCCATCGTCTTCTCGATGTAGGTGTCTGATCGAGCGACGTAGGCTTCTGGTTGGTAGTAGTCGTAGTAGGAGACGAAGTACTCCACGGCGTTGTGGGGGAAGAATCCCTTAAACTCCTCGTAGAGCTGGGCCGCTAACGTCTTGTTGTGGGCCAGGATCAGAGCGGGCCGTTGCACCCGCTGGATGACGTTGGCCATCGTGAAGGTCTTACCACTCCCAGTGATCCCTAGGAGAGTCTGAGCACGACAGCCTCCCTCTACTCCTCGAGTAAGGGCTTCAATAGCAGCGGGCTGATCTCCACAAGGTTCGTAATCGGTGACAAGCTGGAACATAGCGCTATTCAGCAAGCGCTCGCTGCTGCTCACGGGCAGTGCGACTGATCTTATTCCAAAGTCCCGACAGGCCCATGGCCGAGCGCACCTCTTTCATGGTGTTCTCACCGACCTCACGCATCTTCATCGTCCCGGCGTAGAGCACCTGCTCGACAAGCCCTTTTTGTTCAGCAAGGGCTGCCCGCCTCTGACGAATCGGATCCAACGCCCCATTGATCACCTCAGTCAGACGCTCCTTCACCGCTACATCTCCGACCTTACCTTCACGGTAGAGAGCCTTGAGATGGTCCACTTCACTGCGGTCAGGATTGAAGACGTCGTGGTAGGTGAAGACAGGGTTCCCCTCCACTGTGCCCGGCACATCAGCAGAGATCCGTTTGGGATCGGTGTACATGCTGCGCACCTTCTTCGCGACGGTCTGCGCATCATCGCTCAAGAAAATACAGTTGCCCAAGCTCTTGGACATCTTGCTCTGCCCATCGGTCCCCACCAGCGTAGGCACCTCGCCAATCAGTGCTTCAGGCATCGGGAAGATCTCCCCATATAGCTGATTGAAGCGTCGTGCGACGTCTCGGGTGAGCTCCACATGCGCTTCATTGTCTTTTCCTACCGGAACAAGATGCGCCTTGGGCAAAAGGATATCGGCGCTCTGCAGAACGGGATATCCCACCAACCCAAAGGAGACGCTCTCCGGATCGATGCCGGCATTACGCGCCATCTCCTTGAGACTGGGCAACCCAGTCAGGCGATTCAGAGAGACCATCATCTCGAACAGGAGATTCAGTTCGTACACAGAGGGAATCGCCGACTGCAGAAAGAGCACCGACTTCTCAGGGTCAAGGCCACAGGCCAAGTAGTCGAGGACCATGTCATGGACATGCTCACGCAGGCCCAAGACTTCCTCTTTACGAGGACGTGTCGTCAGGGTATGCAGATCCGCAATGATGAAGAAGCAGTCGTATTTGTCCTGCAGGGCAACACGATTACGGATCGACCCCACCCAGTGCCCCAGATGCAGCTTCCCCGTCGGTCGATCCCCTGTCAGAATGCGCTTGCGTTCCATCGTGCTCCGTCCTGTAGACCGGTCTGGTGAAGAGGTGTCTACCGGAGCTCCGCTCCGGACCTCAGCTGGAGGATTCCATCCTCCAGACCTCCTCTGGATAAGCCCGAAAAGGCATCTATAAACCAGGCCATGCAAGCATCTATTGTACAGGATTCTAGAGTTCTCAGCGGGAGGCGACCAGCGAGAGCTCATCCTGCCCCACCGGGCGACCGCAGCTGGGCCAGCTCAGGGCCCTCCTCCCGACCAGCCTGCTCTGAAGCCTGAAACGGATACACACTGGCTTCCCATCCGTGCTGCATGGAGACGATAGCCTCATTCATGATCTGATTAGCCAGCCGTATCACAGAACTGTTCATTCCACCCCTCCATGACAAATGGCTATAGATGGTAGTCAAAGGAATCAAAGAGCTCAAATGGCTCCGATTGCAAAATATTTAACTATCGGCGAATAGTTAAATATTATTAATAATTACTTACGAGTGCTCTCATATGGTATCCCCAAGTCGCCCTCCCAGCACACCAGAAAGACCGCTGTATAACCTTCAGCTTGCCAACAAGAAGGATGAACCAGTTGAGACGCAGGCCAGGTTAAGTCCCTCCTGGTACGAGAACGTCGTCAATATGGCGGAACTAAACAGCCGCGATGAGGATATTGCTGCGACAGCCCTCGAGTGGTTATGTGGAGTCCCAGGGTGGGATCTCACAGACGCAGCAGCCCAGGCCTCGTTGATGCAGAAGCTTCAAGCCCGACGCCGTGAGGGTGAAAGGCGAGTGCAATTCCTGGCCCGTGATCCGGAAACCGGCGAAGCGGGGAAGGTTGGGAAGTCTGAAAAGAAATTCTCCGACCCCAAACTCGAGGAAAAGAAGGTGAATGGGGTCACCACCGTGCTCTTCACCCCCAAGGCGACGCCGACGGATGGTCTAGTCCTAGGACTCAAGGAACGCGAAATGGGGAGCAAGACGCCCTATCTGGATGCGATCGCCGTCGTGAGCCAGGAGTCCTCTGCACTCGCCCGCAATGAGCTCGGCATTCTGCTCCCAGATCAGCTCATGAACTTTGCCCTCAACGCCGCTCAGCTGCAGTTACGAGCAGCTCAGTCCTTCAGTCGAGATCGTAATCAGGGCGGGGTGATCGACCGAGTGCAAACCATGGTCACGTCGGCTGCACCAGCAAATGCCGTCTTAAAAGAACGAGCAGAGCGCATCGAGCGGGCCTATCGCAATGCCGGCCAAGACTTCTCTGACCATATCGATCAGATTGCACCACAACTCGCCAAGTGCCTCCTAGGAGCGGGAGGCTTTGGGCAGGCGGTTGAAGAGGCTGTAGACCAGGATCTCTCCCTACAAGGCCGGGCTCATCCTGCCAAACCGGATCAGGATAATCTCTGGGGAAGGATCGCCATAGCCGCCACCACCAAGCGCAGGGGCACTCTAGGCTCAGAAGAGGTCAAGCAACGAGCCTTACCCCCCTTACCCCACGAGGCCCCTGCGGCACCCACCCGGGTCGCCCCAAGTCGCCTCCAGGAATCATCCTCAGTCGGAACCTCATCAGCTCCTATGGCTGGAGCCACGGAACTCGAGAAGACCTTTGCCCTACGACGAGGCCGTAGTGCGTTGACGGACGACCTAAGTAGCCTGGTCGGCGACGCAGAAACAAAGATTGCTGCTGCTGGTATCCGCAGGGATCTTCTCGAGGAAATCACCAAACAGCGTGGCCCAAATCCAACGCCAGAAAGTGACGCGGAACTCTTAACCCACCTATCCAATCGGGACCAAGACGAACTGGTGACGGTAGCCAGCCGCTCAAGGGACCCAAAGGCCGCTCAACGACTAGAAGTCACCGTGGCTCTCCTGAACAAACTAGCCAAGGGTCTCAGCACCCGCACCGAGACCGCCAGAAAAGAAGGACATGCCTCGGACTGGGTGGTGACTAGCTTCAATCAGCTCCTCAAAAGGGAAGGGAAGAATGCGCTCGGAGACTTTGGCGTCGGGAGTGCGCAGCAAGCTTTATTCCAGGATCTACAGCGCTCCTTCAACAGCCATCCCAAGGAAGCTGCGAGCGCTCTCATTACAAGGATCAAAAAGACCTATGATGACGAGTATGCCCAGCTCAAAGAGACAACCTCCACTCTTCGAGAGCAATTCTATGCCATCCCAGAAGCCCAACGAGGAGCCTCCCCACTCGCAGAGGCACTGAACACGAATGATCAGTTAATGGATGCCTTAAGCACCCAGTGCCAATTCCTGCTCAATCTCAGCAAGAACGACAAGTACGCAGGCGCTCAGTAGCTAGGTGGGGCGCTGCCCCACACCCCGCTGGAGGATGGTCATCCTCCAGACCACCTGTTAGGTAATGACCTAAAAGCCGTCTACTGCTGGGTCGCCTATGTCTGGAGCCAACAGCCCCTCCATGCCAGCTGCCACCTCTTTCATGGTCACCGATGGCCCTTCTGGGTCGATCATCTGAAGTAGGAGCTCACAAAACTCAGCTTCTCGCAGGCTGGTCCACGGCCCGTCCCCCTCCGTCCATTGGCGAACTCGGGCTCTGTGGACCCCTAACCAACGGCCATACGACTCTCGTTTGAAAAAAACCTCTCCATCTATGCTAAAGGCATCGGCAAAACCCTCCACGAACCCCTCGAGGGATACCTGATATAGCATCATGCGATAGAGCATCATACCAAAGCGAAACACCTCAAACTTCTGCCGCCAGCGAGCCTTCTCTACCGCGTCAGGATGATTAGCCGTCTCACCGAACTCGATGTCAGAGCCTCCCTTCCCCATCGCCTCAATCCACGCGGCTATGCAAGCCAACTCTTCAGGATGCGCAAACGGGTAAGCGCCATAGTTGTACTCTCCATACGACTCGTCCGGGTGGACTGCCCGATCAAAGTCACATACACACACAGCCGGGAAACCAGCCTCGCAGCCGCTTACTGTCCTGCGCTGAACCATGACGAGGAAGTTCTCAGGCTTATAGTCCCCATGCGTGGTCCCCCTCTTGTGCAGCTGGTTAACGCTCTTTGCCAGTTCCAGCGCTGTCTTCATCAGTAGAAAGCGGCCCACAGCTGGCATCTGTGCGACGATTCTTTCAGATCCTACATCAGCTACGTTAGCGGCACTCTTCAGGCTCTTCTGCACCCATACTGTCAGGTTATGGATCCATTGACGACCATCACAGTAGGCCTCTTCCGCCATGTAGTAGCTACTAAACCATTCCCCTTCGGGACCTTCATGCCGGAGCTCGCCCCTCCCGCTCATGGCAGGCACGCTCTGACAGCCTTTTGCCCCGCTACCACGCAGTCTGTCTCGGTTCACGGCAAATGATTCCATGGCCTTCTCATCTCCGCTGTGCCGCTTGCGCAAACTCATGAGAATGAGGCCACCCACCACACTGGCATTGGTCAGCAGCACAAGCGGATGAGCCGAGCTGATGGCTCCTACTGACTTATTATTCTTTTTTAGGATGGTCTCCAACCCGATCCAGTCCTTCGCAAGGGTGACCTTACAACCGCGCACCTGCTTAGGATCGATGTCCGGTTGACGACTCCTCCAAAAGGCCTCTACAGCTTCACGAAGGGCTGGTCTGAGTTCAACTAAGTCTAGAAGGTGCTTCCACGAACATTTGTATGGACCACGTTTGAGGAATTCTGGCCCCTTTTTCTTGAGCACCTGCTGAACGACCTCTGACACAGCACCGCTCAGATCGTCTTCAAGCCGGCGACTGACATAGTAAGGCGGGCGCCCATGAGACGACTTGAGAAATCGCAACTCTTCTCCTTGGTCGTGGGCACGCTCAGATGACCCACAAAATGGCTTCAGTTGCCGTTCGGTGGCCGCTTGCTCTCCGCACGCCACGGCTCCCATCATCTGAACCGCTATTCCCCTAACTGAAAGGCTCATTGCGGACCGCTGCATTGGAATGGCCGAAACGCTTCAATGAGGTACGTGATCACCTGATTGAGATCTTGTGGCGTGTCGTTTGGAGTTTCCTCTTCTACTTCTTCTGACAGAAGCTTCCTCATCTCCGCGACAACTTCCTCCATCGTGAGTGTATTCTCCTCTGACGAGTCGATCATCTGCAGGATCAGACGACAGAATCCCTGTTCACGTGGGTCACTCCAGCTCCTATGCATCCACCATTCGATGCGCCTGGTATGCACTCCCATCCACTCCCCATAACCAGCGGAGTCAAAGGTGGTGGTCGTAAATACTCGATCAAAGTAGGTCCAAAATGAACCTGAATAACTCTCTGTTTGCCAAAGAAGCTGAAAGAACGTGACCCCTACGCGATACACCTCAAAGCGTTCTCGCCACCGCATTCTTTCAGCAGCATCGAGGTGATTGGCTGTCTCCGGGAATGCAAGACAGCTTTGGTCTAAAGCTGTCGATACCGCCGTCGTCACACACTCCCAAACGACTTCTAGCTTTTCGTCCCCGCCACAGGCCGAACTCTTCTCCTCAACTTCCTTCTCTCTCTTGGCTACTGCACCCTCGTATTCGGCGATGTCAGCTAATTCGAGGGGATGAGCAAACGCGTAGGTCCCATACCAATGATCGTCGCCATAGCGCTCATCCCCTCTGGCCGCCCGCTCAAAATCGATCCAATAGGGGACGATAGACTGTCCACCGTCCGATCCCTCCCCGGCTCGTCGGTTCACCGTCATCAGAAAATTCGAAGTCTTATAATCCTGATGACAAATCCTCTGCTTCCAGACTTCTAGTGACACCTCTGCCAACCCCAACATGGTTCGCATGGCAAGAAGGCGTTGAGCGGCGGGGAGCAGCTGGCCGTCATCATAGGACAGCTCAGGCGTCAGCGCCTCTGCGCCCACCCTCACCTCACCGATCCACTGGTGACCAGGGCACAAGGCCTCCTCAACTAGGTAATAGAGACTGCTCCAACGCTTATTAGGGCTCTGGTGCATCAGCTGCCCAACTTCGCTCATGGCTCCGATCGGCTGATAGACTCCGCTAGCCAGCAACTGCCTATGACTTTTCTTGAACATCTCCCAGACGGAAAGGTCTGTAAGATTTTGGGGGCGTAGACACATCATGGCCAGACCTCCATACACCGCCTCGTCCGTGATCACCACCGCGGGATGGAAAGAGCTGTTCGCACCACGAGCTCGGCTCTCTTTATTCACTATCCTTTCCATGGCGATCCACTCCACCGTCATGGTGACTTTGAAGCGACGGTCTGTTTGCGGATCAGCCATTGGATAGAGTTTCCGCCAACAAGCCTCTATTGCACCCTTAAGTTCCGACGGGATCTTCACCATGCGATTCAGTCTTCGCCACGAGCACTTGTATCCACTCCCCTGCAACAACGTTGAGTCAAACCTCAGCAGCCCTTTTACAACTTTTGATACGGCTCCTTTTTGGTCTGGATCGAGTTTACGCTTCACATGACGAAACGAACTCCCACGCGGGCACCACAAACACCCCAGCTCAGGAGCCTCTTCGCGAGGACTCTCCAGGGGATCAGTAAATAATTCAATGACATCTTCGGTTTGTCGATGCGCCCGTTCCCCCACATAAGTGAGAACTCGATTGGAAAGTGCTGAAACTGAACTATAACTCACTGTGCGGCCTGTTCAAAAAAACGGGCTACACATTACCACAGGCAAACAAAAAAGACAAAATACAATTAGAAAACGAACGGATCAAATCGAACAATTGTGAACAATTCTAGAATGAGCAGAACCAGCACCCTATAAGGCTCTGCCTAAAGTCCGGTCATTCCGCTGACTGAAAGGCTCACTGCGGAGCACTTCATTGAAATGGCTGAAACACCTCAAGCAGGTACCTCAACACGCCATTGAGCCCTTGGAATGGTTCGCTTGGGGTCTCCGCTTCGACCTCTTTAGACAGGAGCTCTCTCATCTCTACTACCACCTCCTCCATCGTCAGGGTATTCTCCCGCGATGGGTCGATCATCCGCAGAATCAGACGACAGAACCCCTCTTCACGTGGCCCCCTCCAGCTCCCCTGCATCTGATTCTCAATGCGCCTCACATGCGCCATTCTCCACGCGTGGTAACCATTGGCGTCAAAGCTGGTGGTCGTAAACACCTCCTTAAAGCCGGTCCAAAATGCCCCCGAAATATTCTCTGTGACCCAAAGAATCTCAAAGAACGTGACCCCTAAGCGATACAGTTCAAAGCGTTCTCGCCATCTGTTTCTCTCAGGAGCATCGGGGTGGTTGGCTGTCTCGAGGAACGGAAGACAAATTTGGTCCGAAGCTGTGGGTACAGCGGTCGTCAGACTCTCCAAGACGACCCCCAGCGCCTCCTCTCCAAGACATCCCAAAGACCTTTCCTTAATTTCTGCCTCTTTCTTTGCTATCGCAAATTCAGATGCGGCGATGTCAGCTAATTCGCCGGGATGAGCGAGCTCGTGAGTACCGTACCAACGATCGTTACCGTAGAGCTCATCCTCTTTCACCATACGTTCAAAATCGATCCAATAGGGAGAGATGGACTGTCCACCATCTGATCCCTCCTCGATTCTTCGGTTGACCGCCATCAGAAAATTCGAATCTTTATAGTCCTGATGGCAGACCCTCCTCCTGCACACTTCCAGTGACACCTCGGCTAGCCCCAACATCGTCTGCATAGCAAGAAGACGTTGTGCAGCGGGAAGCAGCTGCCTCTCGGCAGGGCACAGCTCACGCCCCAGCAAATTTACGCTCCTCCTCACCTCCTCCATCCAACGATCACCAGGGCACAGGGCCTCTTCCACCAGATAATAGAGACTCCTCCACAGCTTTTCGCGGCCACTGTGCATCAGCTCCCCAATCTCGCCCATGGCTCCGATCGGCTGATAGACTCCGCTAGCCAGTAACTGCCGATGACTTTTCCTGAACAGCTCCCAGACACTGCGGTCGGTAAGATTCCCTGGTCGTAGACACATCATGGCCAGACCTCCATACACCGCCTCGTCCGTGATCACCACCGCGGGATGGAAAGAGCTGTTCGCACCACGAGCTCGGCTCTCTTTATTCACTATCCTTTCCATGGCGATCCACTCCACCGTCATGGTGACTTTGAAGCGACGGTCTGTTTGCGGATCGCCCGTAGGATAGAGTCTCTTCCAACAACCCTCTATTGACTCCTTAAGTGCCTTTGGAATCTCCAGATCGCGAGTCAGTCTGCGCCAAGAACACTTGTATGCACCCCCAATCAAAAACGCTCCCTCATCCCTTCTCCGCAACCCCTCTACAATTTTTGAAACAGCCCCCTTCTGTTCTGGGCGAAGTTTACGCTTCACATGACGAAATGAACTCCCACGCGGGCACCATAAACACCCCAGCTCAGGAGCCTCCTCGCGAGGACTCTCTAAGGGATCTGTAAACACAGCGATGAGTTCTTCGGTTTGTCGATACGCGCGTTCAGCTACATAGGTGAGGACCCGATCGGAGAGGGCTGAAACTGAACTATAACTCACTGTGCAACCTGTTTAAAAAAACGGGCTACACACTACCATGGATTAACAAAAAAGAACAAATAGACGAAGATAATTCATTTTGAATGAGAAACAAGCCACGGTTCCATAAGGTTCAGCTTTCCTCCAAATTCCTCAGAGGCTAGGCCTTTCCTTGGGTCCTGGCTACGCGTCGCACTTCCTGCTGGAATCGCCCCATCTCATAGCCATCGAAGTCCACGAACTTGAAGAACCGCTCGAACTGCGGTTGCACCTCGGCCACACTCCTGGCCATCTGCTGTGCAATCAATCGATAGTTAGGATGTCCCTGAGGCTGAGATCGCAGCTCACAGAGCCACTGGAGAGCTCTTAGATCGATATGGAAATACCAATGGACATTGAAGGCCATGGGGACCACATACTGAGCTTCCTCGGGGAGGTCTCCAGCAATCAGTTCCCAGACCTGCTGCGCCTTCTCTAGAGCTCGGCAATATTCCTCTTCCATGGGAAGACCTACCAGCTCGGCAGGCACCTGATACCCGTAGCGACATCCCAGCAGTTGCCTATCCTGCGTCAACACACGGTGTCTTTGCAGATCCCGGTAACACCCGAAGTCAGCAATGATCTCAAAGGTGAAGTGAGAGTGCTCCAGGGCACGAGGTGATTTATGACGCCGATTCTCTCTTGCACTCGCAGCGGCCTCTAGGATCCGAGCCAGGTCTTCATCGGGGATCCTCTCCATGTAGTGGTCAAGCTCTTGCAGACCCGCTTCACCAAAGGGAAAGAGGAGGGCACCAGCAACCCGCTGAGGTCCATGCTCGTCCCACTGGATCAGCCGGACTCCCGGCTTTTTCATGGGTTCAGCCACCTCTTCGAAGATCTGCGCCGCGGCTAGCAGGTCGCCCTTCATCGTCTCCGCAAACTTCGCGAAGGCCTGAAAGTGGCGATGGTTCGGATCGGCCCGGCGCACAAAGCTCGGGATCACCATCGAAAGCTCTTCATAGCTACGTCGGCCCAGCTCCTGCATCTCAGCAAGGCTCTCTGCCTGCAACTTCTGCAGCAGATGCTCGAAGAATCGTCCATTGCCAAACACACCGACATTCGTCAGCGTAGAGGCTGGCAACAGGCCCCTCAGACAGTCGAGGACCTTGGCCCTCAACGCCGATGTATAGGCGACCTTCGAGACTTCGGCTTCGCGTGGATATCTCTCCTGAAGCACCTCTGTGAGCTCGGGAATCAATCTGCTATATGTATCAAAGAGCATGTCACAGGTGTCGACATAGAGATTCCGATAGGCTGAGGTCATCAGCACCGGCTCGCGATAGAAGAGGTACTGATCGTGCACCTTCTGATCGAAGTAGATATACCTCGTCGATTTCTCAAGAGGGGAGCCACCCAGCCGCACATCCTCTACGCTTTTGGCCGCCAACATCGAGATGTTCTCCATAGCCAGGTGGGCTCCGCCCAGCTCACCAATGGAGTCATCTCCATACCCGTCCAAAATGCGGTCGTAAAAGTTCTGCGCCTTACGGATGGCGAGGACCTGCTCTTCCGCATTCTCAGAGGGCAATGAGCCAAGGATCGCTTGAAAGGCTGTCTCATCATTTTGGATGAACTCTCGGAGTAACAGCGACCTCAACCCTAGGGTCGAGCGGCTGTACCTAGAAAAGAGAGCTCCCTTAATGACTTCAGGGAGATTGCGCAGCACGAAGACATTCGAATTTGTATTCGTGACAAAGCGATCAAGGAGTCGACGTTGTGACTCTGTGTATTCTTCGTAATGCTGTTGCATGGCGAGGACCGTGCTGCGCTAAGAGTGAGCCTGCCACAGTCGCAGGCTCCGAGCAACTGGAAATCATTGCCGATCTAGCAAAAGATTGCGAGGCATCTCCTGCGAGGCCTTCGATATGCAAATCCTCCAACGCCCTAGACGTAGTCGGCGAACAGCTTCTCTTCGAGAGCTCGTCCGTGAAACCCATCTCACCGCTCAGCAACTGATCGCCCCCCTTTTTGTCACTGCAGGTCATCAGCGGATTGAGCCGCTCGCTTCCCTTCCCGGCATTGCGCGCCTCTCAGTGGACCAGCTCCTCCTCGAAGCCTCACGACAGTGGAGCCTCGGGATTCGCTCCTTCTTGCTCTTCGCCTCCATCAACCCCTCCCTCAAAGATCCCTTTGGTTCAGAGGCTCTCAACCCATGCGGCTTGCTCCCTTCAGCCATCCAGTCGCTACGCGATCATCTGCCTGAGGCCTGCATCATGAGTGATATCGCCCTCGATCCGTTCACCGATCATGGCCACGACGGCCTCCTCAATGACAAGGGCGACGTCGATAACGACTCCTCTATCGAACGACTCGCCAAGATGGCCCTCCTCCACGCCAAGGCCGGCGTCGACATGGTCGCCCCCTCCGACATGATGGATGGCCGTGTCCGCGCCATCCGAGAGGCCCTCGATCTGGATGGTCATAGCCACTGTGGCATCATGGCCTACACTGCTAAGTACGCTTCCAGCCTCTACGGACCCTTTAGGCAAGTACTTGGGTCGACGCTCCTCCGCGGCGACAAACGCGGCTATCAGATGGCTCCTAGCAATCGACGGGAAGCCCTCCGTGAGGCGCAGCTCGATGCAGCGGAAGGCGCCGACATCCTCCTCGTCAAACCAGCCACCCTCTACCTCGATGTGATCGCGCAACTCAAGCAGGAGACTCTGCTCCCCATCGCCGCATACCATGTGAGCGGGGAGTATGCCATGGTGATGGCTGCCGCTGAACGCGGATGGCTTGATGCGACAGCCGTTCTCGCTGAACAGCTCCTTGCTATCCGTCGAGCCGGCGCTGACAGCATCGTCACGTATGCTTCGGGCATGTGGAGGGATCTGGAAAGGGCCTTGGCGGTGAGTTAGGGGGCTCCGCCCCCTACACCCCCGCCGGAGGGATGCTCCCTCCGGACCTCCCCTATGGGATCGTTAGAGTCGACGTCGTCGCTTACGGATGTTCCATCCTTCAGCGATGGTGATACCTGCTATGCCGATACCGCCGATGAGAAGATTGGGGAGGGTACACCATGGCCTAGGAGGCTGCGGGAGCGAGCCTATACGATGATCTTGACTCCAGGGCCACAACAGAACCGAAGGACTGCCTACCAGGTTATTCATAGGGACAGGGCCAAAGTAACGGCTGTCTCCACTCTGAGCGTGATTATCCCCTAGCGCGATCACCTGCTCGGCAGGCACATGATACCCAAACTGCTTGATCTGCTCGGCTGTAGGAGGCCCATAGTCCTTGAAGGGAATGAAGGTTCCGTCACGGGGACGTATGGCCGGTGCTGCACCGGGTGCTTGAGGCGATTCCTGCACCTGCATACGACTGTTCTGGTCAGCCAGGAACGTGGTGAGTTCGGCATCGGAGGCCCCCCAGATCTTGTGCCCCATCACGTAGAGATCCCCATGACGGAAATAGATGAAGCGACTTGGCATCAATCCGTTGGATCCAGCTTCAGGTCCTACGAGTGTATTGCACTCCACCCCGAGGTTGAACAGGGTAGGGAAAAGCTCATCTCCATAGATCGGGTGGTCTTTGGCGAGTTTCGTCGCCAGTCCACCAAAGCCGATTTCGTAAGCTTCTCCATGAGAGAACTCATAGATCCCATCTGGAATGCCAGGCAGTGAAGGCGTGTGGGCCGTGGGTCGATGCTGATCCACCTCATGGCCATACTGGTATAGCCGTCCCTGCTGGACAACCAGGCGGGCTGTATAGAGTGCCTGCTTCAGCCTCTCCCACTGGGCTGTTCCAATCGGAACCGCAGCATGCTGATATTCAAGGTAGAGGTCAGCAGAGAGTCCCCACGTGCGCTGATTGGATCGCTTCAGCTGAGGGGTGTGCTGGACTTCCATCACAGCGCGTGTGCCAGAAGGTCCTTGACGAAGAGACGCGCTATCGGTGCGAAGCCTGCAGAGCGCGTGGTGACGGAATCCCCAGAAGTCGGCATAGCTGCGCGGCCCCCCTGCTGGGTACGCCGTCTCCGCACTCGGTGGCTGCTCTTCCATCCAACGATCGCCCTGATGAACCTGAGGCTGCCATGATCCATTGGTCATGCGCTGCCACCGTGCTAGGGGCAAGTTCCACTGCTGGATCTCGACCTCTGATGAGCCCGGCTTCATGCCCACCATATTGCCCTCCGGGCGTATGTAAGGCATGTAATCGATCTCTTTGACCCAGGATGGATCTCTGAGCCATGTTGTGGGATTCCCCTGTTCATCCAGAGCCCAGACCTGGCCTCCGTAGAAGTAGAGCGTCATGCCGCCCTTGCCCATGCAGCGCTTGACGAGCTGTCTACGCACAGGCAGGACCCAAAGGAATCGATCCCAATGATCCTGCATGGGGAGACCTTCCGTCGTGAAGACGATGATCGTGCCCGCCTGCAGCAGAGCTGGATCCCAATAGAGATGCCCAGGGCCTAGTGGGGGATTGATCCCAAAGGTCGTCTTCGAAACAACCAGACGATCCTGTTCCTTGAAGGTTGGACGCATCGATCCCGTCGGAATCACATAGAGCTCAAACCACATCTGCCGTACGACCACCAGAGCCACCAGCATGATGATGAGTCCACCGACTGAGCGTATCCAGCGGTGCCATCCAGGCTCTGGTAGCAGATGATCCAGTTCCGATTCCAAGCGAAGAGCCAATGAAGAGGCTCTCTCCTGATCCTTGGCATCGCAGGCGCTCTGCAGAGCCCTGATCAGCTCCTCAGCGTCACGACGCTGCTGATCGGTCAGTCGTTTGCGCACCCGTTGAAAACGAGCGATCGATTGTTGAAGAGTCTGCCGACAGTGCGACCATGAGAGAGTAGATGAGGCCATTTAGACATCCTTTCCAAGAGCTGCTGAGCCTCTCACTCGATGGAATTACGTCAGAGGAACGGAGGGAACGTAGCATATTTGGAGGTTTTTCGAACGGCGAATGAACGATCTATACAAGAGAGGTCACCCGTGGCCGGACCCTCGGCCCAGCCCCACGTAAAAAAGAGCGGCCTAGAGAAGGATACATCCCTCTTTGCGAGTCTCTTCGGCACGCTCTATCGCCTTGGAAAGAGCCTCTCGCAGTTGCTGCATGGTGGGGCGATGGCTGGGATCGACTGAGAGCGCTTTGACCAGGATCTCTTTGCAAGCCCGCGGCATCCGACCATCACGGCGCAGTTCGGCCTCCCACTCTTCCTGTACGATGGCTGGAGGAGTCTCATTCTTCATGCTCTTGCCAAGCCAATCCTTCACCACCATGACAGCGAAGGAATAGACATCGCTCTTGGAGGAGAGCGCGTGCATCCAGTGATGACGCTTCTTGTCGACACTGAGAGCAGGATGAATTTCTGGAGCCTGATAGGGAGAGATAAATCCACTCTCACCTAGGGGCTTATCGTAGTCTCTTGGCAACAGTTCTTCTCTGCGCTCAGAAGACTCTGCCCGCATCGCAAAGCTCAGATCCAATAGACAGAGTGAACCATCGGCACGCTGCCCTATGTTCTCAGCCTTCACGTCTCCATGGATCCATCCCGCCTCGTGCAAGCGCTCGAGACACTCTGCCGCTCCGATCCATCGATGAAAACACTCCTCCTGCTGCTCCCGTGGAGTGCTGCGGATGCCACCAGATACCTTGGTCGAGCTACGAAGGGTAGTCACCTGTTCAACCAAGCATCCTGCATGTCCATCACGTTCTTCCGTGGCCGCCGTCACCGGGACGGGTGCTCCTACCTTCAGCTCGCTTCGATCCGCCCAGGTGGCCGAGATACGATCCGTGGAGGGTAGGTGAGTCAGTGAAAAGAGGGGCGTCAGAATCCGCGGAACGAGCCCATCGTGCGCCTTCCCCAAGAGCTGCATGAGCCGCACCTCTCGCACAAAGGCCGCAATGCGCTCCTGTGCCCGAGTCTCGCCCTGCACGGTAAGAAGGGCGCCCTCGGCTTGGATTCCCTGCGAGGAGAGATAGGAGCCATGATAGACCGCCTTCTCTGAACCAGCACCCAGAGCCTGGCCTAGGATGATCACCTCATTGTGCTCTCCCAACCACACTCCCCAAGAACCCTTGTCCTGCAATGCCATGTTCAGATCCCGCGGCATCTCTTCCTGGGTAGAATAGCCGCGTGTCATCTGTGCTTTCACCCAGTGGATACGAATCGGCACGGCGGGGGCGATCCCCTCCATAGAGACCGGTGGCTTCATCTTCATCATCGATTGAGCGGCATCCACCAGGTCTCTTCCTAATCCTTGCAGGTGCTCCCGGATCCACGTGGCCGTGGTACGCGCTGCGGCGTTCCAACTCACATCGGAGGTCGGCTGCCAAGCGGGGGCTTTCGAGGTGGCGTACTGTGCGAGCGAGGGGCCCGCATAAGCTCTAGTGGCTTGCATCTTCATCCCCCTGCCGATCACTCGTGCTATTCCTCTTCTCCCACCAACGCTGCCAGCGTAGCGCAATCCCAAGTAGACGCTGCAGCAGCTCGTGTAGCTCTTTAGCCGAGGCCTTTTTGGGGAGGTACCCTCTCAACATGAGAGCGGAACCCTGAGTTAGAAGGTGACCCCCTAAGGCGGGGCATTGACTCACGAGACGATCAACCGCCCGCTGGGGGCTCTTCCCCTCCATGCCGTTGATGGGGATCGTCATCCAGATCTCGCTCTCCTCATGGGGGGCGTCCAACCATACCGGCATGCGACCCATATGAAGGAATGCTCGCCCATGGCGCCTGGTCTCAGCCAAAGCTCTTTGCAACATGTAGATCCCCTTTCCTCTTGGAACTACATAGATTTTATAGAATATTGTATTAAGGTTTCAATAACAAAGTACATGGTTTATTAAGATGCGCGCGGCCTGCCATCCCAGACAGCCCATGAGGAGCCTCATGACCCCAGCCAAGGATCCAATCCATTGACAATCAATATTTTGAATTGATAACAGGGCTGGGTAAGAGCCCTCGGTATGGGCTCGGCACCCCAAACTAAGGTGACCCCATGTCTGACCGAAACAACAATTGGCTGCCTCCCACCGGCATCACAGGTCCAGGGGCCGCTCATCCTCCGCATCAACCATCGAGGTCTGTCCACCCTCATGAGCTCACCGCCATCCCGATGGTTCGTCAGCTGGGAACAACCTTTTTGGGGGCCGCCCAGAATCCGGCCTATCCGATGCCTGTCCCGTTAACTCCCCCGAGTCAGGCCGATACCAAGGCAGCCCGGGCCATGATGGCGGTATTCCGCCCTTCCGAGCAGCAGATGAGTGAAGACGAGCTGCTCGACATGATGGATACAGGGGACGATGATATTTGGAATGCCATTGACCAACAACCTTCTCGAACTCCTCAAGAGATCAATAAAATTCAAGCCAACGTCAACAAAATATCTGAAAAAAGGGCCAAGGAAGACGCCCTATTGGCCTTAGACTTTCCAACCCACAAAGTCCATTCCAAACCTTCTAAGGGCCCATCGAAGCCTCCTCATACACCCCCCCCACCCCCACCGGGAAAACCAGGGCACATACCTAACCAGCGCTCCGGGGCTCATCAGGCTCAGCCCCTGGACACTCGGAAAACCGATGCCTACCTTGCACAAGTGCAAGGGCAGCTAGAAGAGGTCAATCGAGATGTCTCGAAACTGCAGAAGGCGGTGGAGAAAAAATATGAGAAAGCACTCCCCCAATTCCACCATCAAACCGACAATCTTCACGTGAAAGGCCAAGCGATCGAGGATATCTTCGATCGGGGGTTCGCATCAATGGACCCCGCGGGTCTTGACGATCAAGCCAAAGCTCTGTTCCGGGAGATTCAGACAGACTTAGCCATTCAGCAACAGCATGCAAAAAACATCAGAAAACCAGGTCGCTACTAACTCTTCTCGTTAGCCGCACACGCTTGCAGCGCATCCCAATGAATGGGCTCCGCTCCTTGAGCATCGAGCCATTCATTCACTCGGCTAAAATGGCGACATCCCAAAAACCCTGTATACGCCGACAAGGGCGAAGGATGTGGAGCCTGCAAAACGAGGTGCTGCCGATGCTGCTCACCATGAGCCACCGAAGCCAGCTTCTGTGCCGCCCACTTGCCCCATAATAGAAACGCCGTTGGCTGAGGCCGATCCCAAAGCCTCTTCATGATCTCATCCGTGAACCGCTCCCACCCACGCCCCGCATGGCTCCCAGGCTCTCCAGCCCGCACGGTAAGCACTGCGTTGAGCAGCAGCACACCCTCCTGAGCCCAAGGCAGAAGACACCCCTGCGAAGCGGGAGGTATACCGCAGTCCTTCTCGAGCTCAAGGAAGATATTTTTGAGAGATGGAGGGATCTTCACGCCTGGCAACACGCTGAAGCTCAGACCGTGTGCCTGATGCTCCCCGTGATAGGGATCCTGTCCGACAATGACGACACGGACTTTGTCCCAGGGCGTTTCTTTCAAGGCGGTGAAGACCTCTCCTTGGGGAGGATAGACCATCGCTCTCTGACGCTCTTCCGCCACCCACCTTGCCAGCTCATGAAACCAGGGAGCCTCCAAGAGATCGGACAACTCATGAGCCCAAGTTGGGTGCATCTGCGATGCCACCCGCTGAGCCAAATTAGAGAGAACCTGTTCAGTTGCCACAGCCCACACCTCTTCTTCCTAGGAGGAGATCGCCTCTTCCGCCGGTCGGTTTGTTAGCATGATCGACTCGCTCTAAATTCTCCAGAGCGCGTAACCTTGTGGCCATCTTATTTCTATCTGGGTGTAGCGCAGCTTGGCTAGCGCACTTGCATGGGGTGCAAGGGGTCGGAGGTTCAAATCCTCTCACCCAGATTTCTTTCCTCGCCATCTCGCGAAGTTTCTTCTCCCTCGTGGTATCATCTCCGTTCGTTTCCCCTTCGAAAGTAACAACCAGGTTGTTCTATGCCCAGCTGGGACGAGATCGTAGAGAGATACATTGTTCGGCATTCCGATCCCATTAGGAAAGCAACCGCGCCCATTCGTCAGCATCTGGGCGTCGACTACTTCACCTACCATCGCATCCAAGCGGACGGCCGGTATATCGTTCTGGTGGACCGTCCCGATTGGGCTGAACGCTATGTGGGCGATCAGATCTATCTCCACGATCCCTACCTGAGGCATCCCGACGTCTATACTTCTGGGATGTGTTATGTGGAATCCTTCGGATCAGCAGCCTATCAGAAGGTTCTGGAAGCACCCGTTGCCGAGATCTTTGGCGCCACCAGCAACGTCCTGCTCATCCAAAAGCAGAAGGAAGCGGTTGAATTTTTTGGGTTCTCTGGTCGCAAGGGAAGTGTTTGGGAAAGAACGTTCTTCAACCAACCCGGTCAGCTCAAGGCGTTTGGGTCCTATTTCAAGCAGCAGATGCGACCCATTCTGCAGGAGGTGGAAGCAGATCCAGGCTTCCTGCCCATCCTGAAGGGTGGAGATTTTTTTTCCACCGAGGCCATCCATCCCACGGCCACCAAGCAAGCTCAGAGCGCCTATCTCTCCTCGATTGGCCATCACCACGATGTAGCCCAGGCGTCTCTTCTCTCGCCCCGCGAGCGTGATGTCCTCCAAGCCCTCCTCAAAGGACACTCCTCCAAAGAGTCTGCCGACCAGCTGCAGCTCTCGAGTCGTACCGTAGAATTCTATTTGGGCAACGTAAAAAACAAACTGGGATGTCTGAACAGGGCGGAATTGCTACAGCGCTCTCAAACATTTTCAGATCTAG
>JBMOFD010000010.1:0-36109 GCA_049314435.1 Chlamydiia bacterium | reverse complement strand
CAGAGTATTAGAGTTTGACAAACGGAGAAAATACTACGTTGAGCAAGAAGTCCAAGACTCACCTGGGGATGCCTTCTCAGTCCTCAGCTCTGAAAAGTCGGTCAGTAGACAAGACCAGGGTATCGTCACGAAACGGGACCGACTCAGATGCTGCTTGCCAACATTGTCGAGAGAACGGAGCGGCGCCTGTCAAGGCCGCTTCATCACTGGTGGGACACCACCAAGAGGGAGTAATCCCAAAGCAGAGGCGTGAGGGCACTTCCGTGTTTGTCCAAGACAAACACGGAAAGCCCATCATGCCTGCCCATCCAGCCCGTGCACGTGACTTCCTGACTAAGGGCCGTGCCGTTGTGGTTAGCTTGAATCCCTACACGATTCGCCTGAGAGATCGCGTAGACGGAGCCGTCCAACCTCTGATCCTCAAACTCGATCCAGGCTCTAAAACCACGGGGGTAGCGCTCATCAGAGAATCCGAACAGCAGCCTGGTATGCAGCATGCTGTGTTCTTAGCCGAGATCACCCACAAGGGAAATCTTGTACACAAATGCATGGTGAGTCGTGCCAGTCGCCGACGCCGACGCCGAAGCGCCAATCTGCGCTATCGTGCGCCTCGGTTTGAGAACCGTACACGACCAGAAGGGTGGTTACCACCCTCCTTGCGCAGCCGTTTAGACAATACGGCTTCTTGGGTACAAAGGCTGCAAAAGCGCGCACCGATTACCCAGCTGTGGATGGAAGCGGTGCGCTTTGACATGCAAGCCCTCGAGAATCCAGAAATTCAAGGAACAGAGTATCAACAGGGCACTCTCCTGGGGTACGAGGTGCGTGAATACCTCCTGGAGAAATGGGGGCGCAAGTGTGCCTATTGCGACGCTTGCGATGTCCCGCTACAGATCGATCACATCGTTCCCAGAGCGCGTGGCGGCAGTGACCGCGTCAGCAACCTGACTCTGGCTTGCACCTGCTGCAATCAGAACAAGGGTGCTCAGGATATTCACCTCTTTTTGGCAGACGATCCTGCACGATTGCAGAAGATCCTCCGGCAAGCGAAGGCACCCCTCAAAGATGCCGCAGCCGTCAATCAGACGCGTCATGCTCTCGAACGACGTCTCAAGGAGTTTGGGTTGCCGGTCCAAACTGCCACAGGGGGTCAAACGAAGTACAATCGCGAACGGCATCGCTTACCCAAGCTGCATTGCCTCGATGCTGCTTGCGTGGGCCCCTTTGAAAGGCTTCACGTGCCTGCGCTTCCCATCCTACATATCAAGGCTACAGGGCGCGGCACCTATCAACGCACCCGAATGGATGCCTATGGGTTCCCACGACGACGCCCAGATAAAGCTAAGAAGAAGCGTTCGGACTGTCCCAAACGTGTCCATGGCTTTCAGACGGGAGATCGGGTGCGAGCCGAGGTCACTTCTGGCACGAAACGTGGAATCTATGTGGGCCGTGTTGCCATCCGCAAGAGCGGTTCCTTCAATATCCAGACCAAGCAAGGCCTTGTGCAAGGAATCTCTTACCGAGCTTTCACACTGCTGGCTCGAGCCGACGGCTACGACTACCATCTCAGCATGTGCAAGCCCAACTATAAGGAGCGCGACTTCCTCCCCTTGCTGAAGCGAGAGGTTTCCGTCGCGTCAGTTCTATGATGCGCTCAACTCTCCGATCCGCATTGGACCAAGAGATCTGGGATGCCCACCATCGGCGTCGGACACCCCTGATCATGGGCATCGTCAACATCACACCCGACTCCTTTTTTGATGGGGGGCGAGCCGATCCGGCTCTGGCCATCGCGCATGCTCATCGCCTCATCGAAGACGGCTCCGATCTCTTGGACTTGGGTGCTGAATCGTCGAGACCCGGCTCTGCTCCTGTAGACTTAGACTCCGAGTGGCAGCGTCTGGAACCTGTCTTGGCAGCCCTGGTAAGTGATTGCCCTATCCCCATCTCAGTGGACACCTACAAACCAGAGATCGCACGCCGCGCCCTTGCCATGGGTGTCGAGATGATCAACGACATCACTGGCCTGAGCGATCCCCTCATGCGACGGGTAGTTGCCGAGACACATGCCTGGGCCTGTGTCATGCACATGCAAGCGACACCGGCGGATATGCAGGTTCAACCCACCTATATGCGTTCTTGCCATGAAGAGGTCATCTCCTGGCTGCAGCAGCGACTGGAGCTATGCATGGAGGAGGGCTGTCCTTCTCAACGGATAGTGGTCGATCCTGGCATTGGTTTCGGGAAGACTCTTGAGCATAATCTCGACCTGTTAGCCCATTTAGAAGAGCTAAGAGCCCTTGGCGCACCCATTCTGTTGGGCCTTTCACGGAAGTCGTTCATCGGACAGATCCTGCACAACAAGGTTGAGGACCGGCTTGTGGGCACACTCGCCGTCCATGGCTGGTGTACCGCTCACGGGCATCCTGCAATCTTGCGCGTCCATGATGTACGGGCTCATGTTGAGACTTTTAAAATGGTCGCAGCTCTGGAAGGACATGCCGGTCTTGGCACACCGAGCGCGCCTCTGTGATCATGTCGCTGTGGTTCTTGCAATAGGGGTGGGAACCTAGTACCGTGTTGTCGGGGGCGCCGGAACTTGGCCATGGAGCCGAGGCGGCATCGATATCACCCAAAGCAGGTAAGCGCTGAGCTCATCGTCTCTTGTATTTTAGCGGATGCCCCTAGTGGGCTAGTTGTAGATAGGCCGTCCAATGACCTTCTGGGATACCATTACACCCTTGGTCGAGATCGCACTGATTGCGGTTATCCTGAACTATCTACTCAGCTTTCTCTGGAATACACGCGCCATGGACCTCCTCTTGGGTCTTGTGGTCCTCATATGTCTGTACGGAGCCGCTAACCTCTTCGACTGGCCCGTCCTACAAAAACTGCTTCTGCTCTTCTTCAACGTCGCGGTGATTGCGATCTTGATCCTCTTCCAGCCTGAGCTACGGCTTGCTCTGAGTAAGCTCTCCTTGAAGGGAAGGCGAGCGCCCATGGGTACGGAGTTCGACAAATTCCTCGAGGATCTGACCAACGCGGTGTACCACATGGCGGAGAACCGCAATGGTGCCCTGATCGTATTGGAGCATCAGGACTCTCTAGAAGAGTACGCCCAAAAAGCTGTGATCCTGAACGCCCACTTCTCCCCTGAGCTGCTGGAGACCATTTTTGAAGGCAAAGCTCCTCTTCATGACGGAGCTGTACTAGTTCGTAATCAGGCCATTCTCGCTGCCGCAGCGATCCTTCCGCTAGCCGACGACAGCAATCAGGTGGCGCGCTGGATGGGCACACGTCACAGGGCAGCCTTGGGCATGAGTCATCTGACCGATGCTCTTGTGATTGTGGTATCGGAAGAGACGGGAAAGGTCTCGATTGCCCGCGAGGGCATCATGACACGAGGCATCAAAGCGGACCGTCTGAAGGGTATCGTACGCAGCCTCTTCATGCCCGCTAAGAAGGGGCTTTTGAGTGGCCGTTCCTGGAGAGACTTTTTCCCTCGCTCGACCAATAGCTGAGCCGCAGCTCCATAGAACAATGTTCAAAGAGAACTTTCCACAGGCACGCTTGCCACCGCAACCGCGCTCTAAGAGGCCACTTGAAAGTGGCCTCTTAGAGCTGGTTGAACATGCCGACTATTGCATCTTACATTGCGAGGCCAAGTTAGCCGCACTGGGCTGACGACCACCAGTTGAAGCGCTGGGACCGCCTCGTTTACGTTCTAGAGTGGCTGTAAGACTCATGACTTCAGCCATCACCCGTTGTTTCTTTTGGAGCTCTTGCATGATGTCGTCACCTCCAGAGTCGGCTGCTCTCTTGAAGTCGATACGCGCCTGTTCCAGTCTCTTGTTAGCAGCTGCAAGCTTAGCTTCTAAGGAGGGAATCGTCTCGTTGGCCAGCGCCGCATCGACCTGGCTTCCTGCAGCACACATCCCGTCGAATCCAGGAAGAGCCTGTGAGACTAGGGAGGAAAACTGGTTCATCTGCGCTGCATCAATTCTACCGGATGAATCCATAGAAAAGGCTCTGCCTAAGTTGCGGAGCCCGGCATGGATATAGGACCGCCCCTGTTGTCTGACCGTCTCACTGTCCACCTCTCCACGACCCGAAGGCTGCGAGGTGCTGGTCGTACTAGAGGCTCCGACATTGATTCCCGCACCATCATCTTCGGAGTCACTCTCCGAGCTGTCACTCGCCGATTCGTCTGGATCTCTCAATCCAAACATGGCCCACAGCGTGGGAGCCGTGCTCGCGAGTGAATCGTCGATGGCACGGTTCACCTCACGTTTGAGCGCGACTCGATCCGATTGCTGTTTGACCCCAAATTCCTGAGCCAGATCAACACCGGGCATAAACTCCTGCATGAACTGGAGTTCTGCTGGTGCTGAGCTGGTGGACGACGATGCGCTTTCCGTCCGCTTCGGCATCGCCTGAGCATTCCCCTGCATCCCGGATAGAACCTGACCGATCCGAGGAGCTATATCTGCCGCTACCACGGGCATCATCTGATCCACCATCCGACTCATCTGCCGCCGATGAATGGCGGCGCTCATAGAACCCTCAATATGGGACCAGCTCGGTGATCCTTGCATGGGGTTCAAGGAGGATGTGCCCACGTGGCTCTCCCTTCTCACTGCCTGCGTCAATGCCTCAGTGGTCACTTCCCGAATGGTCGCCTCAAGACTGTCGTCACGATTGGTGATCGTCACCATGTAGGCCTTCCCTTCTCGAAGGCTGCTCAGGACCGATTCCGGTTTATAGAAGACGGGGAGAGTGTCACGACGTGCCCTAAGCTCCCCTGTGACCTTCCCGTCAGGATGCATGGTCAGAACCCTCCGGTTGTCATACATCTGGAAGATCCTGGCAGAGAGCTGCATCGACTTAGCTTTATCTAGAGCGCAGTTGAGTGCCAGCGGCGCGGTCTCAATATGACCAGAGAGGCTGTTGGGCTCAGGACGTCGTACCTTGAAGGTGAGGCGCTTTTCTTGTGGTTCAGACCCTTGCAGGTCGATCGAGGCAGAGATTTCCACACTGCTGTTCGGCAACTTGACATCCACAACACCGATGTCCCATCCGCCAAATTTGGTGAATTTGTCACTTCCACTCCAAGAAAGTCCAAGGGAAACGCTCATCATGACCTCATCGATTTACTGTTATAAAAAGAGAAACATTTTAGCCAACGATGTGATACACAACAACCTAGTTAGTCTATTTTCACATGCGGATTCGACTGGGCAACTCGTCAGGCCTAGATGGAGCTTGTCGAGTCTAGGCCAAGACATTTCACTGAGAGCATGCTAAGCTACCAGGATTCGATTCTGAGCCCCTCGAGGACTGAGCCCGTTGACCTTTTGGGTAGGGAACCCAGGGTTGTTTTGGTTGATTCCTCACCGCTCAACGCAGAGGCGAGACAACATTATGCGCATCCTGATTGAGAACTGGCCTAGGCACCTCATCTCCATTGTGGCCGCCATCCTGATCTGGACTCTTGTGAGTCACTCTCTCTCCTTCTCTAAAACAGTAGGGCCTGTAGCGGTGCACCTCGTAAATGCCCCCCAAGGCTTTGCCTTTGCTGGTGTGCAGCAAGATGGCGTCTTCGGTCGCACACTCACCCTGCAAGTGAGTGGTGATAGAAATCTCATCGAGTCGCTTCGCCCTTCAGATCTATCTGTTGTGCTCGATGCGTCGGATAAAGCCACTGAGTGGGTTGCTCAGCTAGCTCCAGCAGACATTCGCTCTTCAATGCCCGACCTGATGCTCAGCCGCAGGCTACAGCTGATCAGCCCCCGTGAGGTCATCGTCAAGATGAGTCCAGTGATTAGCGAACGGGTGCCGGTCTTCTTTGCCGATCCGCGTGGAGATGCTCCCTATGGCTATCAGTTCCTCGATATCTACCCTAGAAAGCTCTACGTGACTGTGAGCGGGCCTGAGGACCAGGTGAAGAGGATCAAGGCACAAGGTCTTGCCATCAGCATCGACCTCAATACGATCAGCCGCGATGAGCTAGAGTGGCTGGAGCAGCAGATTGGCTCTGGTAAGGACGAGCTGTCTCTGCCCATTCCTATGCGCTGGCTCAAGGTCCATATTCCTTTTTCCAACGCTCCTGTACCGATTGACGATCCCGAGGCCACTCAGGCACGCATCCTCTTTGTGAAGCATCAGCTGCTTCCTCTGGTGAGCCCCTTACCGATCACGATGTTCTATCCCCTCCCCTCCATTGAGGAGATGAACCCACAGCGTATGCCGCTTAAGATCGAGGCACCCTTAGTTGACCTCCACGGGGTCCCAGCCCTGGACAGGCCTCTCTATGTGTCGGGCGTAAGCCGCATGTTCCTCGACCTCGTACGGCCCTATCTAACGTTGCTAGTGACGGTCCTACCCTCTGACGAGGGCCTTCCCTGGTCTGTGCAGCTCATCGACCCTCGTTCCCTGGAGACCAAATTCCTTCATAGAACGTTGGCGGACCACACGCCACAGACCCCGCGTGAAGAGGCGATCCGATCTCGCTTTAGAAGCTACTGGCGCAAGCTAGCGATCTTTCTCAAGCCAGATCAACCCCTGAAGCTGCGCATTCGCCCCCAGCAGCAAGCCCTGCAGTTTGAGCTTCTGGATTGTGCCTCGTCATGTCCTGCGACGCCATGAGCCGTGAGACTGTTCGAGCAGCCTGGTGGAGCTTTATCCTCCAATCCCCGCTGTGGGCACTCGTCAATGGCATGCTCCCCTTTGTGCTTTTTCATTCGATGGGAGCATCGCCATTCCAGCTGGCCCTCTTCACGGCGCTCAGACCTATGACAGGCCTGCTGGCCCCCTTATGGCCACCCTTTGGGGCTCAAAGTGCTCATCATCTTCGCTTGAACACCGCCTGCGCCTCAGCCTGTGCCTCGCTGGCCATTCTGCTCGCTCTTATGGTAGGAGGCATCGCAGCATGGCTTGTTGGGGCGGCTTTCTATCTGATCTTCCTACGCGGGCGCCAGGTCTCCGTTGCCGAGATCGTCCGTTGCGATCTCAATGAGACCGACCGGCTACGCCTGCTATCCCGTCAGAATGCTGTAGGGCACATCTTAAGCGCACTTGTACCCCTTTTGGCTGGTATGGTCCTGGATGCCAATCCAGAGTCTTGGGATGGCATGATGCTCTGTGGCGTTCTGCTCACAGGACTGGCCGCTTGGATGCAGTGGAAGCTATTCCCCTCCCACCCACGAGCGCCCAGTGCCCATTCCCTGCGCAGCTGGTTCACTGAGTGGCGCGGCGTCGCTCACGATCGGCGGTTTGTGTACTACCTATTGGGGTTCATGGCCACGGGATCGGGACTGATGGTTCTGGCGCCGATGTTACCTAGCCTCTTCATGGACCAGTGGCATCTGACCTACACACAGGTGGGCTGGGCCGTCAGTGGCTGTAAGGCGATCGGATTTCTAAGTTCCACCCAAGGGTGGGTGGCGATCCATCGAAGAATCCCCCTCCCTCTCATGAATGCGATGATCAGTCTTCTGGCCTCGCTCTTCCCTCTGCTCTTGCTGGGCTCGCAGTCCCTTTTCTGGGTGGGGATCGCCTATGTGTTCTACGGGCTTATGCAGGCGGGCAGTGAGTTGAGCTGGCACAACTCGCCCATCCATTACGCGGAGGGTCACAGCGCTGTCCCCTATGCCGCATCGAGTCAACTGATGGTCGGATTGCGTGGACTTCTGGTCCCAGCTCTAGGCAGCTCGATCCTCGCCTTCTGTGGAGGTCGCAGCGTTCTCTGGACGGGGATCGCCTTCACCCTCCTCGGCTCAGCCTGGTTTGTAAGGAGCTTCTTCTTGGAACGTCGGCGAGCTGTTCAAGCCTAGGGTCAACTCATACATCTACCGGCTCTTCAAGCAAAAGCAGTTGGTGTGTAGAAGGAACGCTATAATAGACGTCAGAACAACAGTAACCAGGATCACTCTATGAGAATCAATGCAACATGGTGTGCTGTGATCTTGGGAGCTTCTCTTTTTACGACAGGCTATGCGGAGCACTCCATCTGCGCCGCCATCTCAAGCCCACTAGACCCGTCCGGCAGCTATAATGCAGCCTGTGCCATCCCCGCCTATCAATGTCCGAATGGTTCGAAGGCCTCTTGGGTCTTTGCAAGGACCTCTCCCGCAGCCCCTATGTCCAGCCCCTCTCCCTCTTCGGCGACGACGCTTCGCGAGCTTTTCTTTGAGATGAATTCCAGCTTTGGCTTCTTGGAGCTTGCAGGGCATTACAACGCATCCGCTGCCAACAGTAGTGATGCTTCCTCGGCTGCACGTAACGCGTGTGCCAGTGGCCTTTCGTCAGGTGATTGGGTGGCCCTACTAGCAGCGGGGCCCCCAACACCTGTGCAGCAGACGACACCGAGCGCACCTTCTGCGACCGCCACATATTCTGGGTCAGTGAGTCCAACAAATGACCCCGTATTTCATCTCATCGCCGTAGGCATGCAGGGAGTTCCTGCCAATTCCCTGACATGGCAGGAGTGCATGGGCACCCTGAATGGACCCATAGAGGGGAGCGTGCAGTTGGCGAGCGTCGACACCAGCGCGGCTCATGGGCTCCCCACGAACGACCGTGTGGGCCTCGCTGCCATCGCCAATATCGTGGTCAATCTGCCAGCCGGGACTGTATTCGTAGACCCCACCTGCCAACCAGCACCCGCCACTGCCACCAACGGGCAACCCAACCAGTAGCAGTACGAACATACTGAGGAGAATACTACCCATGCATCTCTCATGCCGAGTCCTCAAGTACCTGGGCGTGCCGAGTATGGCGTTGTGGATTCTTAGTCTCGGTCTCTTCTGCGGCCACGCTGGTTATGCAGCCAATGCGCTGTGTGGCGTGCTAGCCACACCTGGAACGCCGGCCAGTGGAAATCCTGACCAGGCCCACTACCAGGGCGGCTGCGTCATTCAGGCCTACCTATGCCCCACGCGTTCGATGCACTCGGGTTGGTGGGCCATTGCTCCGGTGACCGCCCCAGCCCTCCCTACCCCAGGCATTACGATGCCACCGGCCCCTGGCCAGTCACCCGTCACAGGCATCTATTTTGGTGTCTCTCCAGATGGATTGAAGCTGAGCCTAACTGGAACGCCCCCCTATGTCGATACGTTAGCTGCTACCAACATCTGTCATGGGAAATCTCCAGCAGGAGGACCTCTGTTAGGACGCAGCTCTGGATGGACGCTGGTCCGAGCTAGCCCCAAGGTCCATATACCAACGTATGTGATACCCCACCTCATCATCACTGGCTTGCAGATCCCTGCAAGTTCCATGCGGTTCACAGGTTGCCAGGGCACCCTCACTGGTGAACTACTCTTCATCAAACCCTCGGCCACGATGTCGAAGGACATCGATCTGCCCTCTCCGGTGAGCGACGGTTCCGCCTCTCCCTACTCCACACTGAACGGATATAGCATCGCCTATGGTGGAGACTATGAAGGCAGTGCCAAATACAACGACGACATCGTCATCATCACAAAGGCGCTTGTAGGAACGATTACATTCTGGAACTACAAGGACCCGAGGCTCTGCCCCGCGCCCACGCAATAGCAAGGCCCTCCATCCCATCGCAGCGCCTATGAAACACGCCTTCGCTACGCCTTGGAGCACCCTGGCTCAGAACGGCATTCCTTTGGCGGCATTGCAAGTTCCTCCCATTCTCCAGAGACGCCCACCAACAGCCTCCTCGATCTTACAAATCACCCAAAGCGTCAATCCGCTCTCCTCCTGGAACTAATTGCAAGGTAGCGTAGAATAGCCGGCGCATTGGAAGAAAAATGCAGCTTGAGTGTGTGTTGGGTGCAAATTCCGAGTCCACAATGATCCATAAGCCTGAACCCTGGTTAGATGATCAAATCTATTTGGACTATGCCACGACATCCTATCCAAAGTCGTTTGTTGCGCTTGATTCGTTTCTAAGGGCGATTTCTAGCCCTCCTGCCGCGCGTCATCATGTCAAGAACACCCGGTTACAGGAATTTCGTGATCGAATTGGAAAAGTTCTAACAGTCTCCTCGAGGCATATTTTCTTTACTAGCGGAGCCACGATTGGGTTAAATCAGGTTATCCAAGGCTTTGCTGAAGATGGGTTTCGCATAGCCTTCGACAATCGATCTCACAATGCAGTGTCGAGAACCTGCTTCTCCTTAAAAAGACGCTGTGAGTGCATCTTAGCCAAGATCTATGACGCGGAAGACAATTTTTTGGAGGTGGAGCTCGCTGAAATTCTATCCCGATCTCCAAACCTTCTATGCTTAACTCATGTCAGCAATGTAACCGGTTCTATCTATCCCGTTGAAGAGATCGTAGACACCGTGCGGAGACTGTCTCCCTCTACGTCCGTTTTGATCGATGCGAGTCAATCCGCAGGTGCCCTATCTCTGGCCAGGTTGTACAAAGCGGATTTCATCGTCTTCCCATCTCACAAGCATCTGCACTCGGTGGCAGGGGCCGCCGTCGTCGTCGCCAAAAAGCCTCTACGTGCTGTTATCTTTGGCGGCACGGGGGCAAACTCCGCCGCCTCCGAAATGCTTGATGAAGATAGCCTTTTCGTCGAAGTGGGAACGATGAATCTTCCCGCCATTCAAGCCATGGTAGATTCGCTGGAATATGCGGAGGCTGAATTTAGCCGACACAGACAATTGGAGACGGATCTCACGACTCAATTTATAGAGGGGGTCGAGGCAATCGAAGGCCTGACGCTGATCGGAAGAAGAGGGATCGACAGGAGAATTGGAATCGTTGGAATCAAGCCGGAATTTGGTTCGCCTGAATTCCAATGGATGCCGTTTTTAAAGTCTCAAAACATACATATTCGAGGCGGACTTCATTGCTCGCCGCTGCATCATCAACAACTAGACCTTTTAGAGACCGGAACCTTGAGGTTCAGCTTCGGCTGGAATTCCACACACGAGCAAATAGAAATAGCTCTGCAGGCTCTTGCGGAGTTTAGCGGCGTGGCAGGAGCTTTAAGATGATTCAGTTTAACGACATCCATCCATGTGCAGACAATCACGGCTCATTTCAATGCGAGGGATGTATCGATGGAAGCATTTCTAATCCAACCATCGAATCTATTCTGGTTAGACTGGACTTCAAATTGATCTCAGTCGGGAGCCCCCCCGTGCTCATCTGCAAAAGATCTGACTGCCTATTGCTCATCTATTCAGACCTCAGATTTACGCTCTCCGAAGCCGCTTCTAAGGAGAAGATGCTAGAGGTGCTCAAGGAATTCGAAGCTCACCTTATGGCAATATAATTTGGACCTAGAAAAGTGAAGAACTATTTTGGCGAGTGGAAGACAGGCATTATCTTTGCAGCTGATCTTCCAAGTTCTGAGGAAAATTTCCGGATTTTAGATGAAATCTGCGATGACATTGACGTCATTAAACTTTCTGGATTTCTAGCTCTTAAGGAAGGAGTTCAGTGCATTCGTAGGTTTAAGGATAGGTACAATAAGCCAATTTTTGCTGACTTTAAGGTGGCCGACGTTCCCCACACCAACAACAAAATTGTACAAATGGTGAAGGACCAAGGGGCAGCGGCGATTATGGTGCACGGCATGACTGGGCCCGACAGCCTTGAGGGCTGCGTGCAAGCAGCTAACGGGGAGCTAGGGATTATTGTGCAGATTGAACTAACCAATCCAGGCGGACTGCTATTCACAGGTCCTATCGCCCTGGATGTAGCAAAAATGGCCGGGATGTGTGACGTCTACGGAGTACAGGCCCCAGGAAATAGACCTGATAGGATTTCAAAAATCAGAGAAATTGTCGGTCCTGGAAAGACCATAGTATGTTGTGGCGTAGGCCATCAGGGCGGCACCTATCAAAGCGTATTAAAGGCTGGTGGCAACTACCCAATCATTGGAAGAGCGATCTTTGAAGCGGCCAGCCCCAAAGACGCTCTGGTACGGTTGAAAGGATGTTAGCGGAATGAAGACAGCCTTAAACCCAACCAAGAACGGGCTGGAGGAATACCTCCTGGAGTTGCTCGGTGACGACAGGCCGGAATCCAGGCCATCAAAGTATGTGCAGGCTCTGAGCGGCATTGGCATAGCCGGAATACGACAGTTCATTTTTCATCTACTGGACAATCAAATTCCATCCGAAATAGTTGAAAACTCCTACTTTCATCCGAATAAGTTTTTTAAGCTGGGCATTTGCCGCCTTTCTAATTGCGCAAAACTAAGACTGCATTTCTGGAACAAGAATCAGCTAGAAGCGACGACTCCGATCCATTCTCACGCCTGGGATTTTGCATCTATGCTCATCTCAGGATCCTATAGACATGATCTTTTTCGAGTGATTGATTTGGTCGAAGATGATCATGCTAAAATCGATGAATGTTTGAAGTCAGGCAACGCTCCTGACCACTATCTTGGGATGTATCGACTAGCTGCTAGAGATAGCTCCACCGGAAAGTATCGACCTGAATGGGCCAAGAATGTACGTGTGGAGCGAATTGATCGAAAGATCGAACAGCAGGGTTCCATCTATTTTCTGGGAAGGGAATTCCCCCACCAGATAGCCATCGATTTAAAGTCGGTTGGCTCGATGATCACGCTGGTTCTGGCATCTGAAACCAATCGCGAGAATCTGTATACACTTCAGCCAATAGGCAAGCCAAAGACCTTTGACAATCCATCGCCGAACGTTGATGAAAGAACGGTGAGAGCACAACTAGAAATTATCTTAAACGAGATCGATCAACTATATCCTGAAGTGAAAGATGACTGGAATTCTTACAAAACTTAGTGTTTATGGCATTTTGCAGAAAGGGGAAGGTGTATTGATGCAAAGGCGCATTAATACCTCCTTTGCCAATGGCTGGTGGTCTCTTCCTGGCGGACACATTGAGTCAGAGGAGTCAGTGGTGAACGCCTTGACAAGGGAGCTCTTTGAGGAATTGGGCATCCAGGTCCATCCGGAGCACTGTTCCTTCGCATTAGCGTTGGTTCGACAACCCAGCGGGGGATCCAGGTATGTTAACTTCTTCTACTCCGTCAGGGACTGGGCAGGTGAGCCGACTATCCGTGACGGGAAGGCATCTGAACTTCTCTTTGCCTCCAGCAGCCGTCTACCTAACCCTACACTTCCGTATATTCGCGAAGCTCTGGATCTAGTCGAAAGAAGGGTGCCGTTTCATGAATCACGTTTTTAGGCGACCACGGTGCATCTATTTTGATTTGGATGGAACGCTCATCGACTCCAAAGACGGCATCACAAAGAGCATTCGATTTGCACTCGATGAGTTGGGAGTACCCATTCCGCCGGCGCGCGACCTAGCGTGGTGTATTGGATATAGCCTACAGGATATTTTTAGAATGTTGATCAACAACCCCTCTGAGAATGCGTTGCAGGCCGCTCTAAACAGCTACAGGGAACGCTATCAGGGGATTGGTATCTACGAAGCCGAACTTTATGCGGGCATAGAGTCGATGCTGTCAAGCTTGCATCAGGCAGGTCATCGCCTCTTCGTTGCGACCTCGAAGCCCGAGGTTTTTGCCTCTAGGGTCCTGAGCCATCTAGGGATCGGTCAGTATTTCGAAAGGATCTATGGGCCCCATCTTGACGACGTTCAGAGCGACAAGGGTTTACTGCTTCACCGCGCTCTAGCGCATGAGCTCAAGGATGACGCATTGATGGTAGGAGATCGTAAATTTGATGTGATGGCCGCGGCACAAAATGGTATTTTGTCCCTGGGCGTGACGTATGGCTATGGCACCCGAGAGGAATTGGAAGAAGCCGGAGCGACTGCGCTATGCCACTCGCCGGCTGGGATTATCGAGTACGTTATTTCACGAGAGGCCGCTGATGGACACCTCAGCTTCGTCCAATGAGCCTAGCTTCATTTTCATTACTGGTGGTTCGGGCTCCGGAAAAACCTCATTCGCTCAATCTCTAGTCAATAGATTGGGAGAGGCGACTGCGGCGTGTATCAACCTAGACGACTACCTGGACAAGCGAGTTCAACCTGAAGCTCGTTTCATTGACGGCATTCCCAACTTTGATCACCCGTCCATGATCAACTGGGAACTATTGATCCGCCATATAGCTGCCCTCCGCGAGGGCCAAGCGATTGACTCTCCTGTCTATGATTTCTCTTCATGGATGCCCTCGGGGTGGAGACATATCCCGTGGAAACCTGTAGTGGTGATTGAAGGGATTCATGCTACCCAGCGCCCTCTAGAGGTCATACCTGGGTTGAGGGTCTTTATAGATGTAGGGCCTGGAATACGTTACCAGCGCAGACTGCACCGCGACATGCGTGAGAAGAATTACTCTCTCGAAATGATTCAGAAGACCTTCTTTGAGATGGCCTTGCCGAATCAGAAACTGTTCCTAGACCCGACCCAAGACAGCGCACATATAGTGATTAAAGATTTGGAAGGGGAAGTCTACTCGCAGCTAGCGATCTCATATATTCTGCAAACCTTGAATAAATTCAGACCCACACACTATGAGAACTTAAGAGTCTGCCTGAAACACCATTCCGACCGCCTAATTGAAGAGAATATTCAGGACTAATCGATGTTAAAGATGCTTTCGCAACGAGCTGCTATACTAGCATGTCTGTACAGCTCCGTTATACTATACGCGTTTGAGCCTGTGATCATTCTAGTTGGACCTCCAGGATCCGGCAAGGGCACTTTTTCTCAGCACATGAAGGACCGCTACGGATATAGCCATATATGCATTGGGGATCTTCTGCGATACGAAATCAAGCAGAGAACCCTGCTTGGGATTGAAATCGAGGAAACGGTTAGAAACGGCAGATATGTTGATCCAAAGATCGTGGAAGCGCTGTTGGAGAAAGCCATTAGTCAATGTCGGATGGATCGCAGCTCATGCATTCTAGACGGTTTTGGACAAAATGAGGGCGAGCTCGACACAATACGTCATCTATTACATGAGCAAGGACTTTTAGATCGGACCTTTCTACTCTATTTGAATTCGCCTGACGATATGTGCGAGGCCAGAATTCTAAATCGCTCCGTGTGCTCAGACTGCGGCCACGTGTACAATGGCGTTGCGGCACAGCCCATTCTTGATGGGGTGTGCGACCATTGTAGCCATCCACTCAGCACTAAGATCAATGACACTCCTGGGGTGGTCGTTAATCGACTTAGGCATTACAGAGACCGAGTCCAGCGATATTACGAAGCATCGCTTTCGGTATTCCCGTCATTGACTTTCGACTCAAGTGGGCCGCTGGAAGAGTGCCAGCTTTTTTACGATCGACTCGCAAGAGAAGTAGATACGGATTCTGATGCCATTTCCTTTGTGCTGCGAATGACTGGGAGGCCGTTGCTGTAGCGACTGCCTGCCGCAGCCCAGCGCCCACCCAGTAGCTAGATACTACTCTTGGAGTGCAGCCAGGCAGCTCAGTCCGCAGATGGCGGCCGTCTCCGCCCTCAACACAAGAGAATGCAGACGAACTGGACGTCCACCTAGCTTTCTGAGGGCCTTCTCCTCCTCTTCACTCCATCCCGATTCGGGACCCGCTGCCCAACACCAGGGCCTTTGGATGGACACCTCTCGTATCCAGCGTGCATCAGTCTCCAGACTGCCAAAATAGAGATGTGAGAGGCCCCAAGGGATGGAGCTCCACTGAACAATGGGAGGCAGCTGGTCAATCACAGGCAGAAAAACGGCTCCTGACTGCTTCATTGCCGCGATGATCAAGTTCTGGAGCCGATCAGGCTTGATGGCACCTTCGTGGCTCTTCTGTGCCGGGAAGATACCCAGGTGGGTGATGCCCAGTTCCACACTCTTTTCCACCACCCAGTCGAATTTGGCTCCACGCAATATAGGCATGAGCAATCCCTGAGGCGTTGGCTGGGGACGCTGTTCCAAGGCGACCACTTCCCATAGCTGGGTCTTGGCATCTTTCTGGACGCAACGAGCCACACCGCCACGGCCATCGAGGAAGAGCGCTTCTTCCCCTGGGCGCATCCGCACCACCCGAAGATGAGCCTTCTCATCAGCAATGAATGAATCACCGGAAGCTGGTAGCTGCTGTTGGTAGAACGTATGGACAGGCATGGGACCGCTATTCTGGAGAGGGTTCTCCACGGAAAATGAGTCCTCGCCGCGGATCGATCGTCACCACTTCGCCCTCTTCACAACGGAGAGGATGTGACGACGAGACGGTAATCATAGCAACACCCAGCTTCTTCAGCCAAGTCCGCTGCTCCTGACGCTCCCCTTCGGAAATATGGGTGCCCTCAATCAGAATGATCCCCGCTGCATCGCGTGCCAATTCGGGCGTGAGGAAGTGGTCCTCTACCAAGAGGATGCTCTTCGAGGGGACTCGCGTCGCTAACTCCTGGGAGGCCGGGACACGATGCAGTGCTCCTGCCACCCGGGAACCCACTCCAGGTTGCCCACGAGCTACTAGATCCCCGATGGTCTCTACAATCATCGAGTTGGTCGAACCGGGCACCCCAAAGGGCGTCCCGGCAATCACCACAACCAGATCTCCATTCTCTACGAGACCGAGTCGAAGCCCTTCTTGATAGGCCGCCTCAAATGCTTGATTCCGCTGGAAGTCCGCTGATGAATGGCACGGGATCACTCCCCAGAGCAGCGACATCTGATGATAACGTCGTTCCAGGGGCGTGAACCCTAGGATGGGCATCGCAGGCCGTAGCCGACTGATCAACCGGGCGGTCGCTCCACTATGGGTGAAGGCAAAGATCGCTCTGGCTCCGCTCGCATAGGCGGTCTTCACACTGGCCAGGGCCACAGCTGTGGGGATATCCTGCTCCCCCATCTGCTGGCCTAACACCAGAGCAAGGTCCCTGAAGTTGATGTCTTGCTCCGTCTCCTCGATCACCTCACGCATGGTGCGTACCGCATCCACCGGATAGGCCCCCACCGCCGTCTCGCCGGAGAGCATCACGGCAGAGGTGCTGTCATAGATCGCATTCGCTACATCACTCACCTCAGCCCGTGTCGGACGTGGGTGGTGGATCATCGATTCGAGCATCTGCGTGGCGGTCACCACCGGCTTGCTGGCCTGGAAGCACTTTCGGATCATCATCTTCTGGAGACGCGGCACCTGAGCAATGGGGAGTTCCACACCGAGGTCCCCACGAGCGACCATAATCCCGTCAGACACGCGCACGATCTCATCGAAGTTGCGGATGCCTTGGGCGTTTTCAATCTTAGCCACAATCTGCACATCGGGAGCTCCCAGCGTGCTGAGCCACTGACGAATCTGATGCACATGGTCGGCCGAACGCACGAAGCTTGCGGCCACGAGATCGACGCCCATCTGCACACCAAAGGCCAGATCTTTCTTGTCCTGTTCGGTGAGCGCCGGCAGGTTGACCGTGGCCCCTGGGAGGTTGATGCTTTTGCCCGCTTTGAGCACCCCATCGTTGAGGATCTCGATCTCCACACCTTGAGTGGGATCGCTGCGGAGGATCTTCGCCATGAGATAGCCGTCATCAAACAGCACCGTCATCCCAGGCTGCATACAGCTGAGCGTCTCTATGGGATTCACGGGGATAGAGCCAGGACTTTCAGGGCCCATCCAGATATGTTCGTGAGCCTGTAGAGAGCGTTCTTTCCAGGAGCGTCCCACCCGGATTTCAGGACCCTTGGTATCCAGCATGATCGCCAGGGGTTGCTTCGTGGCAGCGCGAGCCTCCTGTAACATGCGGATGACTTTCTCATGTTCTTCATGAGTGCCATGGCTGAAGTTAATGCGGGCCACATTCATCCCGGCATCCAGCAACTGTAGGATGGTCTCCGGCGTGTTCACGGCGGGCCCCATCGTGCAGATGATCTTCGTGCGTCGTTGCATCTTGTTGTCCATGACCCTCTGCCCAGCAACGGGGGAAGCCCCTGCCACCCGACCCACACCGTGGTTGGGCCCTGATAGACCCATGATAGCTCTTCAATCGTTCTTGAGCAAAAAAGGCTGCAGCCGAGTTTTGTTCCTTCAAAAAAGGGGGGTCTGGGGGACGTAGTCTCCCAGCGGGGGCGGGGCGGAGCCCTGCAATCAGCTGAACCGGGCCAAAAAAGAGGCCGTTGCGTACAAGGAGAATGCGAGGCTCACGCCAAGTGGACCTAATAGTGAACTTCCTATTGCGGAGAGTTAACCATGCGCCTGATGTCCGATCAACGAGCTGGTGGCCTGCTCATCACCATGATCCTTGTAGGAGTGCTGATCGTCGGTCTGTCGGGTAACTGGTGGCCCGAGATCTACATTGTCTTGGGAATCCCCCTGGCGACCTGGTGCCTGGTGCGGGGGCGCCCCTATGATGCAGGGGTCTTTGCGGTGATTTTTGGCTTGGGCTGGGTGACGGGCACCTGGGTAACGCCCTACGCCTTTATCTTCCCCACCTTGATTGCGATCGCTGCGCTCTTTACTCTATGCAGAGATGTTTTCCGCCTGGACCCCGAAGAAGCAGAGGAGCGCGAAGAGGAACTTGAGAGTGAAATCCAAGAAGAACGAAACCCCAACGGTTCCTCCCGCCCGAATCGGCCGCTATGAGGTGCGCCGTAGCCTAGGCCGTGGTGGTATGGGTGAGGTTCTCCTCTGCTGGGATCCCGAATTTGGTCGTGAAGTCGCCGTCAAGCGCATTCGTGAAGAGCTCCAAGAGCAGCCTCGCATCCGCCACCGTTTTCTACGTGAAGCCAGGATCGCTGGGCGCCTCAACCACCCAGGCATCATCGCGGTCTACGAACTCTGCGAGGGAGAACCGTTCCCCTACTACGTGATGCCCTACGTCTCGGGGCGCACCCTCCGTGAGATCCTCTCCGATCCCCCAGCTGAGGTCCCACCGATCTCCAGTCTGCTACGCACCTACCTGCAGATCTGCCAGGCTGTTGCCTATAGCCACTCCAGAGAAATCCTCCATCGAGACCTCAAGCCTGAGAATGTGATCGTCGGCCATTTTGGTGAGGTCGTCCTCCTCGACTGGGGTCTGGCTAAAGCCAAAGATGAGGTGGAAGAACCGCTTCCTACCCTGGAAGAGGCACACCAGACGGTCGCCGGTCGCATCGTGGGCACTTTAGCCTACATGGCACCCGAGCGGACCCTCCGCCAACCCGCCACGGTGAGCACAGAGATCTATGCCCTCGGGGTGATGCTCTACCAGATGCTCTGCTTGAGACTCCCCTTCAAGCGCAAGACCTTCAAGGATTTCCGAAAGAGCGTCCACCGAGAGCGCTTTGAGGATCCCTCCCGCGTCGCGCCTCAGCGCGAGGTCCCCAGCCAACTCGTCCGTATCGCTAAACGCTGCATGCACCCGATCCCGGCTCGGCGATATGCCAACGTAGAAGCTCTGATCCACGATATTTCTCGAGTCCTAGAGGGGCGCAGTGACTGGTTCCCCGTCGCCGAGCTCTCGATCCACAACCGGGCGGACTGGGAGTTCCAGGAGCACATTCTCCTCCCTACCCTCTCCCCTCTTCATCTCTCCCTTACAGGAGATTGGGTCGGACTCATGATCTCCAAAGCGAGCTTCTCTGGGAACGTCCGCATCGAGACCCTCGTTCGCCTACGGCCCGGATGTGCCGGGATCGGATTCCTTCTCTCGGTCCCCGAGGCTAGCGAACGTCTCTACCCCGATGACGGCTATCTTCTTTGGATGGGCTCCCAGGAACAACCCGGCTTCACTCTCCACCGACGCCATGCCCTGGTTCTGGAACATAATGAGCTCTTATTGCCTCAGGAAGAGTGGCATCGCCTCGAGATCGAACAGATCGACAATGCCATCCGCTGCACGCTCAACCATCAGCTCCTGCTGAGCTACGTAAGTCACTTGCCTCTCCACGGCACGCACATCGGCGTGCTCCACCGAGATGCCAACTTCGAAACCACCGAGATCAAGGTGGCCACAGGGAATGACAGTGTGACGGTAAGCTGCCTTGCCCTCCCAGATGCCTTTTTAAGCCACGGCGAATATGGCCGTGCCCTCAGCGAGTACCGTAGGTTGGCCTATAGCTTCCCCGAACGCGCTGAAGGACGCGATGCGATCTTCCGAGCAGGGCTCACTCTCCTTGAGCAGGCCAAGCGCGCCTCTCATCCAGGACAGAAGGAAGCGCTCTGGCAGCAGTCCACCATGGAGTTTGAGAGGCTGCACGGTGGTCCTAGTGCACCCCTAGAATACTTAGGCAAGTCCCTCCTGGCTCAGGGCGCCGGACAGACCCAAGATGAAGTGCAATACCTAGAATTTTCCTTACGGCGTTATCCCGATCATCCCCTACGTGGGATCATCGAAGAGCAGATCTGGCATCGACTCTCCGAGTCAGCCCGTGAGTGCCCGGCGACTGCGGCACTCTTCCTGTCGTTGGTCTTTCGCCTCTTGCCTCTATGGAGGACGCGTACGCAGATCACGGCGATCCTGCAACTTCTTGAACGGGAGTTCGAACTCCCGGTTGTCTTGAGACGGGCTCCGCCTGGTCTGCAGCTCGATTATGCGCTCGTCGCTACCGAGAGCCTGCAGCGCAGCACACCTCATGCACTGGGGCTCCTTGCCGCCGCCCTCCTCGGTCAGCCATTCCCCGCTGAAGAACTGCTGCCTCAACAGGTGGAGGGCTCTATAGCGGAAGAGCCGATGACTCTCGTGGAGCAGCAACTCTTCATGGGTACGATGCCATCAGCTGCTGAGTGGTCCACCGCATGGGCAGCGGCGGACTACCCACAGAGTTGGCTCTCTCTTCTATTACGAAGAGCTGAAGATCTCTCTTGGGACTTACGATCATGGGGCTGGGACCTGTGGTCCGCTCTCTGTCCCGCTCTCCAAGATGAGATCCGCCAGAGCCTCCTCCGGCAGTCCCTCCTCATGAATGACGCATCGTGGTGGCAGGCGATTCAGGATCTGCCGGGGACCCTGAGCTCACCCCTTCATCAATTTTTAGAAGCCTGCTTCCTCTGTCGCCAGCAGGGCATACAGGCAGCTCAGCAGCTACTCGACCAGCTGCCCATCCAGGGTGACCGTGTGGCACGAGCTCCTCAGCTAGCGATCCGGACCGCTCTCGGACGCCCACATCCCCAAGCTTGGCTGAGAGCTCTGCCTGTGGAACAGCGTGACGCATGCCGACTTCTTTGCCTCTGGTATCACAGTGCCCAGCAGCCTCATGCCGTTCATGTGCTAAGAGATCTTCTGAGTCGACATGACTGGCGGCAACCTCCAATTGCTCATTTTCCAGGAGAAGTCATACAATAGTTTTGGCGGATTGGTCCGCATAACGACTCAACCCTATTGTAAATATGTCTTCTTCTCCTGCTCCAAGCCAGCAGAAATTTGTGCGCGGCATGGGCTTGATGGATGCGATCCTTCTGGTCGCAGGCATCATGATCGGCTCTGGTATCTTCCTTGCACCCTCTGACATCGCGCGCCAAGTCGGATCGCCCGGGTGGATGCTTACGGTTTGGGTCGTTGCGGGCTTGATGACGTTGATCGCAACTCTCAGCTACGGCGAACTGGCAGCTCTGATGCCGACCGCCGGGGGCCAATACACCTACCTGAAAGAGGCCTATGGCCGCTGTGTAGGTTTTCTCTATGGATGGACTCTGTTCCTTGTGATTCAGACGGGAACCATTGCGGCGGTGGCGATTGGCTTTGCTAAGTACCTGGGCGTACTTTGGTTTGCGATCACCGAATCCTCCTATTTAATCCCTCCCATTCACCTAGGCTGCGCCTACGCCATCAGCGTTTCGACCGAGCAAGGTGTAGCGATCGCCGTGATCCTTTTCCTGTCCTGGCTGAATACTCGTGGACTTGAGGCTGGCAAGATCGCCCAGAACATCTTCACAGTAGCGAAAATCGGTGCACTCATTTCACTGATCCTATTGGGTGTTCTGGTCGGATCGAATTGGGAAGCGATCTCGGGCAACATCGCGAACTTCTGGACCGTCCATGGTACGTTGACCTCTAACGGACCTGGCATCTCGGCCATGACCGATATTGGGCTCTTGATTGGGATCATTGTATCTCTGCCTGGCGCTCTATTCTCAAGCGACGGCTGGTATAGCCTAACCTTCTTGGCCAGCGAATTACGTAGCCCCGAGAAGAACCTACCTAAGGCTCTCGGTTACGGAACGGTCATCGTCGTTTCGCTCTATCTCTTGACCAACCTGACCTATCTTTTGGTGCTTCCCTTCACAGCCATCCAAACGGCTGTTGGAGATCGAGTCGCTGCGGAAACGGCCGACGTGATCTTCCCCGGCTGGGGCAGCGTGCTCATTGCTGGAGCGATCTTGATCTCGACCTTTGGTTGCGTGAACGGTCTCTCTCTGGCTGGTGGACGAGCCTACTATGCCATGGCCCAAGACGGTCTCTTCCTACCTCAAGCTGCCGTCCTCAACAAGAACCACGTACCGGCTTGGGCGATCTGGGCTCAAGGGGCTTGGGCCTCTGTTCTCGTCCTACCAAGAACCATCCAATCCCTGGACGGTCCTGTGCCCGAGTATGGAGCGCTCTACACAACGCTGCTCACTTATGTGATCAGCAGCGCCTTCCTCTTCTATATCCTGACGATCATCGCGATCTTCATCTTCAGGAAGCGCCTGCCTGATGCGCCTCGAGCGTACAAGGCCGTTGGGTATCCATGGTTGCAGTACATCTACCTGCTGGCGGCTAGCGCGCTATTGGTCGGCTTGTTCTATTTGAAGCCAGCGGTGACGCTACCAGGCATTCTGCTCACCCTGTCAGGCCTCCCGGTCTACTGGTTGATCCGACGTCCTCGTAAGGCTAAACGCTAGCAATAGGCTTGATGTCCTATGGGCAGCTGCCCAGTCGCAGCTGCCTTATCTACAGACGATTTCAACGAGGTTTATCCTCCTCCTGGCACTGCTAGGAGTCACTGGCTCATGGATGCCGCAGCATGTCTGAATCCTCCTCACTCCCACCCAAGACCTTTGAAGCCCCCACCTGCGAGTCCCATTGGCTCAAAGTCTGGAAGGAAGGTCGCTACTTCGAAGCACAGCCCCTCAGTGACAAACCTCCCTTTTGCATCGTCATTCCCCCTCCTAATGTGACGGGTGTCTTGCACATGGGACATGCCTTGGTGAATACGCTCCAAGACATCGTCTGTCGTTGGAAGAGGATGTCGGGCTTCGATGTCCTCTGGGTGCCTGGGACCGATCATGCGGGCATCGCCACTCAGACTGTGGTGGAACGACACCTGATGACCACGACCGGGCGCAGGCGTACCGAGATGGATCGTGAAGAGTTTCTACGCCACACATGGGAGTGGAAGGAGCAGTATGGCTCTCACATCCTTGAGCAGCTTGAGAAGTTAGGCTGCAGCTGTGACTGGAGTCGTCTGCGCTTCACCCTAGATGAGACCTGCAGTCAGGCTGTCCGGGCGATGTTCAGCAAACTCTATGCAGCCGGCCTCATCTATCGTGGTGAGTACCTGGTCAATTGGGACCCAGTGACACAAACAGCGCTGGCTAACGATGAGGTGGAGTATGAGGAGGTCGATGGATACCTATGGACCCTCGCGTACCCTCTAGCAAATGGCTCTGGTGAAGTTTGTGTGGCAACCAGTCGTCCAGAGACCATGCTAGGCGATGTGGCCGTAGCGGTGCATCCCGATGATCCACGCTATGCCAAGTTGATCGGTCAGTCGCTGAAGCTCCCCTTAAGCGATCGTCTCATCCCGATCATTGCGGACCACCGCATTGATCGAGAATTTGGAACAGGCGCTGTGAAAATCACGCCGGCGCATGACCAGCTCGACTGGGAGATCGGTCGAGACCACGCCCTCCCCATCATCAACGTGATGACTCATGAGGCGAAGCTCTCCGCTGCAGCAGGCCGTTTTGCTGGACTCACAAGAGAAGAGGGTCGAGAAGCCGTAGTCGAGGCAATCAAAGCCCTTGGGCTGCTCCGTCACACAGAGAAGGTCAAGCGACGCGTAGGCGTAAGCTACCGCAGTAAGGCAGTGATTGAGCCTCATCTCAGCCTACAGTGGTTCGTGAAGCTCAGTGCGTTCAAGGACCGTCTCACGAGCATCGTCAAAGATGGCGAAGTGACCTTGATCCCCTCTACCTGGGACAGCACCTACTACCATTGGATCAACAACCTCCGCGACTGGTGCATCTCACGTCAGCTCTGGTGGGGCCATCGGATCCCCGTCTGGTATAAGCGCGGTCAACCTGAAGAGATGCTGGTCTGGGGAGAGCCTGGGGTGCCACCGCAAGTAGCAGCAGACCCTGATGGGTGGATCCAGGACACCGACGTATTAGACACTTGGTTCAGCAGTGCCCTCTGGCCCTTCTCCACGCTGGGCTGGCCTGAAGCGACTCCAGAGATGGCTCGCTACTATCCTAACTCGATGCTGATCACCGGCTGGGACATCCTCTTCTTCTGGGTGGCACGGATGCTGATGGCGGGTGAATTTGCCCTGAATGAGCCTCCCTTCCCCAAGGTCTTCCTACATGGGTTGATCTATGGCAAGAGCTACTGGCGTGATGGGCCTCACGGCTCCATCCAATATGTCCCTGAAGCGGAACGAACAGCCTACGATCTGGGCACCCCGCCTCCAGCGGGCGTCCATAGTCGCTGGGAGAAGATGTCGAAGTCGAAGGGCAATGTCATCAACCCATTAGAGATTGCTGAGACCTACGGCACCGATGCCATGCGCTTTGCCTTAGTGATGACGAACCCACAGGCGCGTCAGATCGACCTCGATCGACGGCGCTTTGAAGACACGAAGCACTTCATGAACAAGCTCTGGAACGGGGCCCGTTTTGTCTTCATGCAGCTCACAGGTGAACATCCTCTCGATGCGGCGACGCTCCTCCAGGGTATTCAGCCCTCTCAGCTGGATCTCTGTGACCAGTGGGTGCTGCACAAGTTGACGGAGACCGTGCATGAAGTGAACCGCGCTCTAGAGCACTGCTCCTTTGATCAAGCGGCACAGCGTGCCTATGACTTCTTCTGGAATGAGTTCTGCAGCACCTACATCGAGACGGCCAAGCCTCATCTCCATCGTGGGACACCCGCCGAGATCCAGCACAAGCAGCGCATGCTCGTGATTCTGCTCACGGCTGCACTCCGCATTCTACATCCGATGGTGCCCTTCGTGACGGAAGAGCTCTTTGCTCAGCTGAAGCGCCACTTTGGTGAGATCACCCTGCCCAAGCAGGCGCCCGATCTATGGACGATGGAGACTCTCAGAGCCCTGCAGGCTCCGGTCTGTGCTGTCGCGCCCTTCCCTCAAGTAGCGGCTCCCAACCAAGGAGCGGATACACAGGCGACCTTCGACTTCATCCAGCGTGTGGTCTACACCCTCCGCAATATCCGTGGAGAGATGCGTGTTCCTCCGGGTCTGGCTATCGAGGTTCTCCTGTCCGGATCAGCCTTAGAATGCGCCCTGGTGATTCAACATCGTAAGGTGATCGAATCACTCGTGCGTATTACGGGCATACAGACTGAAGAGGCGCCATCGGAGCAAGCAGACCGTGCGGTTGCGGTGGTAGGATCCCTGCGCATTGCAGTGCCTCTTCCCTCAGAACTACGTTCGGCTGAATGTGAACGACTTGAAAAAGAGGTCGTTCGGCTAGAGGGTTTGATTGCGAAGAGCCCTCTGCAGCGACCTGACTTTGCTCAACGTGCACCGGCGGCTTTAGTCGAACAGCACCGGACACAACTGCAGACGGCTCAACAGGAGTTGCAAGCGACGCAAACAAGGCTAGCGGCTCTACGGCAATAGTTTTTTTGCGTGACGCTCTAATTGGAGCGTCACGCCGCCTCTCCCGGCAATCACCACCCCCTTTCTATTGCCTCTATTTTCACGTAGTTAGTATTTTAGTTATAAATAAACAAGGGGCTGAACGCGTCATATAGATCTGGCTGACCATAGTTATTTATCGTTTTGATATAATAACTTGATTAAACAACGCAACTATATGGTAATCCATGACTAGTCCTACTGGATGGACGCGGCCTTCTTGGCTTCCCGAGTCTTATGAGCCTCCCTACGTCAGCCCAAATGACGAATGGGTCGAGACACCTGAAGAGGGCTATCAGGGAGAGGTTGACTCAGCTTCGATCTGCTCATTCGACAGCTATGTGGACGACCTACCGGAAGACATTCAGTTACAGCACGAGCCCTCCAACTCTTCCGAGGAAGAGGGGATGGCTCAACTGTCGAGCATGTGTGTTTCTGCTCTTCGTACCACGACGGCCACGATTGCGACGTGGAGCACGCCGTTTATTCCTATGCGAACGCCTGCTCGTCCCCCGTCGATGGAGACTCAGCCTCAGGGAAGCACAAATACAACAGACCAAAGCCTGGTGGAGTTCTTCCGGAGAAGCTGTTCGGTTCTACCTAATGAGAGCCCAGCCACGTCGGAGACAAAAGAGCGTCCCTCTGTGAGACCGATCCCGCTGAACTATCGAGCGCGCCGAGACGGCGCTGTGCCCAACGCCACTGAGGGCTCGAACCCCTCCTCATTCATGCGTGTTCCAGCATTCATGGTAGGAGAGCGAAAGGGACGTAGACTCTACACACCCTCTCCTACAACTGGGGATGATCAACCTCTTGCGACATCCTTACCGGGTGCGAATCAAGTAGACCTGACGTCGCTGGAGCCTTCCCGCAAACGCGCCCGACCAGCGGAGTGATGCAACGGCCGGCTGTTAGAGCTGCACGCGCTGCATAACACCATGGGCTACGTCCATCGGTAGCCGATAGAACTGGACCCAAGAACTCCCCGTCTTGCGAAGCCATGCATACAGGGTCCACGGCCACCGCCGAGCCACGATCTCCTCGGCGCCGTAGAAGACGGCATTCGGCTGGATGCCATGAGCGCTGAAGACATCCCCCAGATCGACCACTTCCTTATAGCCCACCGTAATGCGAAAGAGTCTCAGACCCGCAGCGGGATCGTTGAGAAACTCTGCCGTCTGCCCATAGGGCTGTTCGGTTTGCCGCACCTGACAGATGATGTTCGTGGTGTACATGATCTGGTTCGCAAACATCGTACTCATGATGTAGGGCGAGAGCATCTCGAGGGAACGCGTGGCATAGAGCCCCTCGCCAGGGAGGTGCACCTGCCTGGGATAGGCCTTCTTGAAGAGACCCACGAAGTCATCCATCGCCATAGGACGAAGGTTTGCATGGATGCGATGCGATCCCGCCGCATAGAGGCGCATCAAGCCAAACGGGATCGCGGCAAGGATCAGAGACCAGTAGCCTCCGGTCGGGATCTTCGAGAAGGTCGACAGAAGAAACATTGCGTCGATGACCAAGAGCCCGCATGCACATCCAAATTTAAGCCACGACTTCTCGTTCCAGAAGATCATGAGGAGGAAGATCGCGGTGATCGTCATCGTGCCTATCACAGCCAGACCATAGGCATCGGCCAGACTCGCAGAGGACTGGAAGATCAACAGAGTCGCAATCACACACCCAAAGAGGATCCAGTTCATAGCGGGCAGATAGATCTGCGTGCGCATTTGCAACGAGGTGTAGACCACGCGCATCGTCGGGAACAGCCGAGCACCCATCACCTGATAGATCACACTGAAGACGCTACTGATGACGGCCTGTGAGGCAATGACCGTCGCTAGACATGTCAGGATCAAGAAGGGCACATACATAACCGGCAACCACTCTTGGAAGAGGTGGAAGAGGATATTGTCCCCAAAGGAGTGGCTTTCCATGAAGGCGCCCTGCCCTAGGTAGTTGATGACCAAGGCTACGAAGACAAAGGCCCATGCCACACGAATCGGCCTTCTGCCCACGTGTCCGATGTCGGAGTAGAGCGCCTCACCTCCAGTGGCACACAGCAGGACCTGACTTAAGATGATGAAGCTAATGGAGGCGTTGTCGATGAGGAAGGAGATCCCTCGGAGCGGGTTCAGAGCCAACCAGATCGGCTTCCAATCGTGGACGTAGACGAGTCCAGACGTGAACAGAAGAACAAACCAAAGCACGACAATGGGACCAAAGAAGTCGCTGACACGATCTGCTCCATGCTTTTGGAACTTGAAGAGCAGGAGGGTGATGCCCATGGCGATCACAAGCACGCCCCAGTGAGGAATCCCCTCTAAACCAGGCACCAGTGAAATCCCCTCCACAGCTGAGAGAATGGAGATCGCTGGTGTGATCACACCATCGCCCAGCATCAGCCCCAGGGCTAGATGCAGCATGAAGGTCAGCCACGCCGCCTTGTGGCCATTGCGCAGCAGGCTCCCCAGCCGATCCCGAAGGACCATCGGTCCGCCCTCTCCACGGTTGGCCTCGCTCATCGCCAACCAGGCATACTGCCCCGTTACGACTGTGATGAGGGTCCAGAAGAACAGGGAGATGATGCCGATAATATTGTCGTGGGTCGGAGCTACCGTAAGGAGTATGACGTTGAAGGTATAGATCGGGCTTGTACCGATGTCGCCAAACACCAATCCCAAGGCACGCATCACATTGCGTATGGTCGCTGGCGGCTCTTTGATCAGTTGCATCGCTTGGTCCTCTTCCTTGGAGATACCTGATTGTGCCTTTCCTAAGAATGGGAAGAGCCTGCTCATAGCCTCTCAGCTCATTGGCCACCTGGGCGCGCGCCTGTCGGATCTTCCATCGGGCTGATACGAGTGCCTTGCTTTTCGACGGATGGCACGAGGATAATCCCGTTTTTCGGGATTATCCTCGTATGTATCGCCTCTCCCTGCCTCGGCATCGGCTGCCCTATGTGACCAGCACAATACTGCATGCACTTCTGCGTGATAGTCCGAAGCCCAATGGAGTCATTCACACGTTGGTCCAGAACGGGACTCTCATCCGGTTGCGACGAGGTTTTTTCCTTATCGCCGATCATCCAGCAGCTCAGCCGGGCTCAATTCCATTCGAGGCGATTGCCAACCTCCTCTACGGACCCAGCTACCTAAGCTTGGAATGGATCCTGTCCCTAGAAGGTTTGATCCCCGAACGAGCCGTCAACCCGACAAGCATTTCGGTTCTACCCAAACGCGTAATCTATACGCCTATAGCTGCTTTCATCTACTACCAGCTGACCTCGCCGGTTTATCCAGTAGGAGTTCGATCTCGGGAGTTTCCCGCAGGTAGGGCTCTGGCCGCCTCCCCTGAAAAGGCGCTGTGCGATCTGGTGGCCCGACAGCTGAGAGCTGATAACTTGGAAGAGATGGAGAGCTTGGTGACCGAATTCTATCGCATCGAGCCTTCTGATCTTCGACAACTATCCATCGATCACCTACGGCAGATTGCTGATCTCTATGGCGATCGGAATGTCACTCTGCTCTACCAGCTTCTGCGCCGATAGAAGACAAGTTGTGCAGCCTCCTCCCCGTCCAAGGCGCTATTGGAGCCACAAGGGCTGATCATCGGGATCGAGCTCTTCTTCGATGCGCGTCCGTTTAGCCAAGAGAAGGCCGCCAGCTCTTCGTAGAGCACGTAGCGCTTCGCTCTAGCGGCGACCGTGAGGCTGCTGGAGCTCCGTCCAAGGTATAATATTTGCTTGATCAAATGTAATAACAAATGATGTCACGATACGACGGAAAGGTATATTATTGTTACGCAAGACATGCATGGGTCTTTTACGAGGATATTGTGGCCATCTCATCAGCCATTGCACACCCTGAATTCGTTCATCAAGACACTCATCAGGGCCTCGATATCTTGGAAGCCACTGTAAGCGCAGATGGACGGTACCTTTTAACCTATGCTGTTGACCCAGGCAAGGGCCATGACCACATAATTAAAGTATTTTCCACGTCAATCTGGAGAGATATCCCGGAGCGCCGCTGTGGAAACGGGATCTACCCGCGTCAAAGAAAAGCCACACGCTTGTGGCGGAAGAATTTTGGCGAGCTATCGGGGCGCGCTTCCTTTTCACACGACATGGAAAGGGTCGTGATGGTCACCGACACCTGGGTGGCCACCTACCGAACCACTGATGGCAAGCAACTCTCCAAGTGTTCACGGCCCAAAGCGACCCGCTCATGGCCGTACGAAGTCTCAGTAGTACCCGATGGATCCGGCATCGTCTCGGCACCCGACCATGGCTTCATCATCTACTTTGTGAGCTGGAGCGGCGAAGTTACACAGACCCTTCAGTCCGAGGACGCATTGACCGGACAGGTCCTCGTAAGTCCAAGAAACAAGTGGGTCATAGCAGGGGCAGGGGTTAGCCCTCGACGCACTTCATTGATCTGGAATCGCGTATCTGGTCAATTCGTAGGGGCCTTCGAATCCAGGTTGTTTCCAGGCCCACGCAGCTATATTAGTAATTCCCGCACCAGACCCGAAAATTTAATAAGAGAAACGTCCGATGAGGTGCGCATGGTTTCCTGGAGTGCAGGCGACAGAGCCATGGGTGAATCGTCCGCGTGGCTAAGTACCCTAGCCATCGAAGCCTCATCAGGCGAGATCCTTAAAAGGACCTTCCAACCATTGGAGCTGGGTCCCATTCAACCGAACGAGTGGGTCGGTGATCTACTTCTTACCCCTGACTGGAGCGTCATGGCGGTTCAGGTCAATGGCATCTTTCGCCGGCTTGATCGAGAGAAGTTTCCCGGATGTATCGATGGAGAAAACGCCTCCGTCAGCGCTGATGGGCATCAGCTCGTCTCCTATAACGGCCGGCGGGTTCTGATTTCCTCCACCGACCACGCCTCCTTAAGAGAGGAGTTGCACGGAGCACAGGAAGCGGCTCTGATTTTAGAACATGCATTCGGAACAAACAGCATCCAAGCCACGCTGGTCCGAGAAGTCGTCCTACAGCACACCTCTCTACTCATGCAGAAGGCCTGTAGGGTCCAAGACGATACCGCTCCGGACTTATGGGTCCCTACAACCCGAACTGTTACCCCTCCGATCATTGGCGAACCCACCTACAAACCCGATGATGGATGCATCCTGCTTTGAGTCACGATGGATCTGGCGAGGCTATAGCTCCCATCGCCTAACATCCCATCTGAGCACCTTGTTTACCGACTTCCCATCGGCTATGCTGGGCGCACATGGTTTTCCTAGCTCCTTTACCCACTCCAAACGAACTCGTCACAGCGTTTCCCATTGATGAAACTCTGAGGCAGAACGTACTCCATGCTCGTCAGCGGGTCCAGGAAGCACTCCACGGGCATGGGTTCCTGATCATCATGGGTCCCTGCAGCCTCGATGGCCACGAGGGTGCTCTACGCTATGCGGAGTTACTCTGTGAGGCCCAGAAGAGCCTCCCCTCTGAGTGGGTGATCGTGATGCGGGCCTTCTTCGAAAAACCCCGTTCTCTCGATGGATGGAAGGGATATGTCCATGCTAGCCATCCTGACGAGCTCATTGGACGCGTAGAAGCCACTCGGGTCCTTCTCAGATCTCTCTTGAACTCCGGAGTAGCCCTCGGATCCGAACTGCTACAGCCGGCCCTGCTCCCCTATGTGGAGGACTGCCTTAGCTGGGGCTGTATAGGCGCACGCACTTGCTCGAGCCAGATCCACCGAGAATTGGCCAGCGCGGCTCCTTTCCCTGTAGGGATCAAAAATGACCTCACCGGTGATGTGAAGACCGCCCTGGATAGCATCTGGTCCGCTCGCCATCCCCAGTCGACCTACCAGATCAATGGCGATGGACGGCTCTGCGCGGCGATTGCACCGGGCAATGCAGACAGTCACATCATCCTGCGTGGCGGATTCGATGGACCCAACATCTCGCCAGATGAACTTGAGGTCATGACAGAGGGGCTAGAACAGCGGCAGATCCCTACGCAGTTCCTCATCGATTGCGCCCACGGGAACGCCCGCAAGACGTCCCGAGGTCAACTGCAGATCTTGGATCGGCTGCCCTTAGAGCATCCGCGCTTTGGGGGGATCATGCTCGAGTCCTACCTACACGAGGGCAGACAGCTCGTTCAGGGTGATCCTACGCCAGGTCTATCGGTCACAGACCCATGTCTCAGCTGGGAACAGACCCTGTTAGCACTTCATTCGCTAGCCGACTCTTGGGCTGCGGGATCGATCCAGTTGAACCAAAGTTGATGTGGTGCGGAGACCAGGGTCTGTCCCTGATCGACGATCGAGACTTTGTACGTCAGGAAACCCCTAGTCCGGCAGAACTCCTCTCCCATACTACTCACGCGTATCGTCTGTTCTTTGGCGACGATAGGCCACTGCTGCTGTTGACGCTCGCGATTACGATAGAGAACTTCGAGAAGAACTTTAGCGTCTGTGCCCACCCAATCCTCTGGTACACACCAGCGAATGACCAGGCATTCTCCCTCTAGATAATGGGGGGCTTGTGGATCTGGGGTCCCAATCTGGGCACTCGCATAGAAGTCTCGGTCGATGACCTGTCTCATGACTTCGATGGAGGGGGCTGTGGTGAAGAGCCCCGTACACCCCGTCAATCCGAAGAAAAGCGCCCACCAGAGCCGTTGTACGCCCATTGAGTCTAGGCGATAAGGAGCAGCGTGAAGACGAAGTCAAAGAGGGAGAACCCTTCGATGATCCCTAAAGACGCTAGGCTCTTACCATAGATCGAAGGCTGTCGAGCACTGGCTTGGATCGCACTGGCAGCACACATCCCTTGGTACATCGAGCTCATAAGCATGACGACACCACTGAAGACACCGATCCCGATCGCATTGAAAGGGTCAAGCTGGCCCGAGCGGATGGCGTTCATCATGATGTACATCAGGATGAAGCTATAGAGACTCTGCGACGCTGGCATCGCCGCCGCGGTGATATACTTCCCGTGACCTTCTTCCACACGAGACATCACAGCATGAGAGGCCATCCCGGCGATCCCACAACCGATTGAGCTGCCAATACACCCAAGTCCCAACACAGCGGCTGGGCCCAACATCGCATAGTCCATAAGACCCCTATCTATTCAGAAAAACGTGAAAGTAAGCGAAGGGGACGGAATAACCGACCGCCTCCTTCAAAGCAGGTATTGTACCACTCGAGAAAGTTTAGGCGGAGTCCATGGATCACGCCCGCCATGACCGTCATCAAGATATTCACCATATGACCGACGAGGATGATCAACGTGCCCGCAAACAACCCGACAGCACTGCCTAGATCGTTAGCAACCGAAGCGATGATCGCACCAGCCAACCCTAACGCATACAGTCGCAGGTAGCTCAGCACATCGGAGAGCAGGGAGATCCCCTTCGTGATCTCCGTGAGCCCCAGCCAACCACGCTGCACCACAGCCAGAATACAGGCCAATCCCACACCAACAAGCATGACCTCCAGCCCATAGCGCTCAGCAATCGCCGGCGGGATGCCCACGACATATTGGAAGAAGGAGGTCGCTTTCAAAAAGCTCGGGGCAAAAAGGAAGCCTCCCCACATGCAGAGGATCCAGCCGAGACCCGCCATGTTACGGTCCAGGTGACGGACCATACCCAGGCTGAGGTGCACGACTCCCACAAAGAGAGCGAACTCCATGAGGACGTTGCCACTGAAGGTCTCGAGTGCCTTAAATTTCGGTTCTCCATGCTGGCGGTCTACCGCCGCCATCAGGAACTGTTCCCCAGATTTGGCTTGAGCCACTTCTGGGAACCGCCCGACCCATTCCTGGTAGACTGCATCATGTCTTGTCAGATGGTACTCCGCCTTTTTCTCCACCATCCATTCCAGAGGAGAAGCTTCTACAAGGGCACTGCCAGGAAGCAGATTCAAACCGAAGAAGCTGTGTACACCCATGCCCCAGATGATGCTGCAGAATCCCAGGAGCAGAACCAGCTGCTGGAAACGTTTCATCGCCCCACGCAGCTTACCTTTCTTCCAGGAGACACCGAGGGCGCCTAGGACGAAGAGGAGGCCATAGCCGGCGTCGTTGATGATCATCGCAAAGAAGAGCGCAAAGGACCATAGAACCCACCCTGAGGGGTCTCGATCGTTCGTTGAGGGCGTGTCATACAGGTTAACGAGGTCTTCGCCAATGCGATTGAGCCCACGATTCTCTAGGTCCGTGGGGACCTGATCGTGAGACTCGATCGCCACCCCTTTCATCAGAACCTGGTGACGACGACAGACCTGCTGCACCTTAGCGCGCTGCGTACGGGGCATCCAAGCGTAGCTGGCAAAGAGGTGTCCCTCCATGATGGGACGTACACTAGCCAAGGCCTGCCTAAGATCTCTTCGATCGATCACCTGAAAACAGCGATCCTGTAGCTCTTCGATCCACGCAGCGGCTTGCTCTAACTGCCTGAGCACCTTGCGATAGTGAGTACGGTTCTGCTGAAGCTCATCATGCACTTCCTGAATGGGACGAACAAACTCCATCTCCACATAGGGAGCTGGAACCGTTTCTTCATGTAGAAGCCCAGCAAAGTAGTCCAGATCAAAGGCCGAACCCAGAGGGATCAACCCCTCTACCTCAGGTCGCTTAGAAGCGGGCGTCACAGAGGGAACGAAAAAAAACCGCATGCGCCGCCGCGAGATGCTCTCTAACCAGCGGATGTCTTTGGGGATGAACTCTCCAAATGGCTCTACACGCGCAGCCTCGATCGCAAGCGCTCGATGCTGCTCTTCTAAGGTGAGACGCTCAGCTTCCAGGTTCAGAACCTCGTGAACAATCTCCTCCGTCGTCCTATGCTGAGGGAGCATCTCCTGCTGACGCGCGGGTTGGTGACGCAAGATCTTGAGAGCGCTCTGCAATTGGTCGATCCAACCGGTGAGCTCTGCCCCTACGTGCACGGGCTGCCCGATGAACTCCAGGAGACCGCCCATCCGCTGCACATGGTGGAAGAACGCCTCCTGCTCACTCACTGAACCTACGAGCAGGACCTTTTCGACATCGACTCGCATCAGGACTCCTCCTCTTGTACACGGCTTAGGATCTTCTCTTTAGCTACCTTGGCTTGAGCGATGGCGCTGAGCTGGATGTCCCCTAGAAAGACCTTGATCTTACGAATGGCGGCCCGAGTCCGTGGGATGAGGATCTTCTCAAAGAGATTCACACGCGTGGTCACCTCGCGTAGCTCGCTCTGCAGAGCTTGTAGCCGCATCTCACCAATACGAGAACGCTCAATCGCCGACAGCATCGCCTGCACAGAGGCGACAAGTGGGTCCACCCACGCCGGACTCTGAAAGAGAGAGAGCTCAATCGGCACAAAGGTCAAGACCTCAAGGCGAGGAAGCTCCACCCCAGCCACATGGTCATACCCTATCTCTACCTGTGCGACCTGCACACTCGTCGGATCAAACTCCGTGGTAGAGAGAAGCCCCTGAAGCTGCTCCACTGCATTACGATGCTCTTCCACTCTGCCAAGAAGAACCTCGAGCTGCTGCTGCGCAGTCAAGACCTCCGCTTGGAGAAGAGCCTTTTTCAGCTGCAACGTAGGCAAATACTTCTGCAACTGCGCCAGCTTCAACGTCTGTGCGCGTAATTCGGCCTTGGTAAGACGCAGCGTGGTCAACTCACTCTCCTCCCTTCGGCCAGAAGATATCGACTAACTTGGCTTTCATGCCCACCTCAGTCGGCTCAAAACACTGGGCCAAGATTCTCCATCCCAGGTCCAACGCTCGGTCTAGGGGCAAGTTGACTTGAAGATTCATCATCTCCTCCTCGAACAGACCCGCAAACTTCAGCAGCTTCTCATCCCAGTAGCTGACACGGAATCCCATCGCCTGTCGCTCACGCGCCTTCCTGGAATCGGCATACAGCCGAATCAGAGCATTCGCAAGTTCATTATGATCTTCTCGAGTTACCTTCCCGATCACCTGCTGCTTCAAACGGCTTAGCGATCCGAATGGCTCAATGTGCCCATTGGCTAGATAGATCTGCCCCTCGGTGATGTAGCCCGTATTGTCGGGAACCGGGTGGGTCACATCATCCCCTGGCATCGTTGTCACGGCAATGATCGTAATCGATCCACCGCCATCGATCTGCACAGCCTTCTCATAGCGCGCTGCCAAGTCGCTATACAAACTACCAGGATAGCCTCGATTCGATGGGATCTGGTCCATCGTGATGGCCAGCTCCTTCAGAGCATCCGCAAACGCCGTCATGTCGGTGAGCAGCACTAAGACGTTTTTCCCTTGGAGGGCAAATCGCTCAGCTACAGCCAGAGCCAGATCGGGCACCATGGTGCACTCAACAGGCGGCTCATTGGCTCGATGCACAAACATCACCGTCTTGTGCGCACTCCCCGATTGCTCAGCGTT
>JBMOFD010000009.1:0-36668 GCA_049314435.1 Chlamydiia bacterium | reverse complement strand
GATCTCCATCCTTCATGCGTTGCGCCCGCTCGGTACAGGAGCGCAGTGCTCGACACACCTCCTCATGCCCATAGGCAAAACGTACGCCTGTCAGGATGAGGTACTTTCCATATTTGGGGATGAGTGCATTAGGTAGGCGTAGCCGGAGAGTAAGGCTACCATCCTCTGCGATCGTCGCGGTACAGGTCTGATTCCCTCCCGACTCATCCTTCGATCCAAGGACCATGAACTGATTCGTGCGGCTCTCGCGCCATGCCGCCAACCACTCTTTATGAGAGGCATAGCCGTTCTCTTCCCGCGCATGCTGCGCATGAAAGAGCCGCTTCCCACCGAAACAGAGCGAGACCTTGCCCTCCTTATCCGCTTTTTCCAAAGCTGCGAGCTTGTGTCGGTTGCGTTCGCGCTTTCGCTTGTTCTCATGGAGCCAGCGTCGTTCCTTTGCGCTGAGAGTCTCACCTTGTTCGGTGTCTTCTATCTTCTTATCTAACGTGGCGAGACGTTTGCGAAGATCCTTGATCTGAGCTTTTTGCTGCTCCTTGCACGATGCAATCCTACCTTCGACATCCACTCGTCCTGCATTGAACTGCCGCGCCGTCGCTCCAAATTCGACCATCATGGAGGATTTCACCTCGTGGGGATCCTCACCAGCGCAGATCCTTTTGAACAGCGTATGGATCATGGTGGAATTGATCTCCATCCACTCCGACAGAGCGGCAAGCGCGTTGGCATCATACTCAGGGCGCGTTTGATAGGTGAGCTCGAGCGTCTTACAAGCCATCAGCAGCCTCCTTGAGCGCCTCTAATAGCTTGCGGTTCTTGCGACTGCGCGCTCCATAGAGCCGTGCCGAAAAGACCGTGATGATCTCGAGTACATCTTGCACCAGGTCGTCCTCAAACGAGGATTCTTCTTTGGCATTTAGAATGATGACTTCCGTCCCAAAGTACTCGCAGAGCGAGAAGATGAGCTCGGATCCAAACCGCATCAAACGATCCTTATGAGTGAGCAGCAAACGCTGAACACGGCCCGAGCATATCCTCTTGATGAGTTGTCGCAAACCCTTCTTGTTGTAGTTTAGGCCCGATCCAAGGTCCTCCACGATCTCGTAGGTCCAACCATGAGCCGCAGCATAGGCCTCAAGTAGCTCAACTTGCCTCTTTAGGTCTCCTTTCTGATCATGACTGGACACGCGAGCATAACCTATTATCGCTCGTTCAATAGTCTCGGGTCTCGGCTTGATCCCCTTGAGCTTGGCTAGATCATATCTCCGATGGCCACGAGCTGTACGTTCCACCTCAATGCGTCCAATCGCTTCCCATCTTCGGAGCGTATCCGGATGAACCCCTAAGGTCTTAGCTGCTTCTCGAATGCTGACTTTCATACGATTAAAATTCTATGTGCCGATGCCTATATTTGCATAGATTTTCGTAGATTTTAACCAGCAGTTACTAGCCCTTGTCACGCTTTGGACCTCTTGAGCTCCCCTCCAAGAACCGGCAGGTATACCCTGCGTGGTGCCAATGGAAGCGGGAAGACGAGCCTACTGCTCCTACTCAAACAACAGTTGGGAGACCAAGCATTCTTCCTCCCGGCGAAGCACAACCTCATGTTCCAAAGCCACTCCAGTGAGGGTAGCACCGGACAGCTCCTACGACGGAGTCTGCAAGAGATCCAGGACAACATTCGAGTGCCCTTGGTGCTGCTCGATGAGTGGGACGCGAACCTCGATGCCCAGACCGCTCAGCAGGTCTCAGGGGAAATCGACACTCTTGCACAAGCCTGTTGCGTCATTGAGTCTCGACATCGAAATGGTTGATTCCGGCGCAATCCCTAGGCACTTCGACTGACAAGCACCATGCACACGCTAGAGCCTGCAATGCACATGGCTCCCAGAGCGCCGAGGCCCCCAAGTAGGGGAACCTGTGGCCAGAACGCACGGATACCTGCCGTCACAAAGTACCCGACGCCAACGGCCCCACCACAGCCCAATACCCAGTGAGAAATCACTTCCCGCAAAGACGACGCTGGCTCGTTGAGCAATGAGCTGATCACAAGAAATGCAATCATCGCCCCAATCTCAAAGCACAACCACGCGCGGGCCGCTCTAGCGGTAGCTTGCTTCGTGAAACCGCCGCCATGAAAGAACCAACACAACAGGGTGATCCCCAGGCCGAAGGGAATCAGCATAAGCAGCCTAATAGCGAGTAAGTTCATGTGCTCCAAAAGCTAACTACCAGATGGGGATTGGCCTCTAGTCACTCCCCAACAACCACTCCAAGTCCTGATCGCCCAGGTCGCGTAACGGCACATCCGCATCCTCCCATAGAGCATTGGCCCACTCCAGCTTCCGAGCCTGCAGGCTGCGCACCCTCTCCTCGATCGAGTCCGCCATGAGGTAGCGCCGCACCAAGACCTTTCCCTCTCGTCCGATCCGGTGAGCGCGGTCGATCGCCTGCTGCTCAGCTGCTCGATTCCACCATGGCTCGAGGAGGATCACCACATCAGCCCGCTGCAGGTTCAGACCAACACCCCCTGCTTTCAAGGTTGCCATGAGGATGGGCGTCTCCCCTGATTGGAAACGATCCACAATCGCCCCGCGATCCTTGGAGGCACCGGTGAGCAGCTCGATCGAGCCGATACCCTGCACATGATCTCTGGCACGCTCTAAGAACGAGGCGAACTGACTGAACACCACAACAGACGCCCCCTCAGCTCTCAGCTCCTCCAGATCCACCCATAGCTGCTCCAACTTGGGACCAGCTCCCGGTAGTCCCAACAGCTGCGGTGTACAACACAGCTGTCGCATCCTCATGAGACGCTCGAGGATCTGTAGAATCGGCAGGCCATGCAATCGCGCCTCCTGCCGTAGCTCCTCATGCCACCCCTTTTGCTCGGCGGACATCTCTAACCAGACCAGCTGCTCCAATAGAGGGGGGAGATCGGTTGCCACATGGACTTTGCGACGCCTCAAGAGCAAAGGCTCCAAATGCTTCCTCAGCGCCTGACGACCCAGGCCCGTCGTGAAGGCAGCCTCCCACCGAGCTCTGTCTAGAAGAGCATCGGGCTCTAGGAAGCTCAGCTGCGTACGTAGCTCCTCTGGATGGTTCTCCAGAGGAGTTCCTGTGACGGCCAGGCGCAGTCGGCCTTTCAGCTGATGCACTGCCTGCGTAGTCTGGGCATCGGCATTCTTTAGGAGGTGTGCCTCGTCGCAGATCACCGCCTCCCAGGAGATGCGTCGGATCCATGGATCGGTGCGGACAAGGCCATAGCTCGTGAGCACGATGGTCTGTGCCAGCTCCGCAGGAGCTGGCTCTGTTCGTGCGACGCCATGGTGCACGATCAAGTGGGCCTCAGGCAGAAATCTCTGGATTTCACGGGACCAGTTGGGAATCAAGCTGGTGGGGACCACAATCAACACAGGGGTGGGTAAGTGGCTAAGGGCCGCTAACACTTGGACTGTCTTGCCCAGCCCCATCTCGTCGGCTAAGATCCCCCCACCTGCTCGACTATAATGACCGAGGATCCATGAACGACCCACCTCTTGATAGGGGCGCAAGGTGCCCTTAAACGAGGGATCTGGCTGCTCGGGCCACTCCATCCCCATCCACTCAGTACCGGAGGCGGACAGTTCGATGCCCTCAAGGGAGACGCGCCCTGCCGCGCTTCTCTTCAACCGTACTCCCTCCCCATCCATCACCAACTCTTTCCAGAAAGGGTCGGGAGGCAAAAGCCCCCATCCAATAGGCAGGGCCACAAGACCTTCAGCCTGCTTGGCACATCGTTCCAGAGGCACCTCACTTGTCCCAAAGTGAAGCGCCCCTGATAGATGGCCATTCGATCCCAAGGCTATCTCTCGCTTCGTCAACAGTTGAACAGGCCCCTGATTACGCAATTCTGCCGTCCAACCACATTCTAAGAGCAGCTGAAGCGCTTCAAAGGCCCTGTCAGGCGGACTCACATATTCTCCAGAGATCGCCCTCTGATAGCCCGCTTCCAGAAGATCCCGGGCCCAAGGAGATTGCGGGGACGCTGGCCGCAGAGAGGCCCCACGTTCCATCAGTTGGACAAAGCGACCTGTCTTATCTCGTAGGACGAGGTGGGGCGTGGTCTGCTCCACCCACTCTCCTTCCACGGGCCACTCTCGTTTCCATTGGGCAATGGCCCCCTCCGAACAGGCTTGGGGAACTCTCCAACCCTCGGCATCCTCTGGCAATCGATAGAGCACACGCCCGAAGAGCACCCACCCCTCCTCACACCAATCCGCTTCATCCACATAGCGAGGGTTCACTACAGCAGTCCGATCCTCACGCAGCTGCATGCGCGCGACCTCGGGTCCGAGAAGGATGACCGGATGCCATACCGTCCATAGGTCGACACTCAAGGCACGACCCTGATGGGTCAACGACCCTTCGCGACTCATCTTCAAGAGCTGCTCCTCCTTGAGAGGAGCGTGGAGGTCGCTCAGCTCAGGCATAAAGCGTCCGTCGTTGCAGCATTTGGAGAAGACTCTCCGTCACAAGCTCCGCCGTTCGGTCCAGGGACTCGTTCCATCCCCAATCAACCAGACAGGTGGTCAACTGCTCAGGGACGTCAGGGGCCATGGCCACGTTCAGTCCCACTCCAATCGAGATCATCGACAGTCCCTGGCACATCCAGTGCTCCACAAGGGCCCCACACAGTTTTTTCCCATGGATCGTGAGGTCATTCAGACCTCGCCTTTGAACATCCAGCCCGCGTGCTTTCAACATCTCTTGGATGGCATTGGAGACCTCCTGAGGGAGATCTTGTGGTGACTGATCGCATCGACCACTCAACGTAAGATAGAGGTTGCCCTTGGGTGAGCTCCAGGGCCTTCCCCATGTCCCTCGTCCGCAGGTCTGCTCATCGGCCCGCACAAGGAGCCATGAGGAGGAAAGGGGCCCTTTCTCTAGCCAGTGGGCTCGAGCTTCGTCCATGGTGCTTACACAAGAGCGGACATGCAGTGTGTGCATAGTGCCTCCATATGCTGATCGAGGAGCTGCCATAATAGCGCTCTGGAGTGATCTGACTCTCTCCACTCTGGAGGGAGCTCATCCAACGGCCATTCTGGATGGGCACCACAGGCGACCACATAGCCCCTTCCTACGGCCTGCTGCACGATCGCCGGAGCTCCGCAGGGATAGCGGGCCAGAACGTCTCCTGATTGGAGCTCCACCCAGGTACATCCGCCGTAGTACACCGCGCGCAAAGGCGCCTTACTCCAGATCGTCTGGAGTGAAACCACACGAGCACCACGCCAGTCGTCATAGGCAAAGGGCGCTGCCCATGGCATTGGCCCAACTGCCCTCCCTTGGATCCACCGAAGGGGTCGTTCGCCAGTGACTTCCAGTGGACCGCCTCCATCGAATACAATAGAGGTCGACACGAAGTAGGCTCCAGCACATAGCGCCAGGACCACACCGCCTTGTTGCACCCACTCTTGAAGTCGAGGCACCCGGTCCCCCTGGAGAATCGCCTCGAGATAGGGCAGGTCCCGTCCCCCGGGAATCACCAAGACCCTCGTGGAGGAGAGCTGCTGTTCTAGTTGAGCCCAGCTGACTCGACGCGACCGCCCAGTGAGCTGCTGCTCCAAAGGCGCTAAAAACCGAACAGCGACGCCGCTATCCTCGAGCAAGCTCCACATCAAGGTGCGCCCTGGCAAATGGTTTATAGGGATTCTCTTTCTGCAGTTTGCGGAGACGCGGCGATGCTCGACACTCCTCACAGCAGCAACCCATCTGAGATTCTAGGCAGGCAGGACAGCATAGGAAGAGTCGATTGCAGTCCATGTTCGCACAGTTGAGGTAGCGCTCCGTCCCCGCCTCACAATGGTGGCAGCGTCCACATGGAGCCGCATTGGGTCCCATCGGTACGGTGAGGCGATCATCGAAGACAAAGAGACTCCCCTCCCATAGGGCATCGCCATCCTCAGCGCTATACTTGAGCATGCCACCATCTAACTGATAGACCTCCTCAAATCCCTCCTCCCTCATGAGAGCTGAAAAGAACTCACAGCGAATCCCACCCGTGCAGCACATCAGGACTTTCTTTTTTGACGGATCGACCTGCTGCTTGAGCTGCTGTACCCATTCCGGAAATTCCCGAAAGGTCTCGCAAGGAGCAGGGATCGCTCCCTTGAAATGACCCACTTCCCACTCATACCGATTCCGTACATCCAACAGGATGAGATCTTCCCCTCCCTCTTCGATGGTCTTGCGCCACTCAGCTGAACTCAGATGAGGACCCGCCTGATTCAAATCCACCGGACGCCCCACTGCCACCAGCTGCTGCTTCCACTTGATCGTCAATCTTGGGAACACCTGCTCTCGACTTCCCTGCACCTTGAACTCGATGCCAGGGAAACGCTCATCCTGACGCAACCACTCCATGTACGCCTCGGCATCCTCCGCCTTCGCGCTCATCTGGATGTTCATCCCCTCAGGTCCAATGTAGATCCTTGAGCGGGCATCTCTGGTCAGTAAAAACTTTCTATGACGATCGATCTCTTCCCTGGGCTGATCCAAGGGGACGAGGTAGTAAGCGGCGACGACCCAATAGGGGGCTTGATCAAGAGGAAGATGTTCAGACATAGCAATATAGATAAATTACGGAGGCTTAGGATAACATGGTGCGCCTCGATTGAGAAGCCCGACGGCGCGGAGAACGTCGGAGTCCCTCGATCATCAGGATATGTTGGTAGTTCTCCGCCTAAGTTAGAGGCCATTATGGCACGTTATCTCGGTCCTAAGAACCGGATTGCCCGCAAATATGGCACCAATATCTTCGGTCGTCTGAAGAATCCCCTGGCGAAGAAGCCGCATCCTCCAGGGCAGCATGGTGCTAAACGTAAGAAGAAATCAGACTACGGCATGCAGCTCGATGAGAAGCAGAAGCTGAAGGCTTGCTACGGCATGCTCACAGAGAAGCAACTCATGCGCTACTATGAGAAGGCAGTAGCCCATCATGGTGACGTAGCGAACAAGCTGCTTCAAGCTCTGGAATGCCGACTGGACAACATCGTCTATCGTCTGCGCTTTGCTCCTACCATCTTTGCTGCTCAGCAGCTCGTGGCCCACGGCCATGTGCTCGTCGATGGCAAGAAGGTCGACATCCGTAGCTTCGTGGTTCACCCTGGCATGAAGATCTCCCTACGTGAGAAATCACGTGAGATCCTCGTCGTCAAGAACGCCATCGAGCACGGTAGCCGCACGGTACCCGAATACCTGTCGATGGATCCAAACACAGCCAGCGGCTCGCTGTTGGTTCTGCCTACGATTGACCAGATCCAGTTGGCTCTGCCGATCAACATCCATACAGTCTGCGACTTCCTAGCCTACCACGGCTAAAGGCGCTCTAGGCGGAGCCCCTGCTCCGCCTATCTTTTTTTCTAGAACACTATGCCAGCTTACGGAGCTCCGCTCCGCACCTCAGCTGGAGGATTCCATCCTCTAGACCACCTTATATATAATTTTATAGAGAGTTAATGCGCGAAGGGAGAGGTTGCTCCTGCAGAATCGATCGCCATTGACGCCATCCTCCCATCAGGAAGAAGCCGACCCCGAAGCAGGCTCCTTGGGCAAGGAGACTACTTGCTTTGATCCACAGCGGCGCGCTGGCCCCTTGAGGGAACTCCCCATAGAGAATCGAAAGAGAGGGATCATCCAGCCAGAGGCCCGCCACCACAGCGCAGAGAGCTCCTACCATCAGCGGCGGACAGAAACGTAGCATGGGGAGGAAGACGGCTTTGTTGAGGGTGCCGGGAATGCGGTGCGATAGCCAGCAGAGGTTGATCACGGCAGCTACGCCCGTAGCAAGCGCGATACTCACAGCCCCAAGTCCACAGAAGTAGACCAGGCATGCGTTGAGAAGGGCGTTGCATGCGAGGGAGAGAACGGCGGCCACTGAAGGAGTACGGTAGTCTTTGGCCGCATAGAAGATCGGCGTGAGAAGGATCACCCAGGTTTGTGGAACTAGGCCGATGGCATAGGCCCATAGGCAGAGCGTTGTTTCTGCTGTGGCCATCCGGCAGAAGGCCCCCCGACAGAAGATCGTCTCCATGAGCGGATATCCCATGGCGAGGAAGAGGGTGGTGAAGAGGAGCATCGCCTGCCCACTGCGCACCAAGCTAGTACGCACCAGCTCTGAAAATTCCCCAAGGGCACCTCGATGGAGGCAACGAGCCAGGCTCGGAAGGGCGGCATTGGAAAGGGCCACTCCGATCACGCCGATCGGCACCTGCTCTAACCGGATGGCGTACCAGAGATAGGCTGGCCCAGAGGGATCAGCCACACGGGCGAAGACCGCATCCATCATGCTGTTGAGCTGAGCGGCACTCACGCCGACCAGACCTAAGGTCAGAGGTGCAATCAGCCTCTTTAGAGGCGCCAGCGACTCGAATCGCTCACGCCACCAATCGCGCCCCAGAGCCTGCCGGAGTGCCCCCACAGTGACCGGAGTCACAGCGATCCACTGTAGGGCATAGGCTCCTACTATGGTGGCGCTCAAGACGGTGACGATCTCGGCAGGGGCCCATCCCTGCATAGAGATCAGGGCTAAGATCCAGATGATATTGAACGCGGCGGGCGCTACAGCTGGCGTGAAGAAATGGCCATAGCAGGTACACAGAGCGGCCTGGATCCCATACCAGCAGACGAAGAGTAGGCCAGGTGCCATCACCATGGTGAGGGTGAACGCCTCCGAGAAACTGTGCTGCGGCCAGGTGTAGTTGACCCAACCTAAGATCCCCTCGGTCAATAGGAGGATGATAAGGAGGATGCCAGAGACCATGACCCAGGTGGCCCGGAAAAAACGAGCCGCGCGCTCCTCACTCTCGATGCGGTACTCCTCAAAGACCGGGATGAGAGCCGACTGCATCGCTCCCTCGCCCAAGATGCGTCGGAGCACGTTGCTGAACCGAAAGGCCATGAAGAAGGCCGCGACATGCTCCCCACTGCCAAGGACCGCAGCCATGAGGATGTCTCGGAATAGGCCAGCTACACGACTGATGAACGTCCCCGAACCAAATCGGGTCGCCTGACGTAGCATTGAGCGAGCAAGTTCCATGATGCTTACACTGGGGAAAAGAGATCATCTAAGCAAGCGGGTCTGCCGCCTTGAGCCAAAGAGTATACAGGGAGCGAGGGGATTGTGTTTGGCCGCAATGACATGGCTAGGATGCGTCCGATCCACTGAAGAGAGTCCATTCAGAATCTCCTTGCCTCAAGAACTAAAGCGTTGAGCCCGATGCAAGGTGAATGGATCAACGCGCAGGGCCTTGATCATCATCGCTTCCATCTGGCTCTTCGCATAAGGCTCCACCCCAAACCGCTTGCGGATGGCCAGGAAGCAGTTGACCATGTCGGAACTCTTATCCTGGATCCAGCCACTCATGAAGCGACGCAGGTCCTCCGCCACGGTAGGATTGGGAGCGCGATAGACCGTCGTGTATCCGGCCAGGTAGCCCCAACGGCCTATGTCTTCCATGCACTGGGTATCGGCGAAGAGATCCTCCTCGGTGAGCCCCTGCATCGACGTGGTCTGGATGATCTTCTGGTGCACGAGGTCATACACGCCGAATTTTAAGTTCGGGTGAATGGTTTGAGCCTTCCGTAGCTCTCTGTTCCAGTCCACGGCCTCTTCTTGCGTAAGGGCAATCGAAGAGGTTTCCGTGCGATCTCCATTCTGCCGCTGAATGAGCAGTAGGTGCGCCATCGGTTGCTGCACATCCGAGTAGGGAAGCGCCAGCGTGCCATTCGTGTAGATCCCAAGGGAGTTGCTGGTCCAATACATCGTGGGAGTGAACTGGTTAGCAATGGGCGCGAACTCTGCAGAACGTCTCAAATAAGAGGGAACAGATAAGAAGCTCACCTTCTTCAGATCCACAGGGCCAGCAGGATCGGTCGCCACCAACCAGTTTAAGTTGGCCAGACAAGAAACCTTCTCCCCCCAACTAGCACGCTCTTCAGAGAGATGACGAGAGGGGGGGTGAGCCTCCTGGGTCGCCTCGTCCATCTGCTGTTGCAGCTGCTGGTCCACCTCTTGCTGCACCTGCTGTTGGACCTCCTGAGACACCTGCGCCTGCTGTTCGGTGGCCATCTGTTGCGAGATCGCTATCTGTTCAGACTGTCCAAGAGCCAGCGATACGACTGAGGAACCCTTGGAGCCAACGAGTACCTGCTCTGGCGTATACTGGGGCGACTCCCGCACAATCCCCTCCATCCGGGCTCGAACCCGAGCCTTGTCTCCGGAAGAGAACCTCTTGTCACTTCCAAACTTGCGCCACAGGCTCTCCATATGCTCTTTGAGTACAGCCTGGGGATCTCTCCACCCTTCGGCATCCCCGAACAGAGCCCACGGATCCAGCGACATCTTCGAAACGAAGAGATCCTTGTAGTTCTCAAAGAGCTGGTAGGTCTTGTCCAAGTCTTCCATTTCGAGGACGGCATCGAGAACGCAGCGACGCACAAGGTTGTTCATCTTCTGGTGCGCCGCCAAGAAGCTATCCTCGGCTTTTTCACGAGCTTCATTGATACGGAGATGTCGGATGATCTGCGCCATCGAGGGTTGCCCATCTTCCAACAACTGCTCATGCAGAGTACGGTTCATGGCCATGTGGATCTTCTGCCCTGAGGTCCTCAATCCCCTCATACGACCCACGCTCTGGCAGATATCATCGAGGTTGGACGAAGGACCCATCAGTACGACGCCCTCAGTCCCCGCAGCCTGGAGCACGTTGCTCCCTGTGCGGAAGAAATGCCCAAGGTAGGTGATATGGGTAAGGGCATTAGGAGGAAGCGAGCCCTGCAGATAGGGATCGGGCTTCTGCCCGGGTTGCTTAAGCACCTTCAATTCGCCTTGGTCGTCATTGAAGATCACCCCTTGGATGTCGGGACGATGCTGACGAACATAGGCCAAGATGCGCTCCGCAACCTCTTGACCTTTCAGACCGTGGAAGAGAGCTCCACCATCCACGATCATGGCCGCCCGCGAGCCCGGGGCAAAAAAGCGCGGTAGGATCTCATCGAGGGTCGCTATAGGACTCGTCGCATCCAGAGCGTGGATGTGCTCGGCATCGTTGCAGCGCTGCATCAAGAAGTCGACGGTCTCGCCCAGAGTACCAGGATCCCACAGGACCTTGGTTCCTACCGGGAAGCTGCCCTCATGTTCAGGCGTCGCCGTCCCAGCTACAGAGGAGGCAAACATCGAGGAGAAGTGGTGAGAGTCGCTGCGCAAGCTATGGGTGAAGTGCGTCATACGAGGCGACACGGCAGCCATCACATAGGTCATGACCGCACCGTGATGCCGGTTCACAGACCGAAGGATCTCCTCAGGGAGGTCTCCATCTGACTTCGCCAAGAGTCGGGCACATTGGTCAGCAGAGACGCCCATCCACTCGGCAAGCACTCGAGCCTTTTCTGTCTGTTCAAAACGAATCCCCAGAGCCGCTGCTTCCTCACGAGCTTGGATCAGCTGTCTATCCAATAGCGTGCGAATCTGACTTGCATTCAAGCGCCGATGAGCAAAGGAGATCGCCGTCTTGATGAGCTCTTCCAGAGGATTTTTGATCTTAGAGTCCTGAGAAGGACGGTCGTTACCCAAGTAGGGAATCGCGATCTCCGGCTCGGCCACCGCGGGATCCTTCGGAAGCCCAAAGTGCACGCAGAAAGTCATCTTCAAGGCTTCAGGCAAGAGGACATTGACCAGACCTCTGATGAGCGCCATCTGCTCTTTCTGGGGGTGATTCCGTATGAAGCGCGGGGTAGGGGCCGTGCGATCGGTCAAGTAGGTATGGAAAGCCGGTAACTCGTCAGGAGGGATCTTCATCTGGCGCCCTAACAAGTCTGCAAGTCGATCCTTACCCCACTCCTTATAGGCCTCGAGATCGAAGGTGGTTCGTCCATCAAGAGGAAGGAGCGCATGAAGCTGAGGATCCTCAAACATCAGATAGACGCCATCCAGCACCTGGCGCACCGTGCTCTCCGGTAGATGAGACTGACCCGATAGCGGGTGGTTCAACTCATCCTTCCGTCGGAACATCTCATGAGCTTCGTCGGCATTTAACTTCATACCGCTGCGAATCAGACGCAAAAGGTCACGATAGTAATTCAGGTGTCTCTTCTGGGCGCGGGTTGCGGTTTTCTTCGTATCTCGCTTGTAACAGGACCCAATGAGGTTCTTCAGCAGTCCGCCCTCCTTCAACCCCTCTACGTACTCCATGTACTTCTCGATGAAGATGAGCTCGAGGGACTGGAAGTCAGTCTTCTTCGATGCGAAAGATTCTCGGTGTAAGATGGCTCGTTCGCATCGGGCAATGAGCGCGCGCAGCTGTCCCTCATCGAGAGGTTTTGAACGCGTACTCTGTATTTCCAGGCAGGGCCGTCCAGCTACTGTAGCCAGAGCATGGCGTACCTGCGCCGAACAGACCGGGGCGAGGGCTGGAGTGAAGCAGTTCACCAAGGACACTCGTCCATCGGCCGCCACGAGATCCGTTTCAGGACCGATGTAGAACGTCTTGCCAATCCCCGTATTCAACTGCAGTACGAGATCATCTTCACCCGACCTCATCTCCTGAATCGATCGCTCCAGCTGAGTCACTTGACGCTGCCATAATCGGCAGCCATGTACCGCCTCAAAGACCATGGAGGTGCGCAGGAAGCGATCTGAGAAGTGTTCGTAGGTATAGGCCGTGGGGCGCAGTAGATGCTCTTTTAGCTTAGCCAGGCGCAGGCCATACTCCGGCAGAGTAGGGGACATCTTAGAAAGCTCGTCCAGCTGTCTCTGACCATCAGCCAACTGTTTGTCTCGGATGGCGTATAGGAGATAGCGGTACATCCATTGCTCAAAGAGGACAAGACTCGTAGCATCAAGTGTCGTCTCACTCTCAAACCAGTGCAGGTCATGACGAGCGAATGCCTGGAGAAGATCGAGCCAGCGCCCCTCTTCATCCACCTCGACCCGTTCAGCAACAGCGTGACTTCCTCGACCGCTCTTCAATCGATCCTCGGCACTCTCGCTGGGATCTGGCGTCGGTAAACGTCTCACTAGCTTCAGAATCGCCCCCCGCAATCCTTGCAGGACAGGGGTCATCGCCTCTTCCCTCGCCAGCCCCAGTCCAGCAGAGAGCCTCTGCTGCCCCTCAGGTGTGGCAAGATCGTCTTGGGGCAGATGGCTCTGAGGCCGTGCAAAGTACTCCTCTAAGTTCTCGTTCACCTTCGCTAACGACCGAGCCACCATCGCTTCATCATGACGCTCATCGATCATCTGTTGGGCGGGGAAAAACTTGCCATCCTCGGGGACCGCATCCTCTTCCTCATGTAGCCCATCAGCCTGTTGGCAGGGGAAGAACTCCTCCTCTTCCCGGACACCTTGTTGAGGCTCATCAACCATCTGCTGACAGGGGAAGAACTCTGCGTCATCGGGAACTACGTTGCCGACTTGTGCGGACGCAGCAGGGTCGCTGTTGCCCTCACCTGTGACCAGTCGATGAAGAAGAGCCGCACAGTGGCGGTCATCCTCGGTCAACAATTCTCCCATCTGGGAGAGAACGGGCCCATCGGGCCGTCTAGCCACCTCACGGAAGGCCTGTTGTTCGTCTTTGTTGATCACAGCGTCTTGCTGATGAGCTTCAGACACCGCCTTGAACATATGATAGAGGCCTTGAGCCAACTCAACAGCGGTGACGACAGGTCCAACGCGCGAGTACCTCAATAGAGCACGCACAGGGTTGTTCGCCATGCAAGACAATTGGTTGTCCACAGCCAACTGCGCGAGATGGCCCAGCGCTGTAAGCACACCACCCCCACGCTCCTCGATCATCTGCTTGAAATGAGCCTGACGCATCTGATCTTCGCAGGCCACCTTAGCTTGGTGAGACTCTGTGATGGCCCGCTCCATGCGCGCCCTGTTCTCATTGTAGGCCTGCTTTTTATCGTTGTGGGCTTTCTCACTCGCAGCGGATAGGTTGAGATAGGTCTTGACCACGCCTGTGAAGATCTCGGCATCGGGAAACTGATCGGGATCAGCAGCGACGCTTTCTAAGAGGTGAATACAGAAGCTGTCTGTCTTGTTCTTGTCGCTCTTTTCAAACAAGGCACGAAATTCAGGCAGACTGGCACGAGCCACATCAACGCACCCACGGAACTTCGTAAGCTCAGCAGCTGTCAGCCCAGCAGGTGGTAGCCCTTTGACCAGACGGTACCAATGGAGGAATTCTCCCTTAATATTAGCGCTTCGTAGATTGAGATTGAGCCAACCCATGTGCCAGCTATTTGGATCTTTGGGCGCAAGGAAGAGCAGATGATCTTCTATCGAGACTGTATCGGGATCTACGTAACCCAATCGATCATGGTGCGCCTTAGAGATCGCCCTAAGACAGCGATTCATATCGATGTGGGCCTTCCGAACGGCTTCATCCAATGGCACTTCGGTCCGTCTTCTTGACGCACGCAACTCCTCCTGCGCAACCACGGCTGCCTCGAATGCTTCAGGGTCGGGGAACTCATCGGGATTCGAGGTCGCCACACTCTGAAGCAGCTGAACAGTATGCATCACATGTCTGTCCTTCCTGGGCCATGTCTGAATCTGCTGCGGAAGAGCGGATATGGCGGCACGGAACTGCTGCACACGGTCATAGAACTTAGTGAGCTGCGCGGGTGATAGCCCAGCAGGTGGTTTCCCCGCAGCGAGTCGGTAGTATCCAAAAAACCCAATCTGAATGACCTCTGGAGTGAGTTTGTCCAGCGGCACCACGTTCCAGTCATAGTCTGGGTAAAACCTGTTGAGGATAGGTGGTTTCCACGCTCCCGGGTCTGCAGCGATCCGATTGCGATGAACTTGGAAGATCGATTCAAGGCAAGTCGTCTCGTCCTCAGCAGCTCTAAGAAGGGCCTTATCATCGTAAGGCTGTTCTGGAGGAGGAAGAAGTTGCACCTGATCAGCTGCCTTTTTGTCAGCCTCGCGAAGAGCCTCGTAGGTATCCGGAGTCGGGAACGCGTCAGGGTTGACCACGACATTGTGCAACAAATAGAGCGTGCTCGAGTTCGCGGGCCGCCAGGCTCTTGAACGAACAAGGGGCAGGACCGTGCGGAACGCTTCTACACGCTGCATAAAGAGCGTTTGCTCACGTCGCGTGAGCCCTTTCGGAGGAGTCCCCTTAGCCAATCGGTAGTAGGCGGGGAACCCATCATGAAGCTCACGGCCAGAGATCTCGTCGACCTTGAGAGGCACGCGATCCCAACTCATGGTTGGGTCCCACGGTTCAGTGGGAATGGTAGTCTCAGTACTTGAAAGAAGCTGGGTGACAGCCTCAGTTGCCTCGGTGAAAGCGGGAGGAATCTTGAAGGGTGCGAGAATGATCGAAGCCGAAGGCTGGCCTCCAAGAACTCTGGAAAGACCGGCATCTATACTCCCCAATAGACTCTGTGTAATGGCTCCCCCATCACGATGCTGCTGGCCACCCCTCACCTTCGCCACCACAGCTTGCACCGCCATTCTCATCACCCGTTGGAATCCACTATCCGAGGGATTATGAGAGGCTGGGCAAGAGTCATGAGCGTACAAGTTGTTCAACTCGTCAAGACGTCTGTTCAAGTGGGGCAGCATAAGGAGCGCCTGCGCCACAGTCTCTCCATCCAGATGGACATATCTCCCCACCGCTCCCAGGAGATCAACGCAACTGATCCCCGCATCACGCATGTAGCGATGGGCGGCTCGTAAGAGAATATGCTCCTGCTGTTCACGTGGAGTTCCTCGGCCACCCTGTGGAGCCTGATGGAGCAGGATCTGTAGCAGCGCTGATCGAAGGCTCAGGTGCGTCTGAGGCTCCGTGATCTTCGGAGCATGCAACAACTGGTTCTCCTCGACCAGGGCCACAAATCGCATAGCCGTGTCCAGCCATGGACGATTTTGCGGCATGAGCGCCGCCACCTGCAGAAGTAGACTGAGCTGAGTCAATCCAGGCTCTAGACGAGCTCTCTGCAGCAGCTCCTCCATCCGATCGAGATGCCAGCGCACCTCCTGATGGTTGCCTCGAACAAGGTGGTAGCAGACGAGCCACCCATGGTCCTGAGCACTGTCGGTCTCCAAGTGCCCAGATCGGTCAATCTGCGCTCTTATACACCCTGTCATCAGGCCCACCTTAGACGACCTTCCGACGCCGCGTAGAGGCGTTTGGATAAGACCTTCCAACCAGGAAGGCAATGGCACACTAGATGCCGAGCCCGGCACCAGCATGGGACCAGCTAACTTGCCAACCACAGAGCTGACCATCTGATCCAAGAGGTGTTCTCTAGGGAGAATGATCTCTTGGCGTCCCTCTGCACTGTCCAGAAGAAGATATCGATGATAGGGGGCTAAAGCTTCCGACAGGGCTGGAGGACTCTGATTACGGGCCAGATGGAAGCGAGGGTCCTCATTCCAGACCGCTTCGTCTCGCCCATTCACCGCCTGGACGTTGAAGGAGAGCCCGGGCTCATCCAAGAATCGAATCGACCCCATCTTGTCAGGGTCTTCTTTGGAGCGCTTGATCTCGATACGCTCAGCGGACGCAAATCCATAAAGGGAGGCCATGCTGCTAGGGTGCGCCACGGGAAGAGAGGGAACTACAACCTGTGGGGGATCAGCCTGACGTTGACGAGCGGGAGCCGCAGCCCTACGACGAACCGGCCGGCCATCCCTCTCTACCACCTCACCATCGTTCATGCGCATGGTGCGCATCCCTGAAGGCGCAGAGGGATCTTTAGCCACCCAAGTCCAGCATCCATCAGCATCAAGAGGGGCTTCTGTCCACTCATAGATCAAGCCAGACTGGTCGTCCTTCCAGCAGCAGACATATCCAATGGAACCATCCGCGTTAGGTCTACCTACTACCGACAGTTGATGATATTCAACCTCTTGGCACTGCCATGTGTACGCTGCCACCTGCATCATGGGCATGGCATCATAGCCGGTGAGCGTCCTGATCATAGAACCGGGCGTATGCTCCCGTTTCTTGCCATCGCTTCCTGCCGCATCGACCCAGAGGGCGAACTGATGGCCATCAAACCGACACTTCGCAGTATGTTCAGTGGAGACAAAGTCCGGATATTGTCCTTCCCAATGCAAAATCGTCCCGGCTGCCAATGACTGAGAATGCAGGCGTAAGGCCTCACTAAGGGCCTCATCACGAAACTCACGATCTTCATTCAGTCTGCGAATCAGCGCGTCCTTCCAGAGAAGGCGGGCCTCGACAATACCCTCCTCCGCCTCATCAGAGTCTCTATCCCACGCCGCGCGATAGGTGAACTGAGGCGAGGGTGGAGGCCCAATTGGGCGGGTCTTCGTCCCGTCCTCATAGGCGATCCTCATAAGACCCATCCAATCCTCGTGCGAGGCGTGCATAGGATCGAGAAAGCGATAGGTTAGGCGGTGCCACTCCTTGGTTGACGCGACTGCTTGTGGTATTGCGGCCCGCACTTGGTTTATGGTCCGTCCGACTCCGCGGAACCTCTTCAGAGATGGATGGTCCGCGCCCAGTGCCGCTCGTATCACCGACTGCACACCAGCCTGAGTCTCGACCAAGAGTCCCGCCACCTTCTCTGAGGCGACTTCCCATGATAGGTAGTCACGCTGCATGCGATCATAGCCAATGGGCTCTTGATTGGTGGTGATCCTGTCAAAGATCTCATTGAAGAAGTCAGCTAGCACCTCAGCCAACTTAGGATTGTTTTTGAGTTGAACGTAGAGGTGTGTCGTATGGAGCAGCTCATAGCGCAACCATAGCGCATGTTTGGCGGTAAATAGGTGGTGAGGCGCCAGGCGGAAGAAAGCCAGTGTACGTGAAAGCTCATCCTCAGCATCCACGTGGGTGAGCTCGATCAGCCTCCGCTCATGCGCGTTCAACTCTCGGAAGGGCAGTTCTCTATGTGGAGTGTCGATGTTAAAGAACTCTGCATACACCCGTTGCTTAAAGGTGGCGTCCTCTTTACCTGGGCCATTGGTGATGAGTGCGGAGGAGCGTCGCTGACTATGTCTAAAGGAGGTCCACGCATTGTGCGCGACTCCAAGGTTATTGGCTGTAGCTCTAGGGAATTTAATAATACGACAGCCACGACGGCTCCATCGAGCCTCATCTCGGCACCCATGGAATCCTCTAGTGGGGTGGGGGTGCTGGTTGTTGGAAAAGACCTGGTCGGGACGTAGACTCTGATGGTCCTGCATCACGAAACTTTCGCCCTCTAGCTCAGCACTTCCCTTCCAGCGCTTGGCAAGGAAGCGATACTTGTTAAAATCGTGCTTGTGCACTGCCTCGAGTGTAATGTCATTCATGAACCCGGCGATCCTGCTCCCAGTAGACTTAGCCTCATACTCCGGAGGCCGTGCCTGCATGTCAGGGAAGGACATATAGGTATGCGCTACATCGAAGAGCCTCCGCAAAGCATCAAAGGACATAGGGAGCAAGTTTTCTGGATCTCCATCAGGGCCCTCGGTATTGCAATACAGCATCGTAAAACGGTCGATCTCGGCCGCGTCTTGATCTTCTTCCTTCGATAGACGGCGCTTGAATTTTTGCTGAATCTCTTCTTGCTTAAGAAGATGGCGAAAGTAGTGCGCTTCCCCCATGGAACGACAGCTTTTCGACGAGATCCAACCGTAGCCAGCAACATCTAGCCCCTCGGCCGAAAAGAACAGCGTTTCTTCTCGCTCTTTTTTCAGTCCCTTAGGATTTCTGAAGAGCTCTCCAGGCCGCTCCGGATCGAGATCAAAATAGCGTTGGATCTCTGGAAGCTGAGAGAGAGAGTCTCCGCCTACAAGGGAGCAGGTAATGTCCATCAGTCCAATGTCGTCCTTTCCTTTTTTCAGATTCTCCACGCTCATCTGAAGGCTGTCAGCCCACGCCCCAAAGAACCAGGGAGTGGTCTTGAACTCTTTATCCTTATCATTAAGGTGGGCATCGGGCATGCGGCGAGCTAGTAGGTCTCCAATGGCGTATAGCTTGTGCAGCATCACAACGATTTCAGACCGGGTGAAGGCCGACGCGAAGCGACTCTTTCCTTCAACCAATCCCTCTTTCAGGGCGAACTGAGGATCATTCTGGTCGATGCCAGCCAGCGCATAGGAGAGGCGCACCAGGAGATCCATCGCCGGTTGAACGCATTCAAGGGGCAACTGATGCCAGTAGGTCGTTCGGTCTTTAGATGGAACGTCGAGTCGCTGAACGGCTCTTAAAAAACGCCATAGATCTTCCGTACGCTCTTGGAATCTCTGGTCCGAGATCTTGTTAGGCTCGTCCCGCGGATTGACTCCTTGGGCTACTTTAACCCCTTCGCTACTGGCCCCCTCACCAGACCCGACATCATGAGGCTGTGCCTTACCCTCACTCGGTCCACTCTTCAATGGTGCAACGACCTCTGGCCGACGGCTGTCTAGCAGCCTTTGACAGACCTCCAGAGGATCTCGATGCAGGTCCTCCTCAGGAGGCCCCTGCATGGGCGCCGCCACGGGGGGAGCAGGGGGATACACCTTAGTCACGCGCACTCGAAGAACTTCGGCCTGGTTAGGCCCTACAGGGGCGACCTCTTGAGACTCTACGGGTACTGCCTCTTGAGCCCCCATGGGTACCACCTCTTGAGACTCTACAGGTACTGCTTGTGGAAGGGGGGGCAATCGATAGTCTAACTCTCCACCTCGGTGGAGGCGGTTGTGCCAGTGTTGAGCCAACTCCCGAATCATGGCCAACTGCTGAGGCGGAATCAATTTCTTGGCTACCCAGGCCATCGTCCAGGCGCGGGCTTTGCGTACCATGGCCTTCACAGGCTCTGGTGTAAAGAAGAGAGCGAGTCGATAAAGAGCCCGTTTTGCCACCTCCGTCACAACCGTGATCACCATGGGCATGGCCACTCGGAGGAGCGTGGGTCCTGGGAAAAAGATCAGCGTGGCCACTTTGGCCACCGCGCCGGCAATCCTGAACCAGGAGAAGAAAGTGGGTGCATAGAGATCTCTCGGGGAGACTCCAATGAGCGCGTAGGTTCCGTAGGAGACCATGCTCTCCGCGTCCCCTACCGTCGGCCAGCGCCACTGAAACGGCTTCGCAGCGCGTTTGTTCACCATCTCGGCCAAGGCCTTCCTGATCATGGGCTCCATCTCTGGCCCAACAGCGACAGCTAAAACGTCTGCCACCAGTCCCTCATCACCAGGAGCCACCCAACCCAGCTGACCACCTACCAGCTGCATGAAGTCCGGCGGCGCCTCTCCAGAGGTTGCTGTCGTCGCGAGGAGGACATCCGGGTAGCGACGCTGCAGATCCCAAAGGGTCGCATAGAGTCGTTTGACCTCCTGATCAGAATGCTCGGAGGGGTGGTGCAGTTCGACATGGAGGAGTCGGCTCAGCGCACGTTTGAACGTGAGCTGGGAGCGGTCTAGAACGTCGGCATTTCCCTTTGCCACACGGATCGATCGGAGGAGCAGAGCCTTGCCCATACGCCCCAGGAGCTGTTCCTGCATCTCTTCCGTTTGCTTGAGCCGATACCGCATATAGGCGCAGCTCAGAGCCCAACGTCCCGCCGTCCACTCCGCTTGCCGACTCTCTGCCTCAATAGGTTGAGGGCACACATTACCTAGCTGCTTTAAGACTCCGCGATAGAGCGCCTCATTGCCTTGATGGAGTTGGGACTCCCAGGAGGATTCAGCGCGATGTAGGAGGAGAGTGGCAAAGAAGTCGGTGGACAAGACGCGAGCCTCTACATCTCGCCACTCCTTCGGGTTTTGCGTGTTCCCATCGGAGGTCATATGGTGCGCTAGAGAACCCGCCTCTCCAAACAATCTAACCGTGTAGCGACCATCCGACTGCCGTCTGATCTCCACAAGAAGGGGTTGCTCGGCATGTCCTATGGGTCCCAGCGATCTCGTGATGATGCCACGAAGAGGCCCTGGGATCTTGGAAAGGGCTCGGCTGACTTGCCAGAGCATCTGCTCTTTCCATTCCTTGAGGAGTGCATCGGCACAGAGTGTCTGCAGCTCCTGCTTCAGCGTGCCTCGAGCAGCTGCCTGGTAAAGCCGCTTCGGAAGATCACCGACCTTTTGCGACAGGTGGTACTTCATCAACCATATCGCACCGCGTACTCCCTTAGCAAAGAGGTAAGACAGCGTAGTGGCCAGCCACTGGATGGGCGTCGGAGCCTCTTTAGACTCCCCCGATTGCAGGGATTGCACCATCTTCATGATGCTATCCATGCAGGCTTGACGAGCCGCCTGTTCAAGGACATTCATGAGGTCGGGCAGAGTGCCATCAGGCCCAGGGCCTCCTCCGCAGTTCTGTACAAAGGACTCCCCTGCTGAGGCCACATGAGTCAAGATCCCGTCGATCCAGGATGTCGTGTAACTCACGGATGAGGCGGCGCCTTTGAGCTCTCCACCTGCACATTTTTTGAGGATTGCTTCCAGCTGCGGCATGACAGGTCGACTGCCCACCATGAATCGAAGACTCTCGTTCTTCAGGTTTGTCACCTGACGGCTCAAACCGAAGGCCCTCTTCCGAATTTCCTTCAGAGCACCTCCCCGGTGAGCAGGAGCCTCTCCGCGGTCGATGATCCCATCGAGACCGTCGAGGTCCTTCTGAGCCACCAGTAACTCTTGAGTAGCATCCCTAACGGTAGGACCGGAGGTCCGTCCTCCTCGTACCCACCAGGAAAACTGACGATCCTTTGCGATCTCTTCGCTGCCGAGAGTCTCCAGCAGTTCCTGCGTCTGAGCATTGGAGACATAGCCATTGGAGAGCTCGGGCATCGATGCATCATGGCCCGGCCCCTGAATCAGTGCATCGAGCACCTGGGGACTAGGGGCCTTGCCTTTTGATGAGGGGGAACGGCGATGCAGAAGGGAGAACGTTTCAAGCTGTGCGGGATCATCTAACCATGAGCGGGGCTGGACTACCGACTCCCTAGGGGCCGCCTGTTCCCTGAGGGCTGCCTCGCCCTCCTTCAACTGATCACGCACTCGCCCCAGAAGATCATCGAACGGCTCGTCCTCCAGCATCGGGTGCCGTAGGCGTTGTATGGCCAATCTCCCCTCAAAGGAGAGCTCCTTGAGCTCCTTAGCGCCGATCAATCGCATCGTGGAATCAAAGAGAGACTTCATGGTTTCAGTGGGGGCACCTATTCCGGTGCAAGCCCGGATCAGGTCAGAGGCCCTCCCCTTCCATGAAGTGCGTTCTACAGGAGTGGAGCTGCCCAGGACTGTCGTGCATCGGCGCTGGATGCGCTCCTCCAGCGAGAGCGGAGCTCCCGCTCCATTCCCCAACTGAGGTGACCCCAGCTCCGCGACGACGTGTGGCCAAAGACCAAGCCTGTCCAATACAGATCCAATTGTTTTTTATATATATGATATCATGAGAAGATTAAGAATACATATACGAAATGTACACTAATTAATTAAGAAAATTCACGATCTGAATAATTTATTTAGCATTAGGTGCACCCTTGTTTTCGCTAGATCGCCATCTTTCTAGCCTTCACTATGTTGGTTATAGATTTATAAGAAAGAATTGGCCCCTAAAGAGGACCTCTACCCTAAAGAGGACCTCTATAGGTTGACACATAGAGGGGGACCGGGGGATGCAATCCCTCGGCGGGGTTGCGGGGCGGAGCCCTGCACCGAGGGGCCCGGGGGATGCAATCCCTCGGCGGGGTTGCGGGGCGGAGCCCTGCAGTCCTCACTCTCTTTGGCTAAGCCAGGTTTCCTAGAGAACTCTTCCATCCATTAGACTGATCCTGTTCAACATGGCTCCTGAGGATCGATGCCTCAACACACAAAAACGCTCTGGCTTGGAGCTCACTGTAGTGCGGCTGGTGGTGTCCACCAGGCACTTCTTGAAGGAGAGCGGATCGGTGCCACCTGCATCCAGCTCTTCACAGCCAACCAGCGCCGCTGGCAAAGTGGGGCGATCGACCCCGACGAAGTGGCTCGTTGGCAGGACGCTCTCCACACTACTGGCATCCGCCATGTGATGTCCCACGACAGCTACCTCATCAACTTAGGTGCACCCAATCCAGAGATTCTGGAGAAGAGTCGCCATGCGTTTGAGCAGGAGATTCACCGCTGCCGCCAGCTGAAGATCCCCTACCTCAACTTCCACCCTGGGGCCGCTTTAGACCAGCCGAGAGAGCAGTGCGCTGATCGCATCATTGCCTCTCTCAGGCTGATGCGCCGGCACCTCCCAGATGATGGTTCGTTGACTCTCGTCGCCGAGACCACAGCTGGTCAGGGCTCCTCCTACGGATCGACCTTTGAAGAGTTGGGGACGCTCACCCATGCCGTTCATCATGAGATACCCATCGGGGTCTGCATCGATACCTGTCACATTTTTGTAGCAGGGTACGACATCCGCACGCCCACTGGCTGGAACCACACCTTGGAACAGTTCGATCGCACAATCGGGCTACGTTTTCTCAAAGCCATGCACCTCAACGACAGTGTGAAAGGGCTGGGATCGCGTGTTGATCGCCATCGTCCTCTAGGCGAGGGCATGATTGGCATGGAATCCTTCCAATTTGTCATGCAAGACAAGCGCTTGTGTGACCTTCCCAAATATCTTGAAACCCCTGATGGGCCCGATTTATGGGTCCAAGAACTTCAACTCCTGAGGGAGTTTGCTCATGCTCGCTAAATGTACTGCGGGTCGCCTACGGGTGACCGATCTTCTACAACAGCGCCCGATTGGCGCGCAGATCACCCTCTACGGATGGGTACGTACCGTACGTGACCAGAAGAATTTTGCCTTCATCGAGATCAATGATGGCACGAGTCTAGCGAATGCGCAGGTGGTGCTCGATGCCTCCTTCCCCAATTACGAGGCCATCGTAGCCTCGCTGACCACAGGCACCTCCGTAGAGATCGAAGGAGAGGTCGTGGCCAGCCCAGGGGCGAAGCAACCGATCGAGGTAAAAGCTCAGGGATTGAAGATCTTGGGCACCTGCCCCGCAGACATCTATCCCCTGCAAAAGAAGCGTCATAGCCTGGAATTTCTGCGCACGATTGCGCATCTCCGTCCACGTACCAATACACTGGGCGCTACAACGCGCATTCGGAATGCTCTGGCCTTCGCCATCCATCAGTTCTTCCAGGAGCGCGGCTTCCTCTACATCCAGACACCGATCATCACAGCATCCGACTGTGAAGGAGCGGGACAGATGTTCCAGGTCACCACACTCGATCTGAACAAGCCTCCTCGCTCACCTGACGGGCGCGTGGACTACAAGCAGGACTTCTTTGCAGCGCCGACCTACCTGACAGTCTCCGGCCAGCTGGAAGGAGAGGCCTATGCGTGCGCTCTCAACGATATCTACACCTTCGGACCGACGTTCCGCGCTGAGAACAGCAATACCTCTCGCCACCTCGCTGAGTTCTGGATGATCGAGCCTGAGATGGCCTTCGCCAACCTCAGCGATAACATGGAATTGGCTGAGGCGTTCCTAAAATTTGTCCTCAAAGCGGCTCTCGAGCGCTGCCCCGAAGACTTTGCCTTCTTTGACCAGTGGGTGAAGCCAGGGCTCTTGCAACGGCTACAGAAAGTCATTGAGAGTCCCTTTGAACGTCTGACCTACACACAAGCTGTTGAGCTCCTCCAAAAAGCTCCCAAGAAGTTTGAGTTCCCCTGCCACTGGGGTGCAGATCTACAATCTGAACACGAGCGCTACCTCTGCGAAGAGGTGTTCCAGCGTCCTGTGATCCTCACGAACTACCCCAAAGAGATCAAATCGTTCTACATGCGATTGGATGAGGATGGGAAGACGGTGTCGGCCATGGATGTTCTATGCCCTGACATCGGTGAGATCATCGGCGGCTCACAGCGTGAGGATCGTCTGGAGCTACTCATAGAGCGCATCCGAGCGGCTGGCATGAACCCAGAAGATTACTCCTGGTATCTCCAGCTACGCGAGTTTGGAAGCGTGCCCCATGCGGGATTTGGTCTTGGATTCGAACGACTCGTGCAGTTTGCTACGGGCCAGGAGAACATCCGCGACTGTATTCCCTTCCCTAGATACCCAGGTCACGCTGAGTTCTAGCCATGCGGGGCTCTGCCCCGCTCCCCGCTGGAGGACGGAGTCCTCCAGTCCTCCTACTATGTGCGTGCGGTCTGGATGCCTTCGTAGTTGGTAGGCAGTCGGTAAGAGAGTAGGACAGCTCCCAGTCCAATCGTCATGCAGAAAGCTGCCAGCAGGTTACCCACGACAGGCATCGACGTCAGCATGAAGTAGGGAATAATGCCCAAGATCAGCACCCATCGGCGATGCAGCCTGTAGGAACGGGGCATCAGCACCATCCCCATCCAGTACATCACGATGACCTTGGCGGTGTAGAGACCAAACACATTCAAAGCTAGAACCGTCAGAGCCACTGGGATCCCTAACACCGTCAACAGCATGATGAAAGCGACTATGGGCAGGATCAGGAGCGTAGCGACCCCCAGTCCTAGGGAGGCCCAAGGGCGGTGCCGAAGGCAATACACTGCCGTCGTCAGGCCCTGAGGGAAGAGCCATAGGAACATCAACCCCGTCAGCAGTGAGTAGAGGATGTTCATCGCGCTTACGATCCAGTGAATCAAGGCAAAGCTCGTATCTCCAAGCCAGGCCAATAGCCAGTGCTCCGTCTCTTCGTTAGATAGTTGCCCAGCCTCCACGTGGCCTAGTAGTTGAGCGCCAGGTGCGATCTGAGGGGCTTGTCGTGTCCAGTAGGAGAATTGATCAAACAGCTTAGCTGTAGAGGCGACTTCTAGATCGCCGGTCGTCACTCTGACAGGACCTTGAAAGGCTCCTTGTAGGGAAGCGCTTCCTGCCTGTAGGCGTACCCTTTGGTCCCATTTTCCCCCCAGCTGGGCATTGCCCGCTGCAAGGAAGGACGTTCCTAACACACGACTCTTCGGCCCTGCCTTCACCTCAGCGCCGAGACAGCGGAGGTTACCCGCAATCAGCCCATCTAGATGTAACTGGGCAGAGAGAGCTCGTACATTCCCCTGCACCTGACCCGTGATCGAGATCGATCCACCAGACAGAAAGCAGGAACCCAGAACAATCCCTTCGATGGAAATATGGTTGGCAGCAGCCCAGACGTCACCCTTCACGACCCCCTGAATGACGATCTCTTCCCCATATTCATAGAGACTGCTCTCACGCACCTGATGAGAGGGGACTGTGGCCTCGTTGGCGGCCCCAAGAAGGACTCCTAGGCTCAGACCGAGACAGGCTAGGATGTATCGAAGACTACGCATAGGCCATGATCCTCTTGGATTGCCACATCCCAAGATAGCGTAACATCAGTTCTCTAAGCATCGTCTGGTTTCCATGCAGTACGTTCGAGCGATCACCGACCTTGGCCAATACCTGGTCCACATTACAGAGCGTCACCTGACGACCGAGATCGGGATTGATTCTACGTGGAACACTGAGGTCTAGGATCAAGCGCGTAACCGGAGAGACCCTCTCCACCCAGATCTCCTCAGAACGCGTAGCGCAGCAGATCGCATGCGCTTTCTCCAGCCACTCCGCGTGAGGCCAATCGACGATCTCCACCCAGGGAGGAAAGCGCTGAGCCTTCTTGGGATAGCGACTCAGCAACACCTTGTTCCTGTTGACTCCCTGCAAAGCATGCAAGATCCCTCGATTCATGGCGCTCGCCCCGATGAAGAGGAGTGTCTCTCCATCTGAGGTCTGGTCGAGTAGCATCTGGCTGGCCACTTGAGCCAGCCCTGTGTGCACCTGGGGAGTTTGCTGTCTTAGGAGTTTGGCGGCTCGGAGACTCTTCTGGAACAGATAGTGCAGAGCGCTCGGGAGCTGATGGAGCCGCACGGCTTCAGCGTAGGCTCTCTTCACCTGCCCCTGAACGTCTGACTCTCCAACAAAGGTGCTCTCCCACCCGGCCGTCACACGCATGAGATGTTCCAGGCAGGCGGCCCCATGGTAGCACGTAAGTGACTCTCTCTCTGCAAATCGGCCGAGCTCTACGGGACTCGATCCATACCACTCAAGCCGCTCACAGGTTGCTAGCAGGACGCATGGGTAGCGTTCGGCGACCTGCTTCCATCGCACAAAGGCGCTCTCCCGCTTAGCCAACGAGCTTTTTGTGATCGTCAGCGAGGCGCACCAGCAGGGAAGTGAGAGTGAATCAATGTCCAGCATGCGAGCCAATATCCTCTCCAGGAGCCATACCCGATCAGAGGATTTCTCAGCACCATCCGTTTGGTACTGCAGACACGAAGCGATAGCATGCTCAAAATTCACAGGACAGGGCAATAGCCCCTGTCGTGAAGACGGGACTATTACGCCCCCACACAGAGAACCAAACACCAGCGATCAGCCCGATCTTGTCATTGAAGTTGTATTCGAGGCAGGGAGCCAAGCTGAGCTGTTGTGCGACAGGAAGTCCCACTTGGGCCACGCAACCTGTATCGGTCCATCCTGGACACCCCTTGAAGCTAGACTGACCTGTCCAAGTGTATTGGGTATCGAACGCCAATACCCAATTCCTTGTCAGCGTGAGCTCCAAACTGAGGAGTCCGTTGAAGGCGATACCTGGAGAAACGACTCCATCCGTGTCGAAGCCGCCACCATAAGCATTGAGTCCCTCAACGTGTACCGAACCCGGGACCGCTAAGGTTAGCGTCAAGGCCGTGGAGAGATCATGCCGCGCGTTCAGTGCGTAGATGCGGTGAAAGACGACCTCGCCAAACGTTGCAAAGGCCCCAAGACCACTGGCATCTGCGCCATTCTTGACCGGCGACAGATGGTCGTACCGGCCTATAGGGAGGATCTCACCAAGGGATAACTCCACCCCGGGAAACCAACCGGGTGCAGTGGGGTACCTAAGCTGGTAGTCGAACTGAGCTTCTAGATCCTCCCAGCGAAACACAGAGTGTCCTTCAGACCCATTGAAAGACGCCGTCGGCAGAAACTGGATATCGAATCCCTTCCCAAGCCCAAAGGCAATGCGGGCCTGCATAGTGACTGAGGTGACCAGAGGCTTCCTCTGCACGTCGCCATGGTCGCTATAGGTCCCTCTCGTCCAGGTCCAATAGAGGTAGGGCTGAACAGCAATGTCTCCCCGGCTGAGAGCGATGGGGATGGGTTCCAGCAACGTCCCCGTCAGCCACGGCGACGGGTATGGGGCAACGGCGGTCGGAGACACCAGCTCGATGGCGCTAAGATGTCCTACTGCGGTGGCCAGTAGAATGGCCGGAAGCCAAAGAGGGTCTAGCCCCATCTTGAGGCGATGTTTTCTCATAAGAAACTGTGATCTCGAGGCATCTCATCGGTATACTGGAAGGCGGCTATTTACCAAAGCGCGCACAAATTCGTGAGGATGCTATCGGAAGCCTTATCCCAGGATTGGCTAGCACAGTACTCGTACTATGGTGGGGCCGCCGTCAAGCTCATCTCCACAAAAAGTAATCTATTTGTTTAAACCATTCGTACAACCAGTGCCTGGAATGCACTGACCTGATAGAATTAGTAGTGCACCTGGAGTTCATCGTGTTGGTCACCGCCGCCGAAGACAGTTGTATGTGGGAGAGCACCCAGCCACCGGCTGGGTTAGCAACTTTCTGCATCTGTGCGGCAACGATTAATGTCTCCGGTGGGGCCGTGCGCTGCCCGCGCACATAGTCCCCCTCCCCCCTACTCCCCGCTGAATCCCCCCCCAAACCGAGTTGATCGGAAGTAAGGGTTACCCAATCGAGAAAAGAAACATTTTTAGTAAGGAATTTTTGTCATGACCACCGTTCGTTATGCCTCCAATCCAAATACGGGTGTGATCTGCTCCTGCCCAGGTGCCAACTGTTTGTCTCGCCCTTCTACAGGGAAGCTCCATCATCCTAAACTTCGGCATAGAGGTCCTTTGCAATGAAGAAATGGTTCTCTCATTTTGATGCCAAGTCCCTAGGATTGGGATTGGCGATCTTTTCCATGTTCTTCGGAGCAGGAAACATCATCTTCCCACTAGCACTGGGTTTACACTCAGGCGATAAGGCCCCCTCTGCTGTTCTAGGTTTAGTCGTGACAGCCGTCATCATGCCCGTCGCCGGTGTAATTGCGATGCTCATGTACGGTGGTGACTACCGACAGTTTTTTGGCCGCCTAGGGCGCATCCCTGGATTGATTCTGGCCACAGCAACGATCTGCCTTTTGGGTCCATTCGGTGGGACGCCTCGCTGCATTGCTCTCTCCTTCTCTACCTTGAAGACGGTCTTCACGGGTCTCGATCTCACACTCTTCTGTGCTGCAGCCTGCTGCCTGCTCTTCATTGCCTGTGTACGCAGGAGCCGTATCCTGGACATCCTTGGATGGGGCCTAACGCCCGTGCTCTTGGGTCTGCTTCTGTGGGTCATCACCTTAGGATTCATGACGCCTTCGACTGCTTCCATCTCACCCGACGCCCATCTCACAGTCTTCCTGAATGGACTGTCCGAGGGGTACAACACGATGGATCTGCTGGCGGCCTTCTTCTTCTCTTCGATGGTCATCACGTTACATCGAGCGAACGCCCAACAGACCGACTCGACCTCCCAATTTCGAGTGGTGCTCCATGGCAGCCTGATTGGATCCGTCCTCTTGGCCTGCGTCTATGTGGGCTTCAGTCTGTTGGCATCCCTACACGGGCATGGCCTCAGTGTCCATGGCACGGAAGAGCTCCTCGCCGCCATCTCCAGCAAGATTGCTGGGCCTTATGCGGGGGCTATGGTGTGCGTCATCGTCGCCGTAGCCTGCTTCACAACCGCACTGGCTCTGCTCACAGCGTTCTCTGATTTCATCCACAAGGAAATCCTCGGACAACGAGGACGATACGAGTGGGTGTTGGCAGCGGGCGTGCTCATGACCTTTGTGGTGTCGACTCTGGAATTTCGAGGGATTGCAGCCTTTCTAGGCCCAGTTCTTCAGGTGTGTTACCCAGGGTTGATCGTACTGACGATGCTGAACATCCTCCATCGATGGAAGGGTCTGCAGAGCGTCAAGACGCCCGTTGTGGCCACCTTTGCGGCATCCACGGTTCTTCGGATGATCTCGTAGAGAATTCGTCTTTACGGCCTTTTTAACTGGTGAGTTCAGAGCCTTCTAGAAGGCTCTGAACTCACCAGTCCCCTTCGAACCACCGCTACTCAAGCTACTCGAATACCTTGGACCGCTTACCTCAACCTGCTCTCCATGAGCTAAGTTCACGCGAGCTTCGGATTTCAACATACTGAACTCTAAAGCCATACCCTTATCAACATGGCATCACATCGGCTTTAGCCGATCGAATGACAGTCAATCGACCCATCACGCAATAGACCTATGCCATAACAAAGCAATTGCAGCTAACATCTATAAATATGTATAATATTAACAGATTAAACAAGTGATTATTAGGAAATGCAATGCTCGGATCCATTCAGTCACTCTCACATCGCGCGAGCACCTGCTGCGCGCAGGCATTCGGGACGAAGTCCCTGTTGGCTGTTGGATCCCTGGTAGCGCTATTGGTAGCTGGAGGCCTCGGTAAGGTGCTTTCTCTTCGCACCACTCTGATCGCTCTATGTGGCCTGGCGGCAGGATGCTGCTTAGCTGTGATCGCAAGAGCGCTCAATGCCCAGCGCTCAGGTCTCAACAGCGAGCGCTCAGGAACAGGCCTCAACCATGCGTTCTTGGCCTACGTGCCCAAGCAGTTGGACGATGGCCCAACAACTTTTTGGAACCACGTCATGAACGCGCTTACCTTGGACATGTCGAACAAACTATTTGATCCCAAACAGGATAACGGCAAGGACCCCATCGTGGTGCTCTACCGCCACGATGCACGATATGAGGCACAGGATTTAGCGACCTATTTATCCAAGCTTGGGATCACAACGCAGCACCATGCAAGAGTCGTTCTATTCCTAGCGAGACTTCAGGGCAGTGGGAAAGCGACTGACTGGTGTGCAGCCGCCCGTGATGTCGTCGGCGATGCCCGTGTGCATGAGATAGAGTTTGAGACCACGCTCCCATACGGGGCCCCTAAAACTACGCGCCCTTTACGGTTTAAGATTTTTGACGGCGACGGCAAGAGAGCGTCTGGCAAGTGGCTAGAGCTCGACAACCCAGACCACTGCGGGGAGCTCCGAAACTTTATAGAGCGTGGCTGGCAGCAAATCTCAACCACATCAAGCGCTACGAACTCAGCCATCACACGCTAGGCTTGGATCTTCCCAGGGCGCTCGCCTTGGTATGGCAAGGCATTTGGAGTCGTACAAGACACTCCAAATGCCTCAGTTCTTCTAAGCGACGTCTCTACCCTTTAGTTGCATTCGATAGGAAAAGCGCGTCAGGTGGCGTGTCATTGATGAAGGCATAGATGCCTGGAAGTCCTCGATAGCGCTCCTTGTAATCAAGTCCATAGCCGATCACAAACCGATTCTCGATCTGGAAGAGACAGTAGTCGGGTCGATAGTCGGTATTCCTTGGGACTCGTTTGAGAAGGAGAACCATAGACCTCAAGCTAGCTGGCTGACGAGCCTCCAGTTGTGCAAGGATGGTCGTCATCGTTTTGCCTGTATCAAAGATGTCATCCACCACCAACACATGCTTGTCCTTGATCTCCAAGGCCTCAAGACCATGGAGACGGATCGCTCCAGCCGTCATCCCATTCTCGCCATAGCTGCTCGCCTTGAGGTATTCGATCGTAGTCGGCACATGGAGGTGTCGAATCAAGTCTGCGCTGATGCAGAGCGATCCCTTCATCACCATGATGAGAGTGAGTTCCTTTCCATCATATTCCCGGTCAATGATCGCCGCGTATTCCGCGACCTTCTCCTCTATGGCTTGGGACGATACAAGCACCTCAATATGGCTGTCTGAGGCTATGCCAGCAGTACATAGGGTCGCTAGAAAGATTAAGAGTCTACGCATAGACGTGAGCGGCTCCATTAGCCTCTCCATAGGCCCCTAACCCATAAACAAAAGAAAGGATGGAGAGAAGTTCCTCAAAATCCGTATACACATCAGGGATTCGGCGCCGCACATATAGCGCATCCAGGTCCAGGATACAATCGAAACTCCTCTCGACGAGCCGGTCGCCAGGAGGCCGCATTGTGGTGGATCATGAGTCGCTGAATCACCCATCTGCCATGTCCAAGCCGTTGAGAACCGCACTCCAAGATGTCATGGAAAACGAGCCCTTGGTATATAGAGTGCGCTGGCATGATGGATTCTCTTTCTAGAGAGGGGCCCTCTCTCCTCGCCAAGTCTCGTCACGGAGCGCCGCATGGCTAAAGCCTATACCGAACAGGCCATCCAGACCCTGGATGCCCTCACTCACATTCGTTTGCGCTCGGGGATGTACATTGGACGTCTTGGTGATGGATCGCACCCAGATGATGGCATCTACATCCTCCTGAAGGAGGTCCTCGACAACAGCGTCGACGAATTCATCATGGGTCACGGTAAGCGGATCGAGATCGAGGTCGAGCTGAAGACGGGTAAGGTGCAGGTCCGTGACTTCGGTCGGGGCATCCCTCTGGGTAAAGTGGTGGACTGTGTGAGCCGCATCAACACCGGCGCCAAGTACAACGATGATGTCTTCCAGTTCAGCGTAGGTCTAAACGGTGTGGGTACCAAGGCCGTTAACGCCCTATCGGCTGAGTTCTTCGTACAGAGCTTCCGAGAGGGCCAGAGCGTGCAGGCCCTCTTTAAGCAGGGAAAACTGATCGAGGAGAAGAAGGTCAAGGCCGCACAACCCGATGGCACCTATGTCTCCTTCGTGCCAGATACGGAGATCTTCAAGCGATTTGCCTACCAAGATGAGATCATCCGTAAACGACTGTGGAACGTCGCCTATCTGCACACCGGGCTGCAGCTGGACTACAATGGGGAGACGATCGAGTCGGAGAATGGCCTCCTCGACCTCCTCCAAGCTGAAGTCCCCACCGATCGCATCTACGAGCCTCTCCACTTCAAGAGCAAGTCTCTAGAGTTCGCCATCGTGCACACACAGGGGTTCAACGAAAACTACTACAGCTTTGTCAACGGACAGCACACTGCAGATGGAGGCACACACCTCTCTGCATTCCGTGAAGGCCTTCTCAAGGGCGTGAATGAGTTCGCGAAGAAGAGCTTCCAGGGAGATGACGTCCGCGAAGGGATCGTCGGAGCCGTGGCTGTAAAAATCAAAGATCCCGTCTTCGAATCGCAAACCAAGAACAAGCTCAGCAACAGTGAAATCCGTGCTGGGTTGGTGCAAGAGGTCAAGGAAGCAGTTCTAGACCTGCTCTACAAGAACAAAGAGGTGGCCAGCAAGCTCCTCGATCGTGTGGTCTTCAATGAAAAACTCCGCAAGGAACTGGCCTCCGTCAAGAAGGAGGCTCGTGAAAAAGCCAAGCGGATTAGCTTTAAGATCCCTCAGCTACGCGACTGTCGCTACCACTTGAGTAACGATCCTCTACATGGCCAGAACAGCCAGATCTTCCTGACAGAAGGGGAATCGGCCGCCGCGAGCATCGTGAGCTCCAGAGATCCACAGATCCAAGCGGTCTTTGCGTTACGAGGTAAGCCCCTCAACGTCTTTGGATACAAGAGAGACCAGCTCTACCGCAATGAGGAGATGTACAACCTCATGTCGGCGCTAGGGATCGAAAATGACCTCGAGGGGTTGCGCTACCAGAAGGTGGTCCTAGCGACCGATGCGGATGTGGATGGGATGCACATTCGCAACCTACTCATGACCTACTTCCTCACCTACTTTGAGAATCTGGTTCTGAATGGTCACCTGTATGTCCTGGAGACTCCTCTCTTCAAGGTACGTCATAAAGACAAGAGCCACTACTGCTTCTCCGAAGATGAGAAGGAAGCTCTCCTCAAGCACCTCTCTGGGAATCCAGAGATCACACGCTTTAAAGGGCTCGGTGAGATCTCTCCTAAGGAGTTCAAGCAATTCATTGGGGAGGACATCCGACTCAATCCGGTGACGGTCTCCTCGTTGGCGGATGTCCGTCCTACGTTGGAATTCTACATGGGCCGCAACACGCCAGAACGTAAAGCGTTCATCATGCAGAATCTCACCGCAGATCTGGCCTTAGGAGGATAGCGTGGCAACTGACGACATGAAGCATCAAATGCAGGACAACTTCCTGCGATATGCCGCCTACGTCATCCTCGATCGGGCCATCCCCGATGTGGCCGACGGCCTCAAGCCAGTCCAACGACGGCTTCTCTACACGCTGCATCGCATGGACAGCGGGCGATTCCACAAGGTCTCTACTGTGGTGGGGCAGACGATGTCGCTCCATCCTCACGGGGACGCTGCGATCAACGAAGCTCTCGTGAACTTGTCACAGAAGGGCCTTCTGCTGGATGAGCAGGGGAACTTCGGGAACCCTCTAACCGGCGACCCAGCTGCCGCGCCCCGCTACATCGAAACAAGGCTAGCTGGTCTCGCTCGCGATACCCTCTTCAATGATGAGATCACGCCCTTCGTTCCTAGCTATGACGGACGAGCCCAAGAGCCTGTGCTGCTGCCAGCAAAGATCCCTCTACTGTTGATGCTCGGCATCGAAGGGATTGCTGTAGGGATGTCCACAAGGATCTTCCCTCACAACTTCGTAGAACTGCTCAACGCGCAGATCGCGATTCTTGAGAAGAAGCCCTTTGAGCTGATCCCCGACTTCCCCTCAGGTGGATTCGTTGACGCCTCCGACTATGCACGAGGACGTGGGAAGCTGCGCCTCAGAGCTCGCGTGACGGCACGCGATGATAAGACAGTCGTCATCGATCAGATCTGCTACGGCACGACGACCGAGTCCCTGATCCACTCCATTGATGAAGCCGCCAAGCGCGGGAAGATCAAGATCGAGTCGATCCACGACTACACGGCCGAAGATGTGCACATCGAGATCAAGCTTCCACGTGGACAGCACGCAGACGAATTGATTCAACCCCTCTATGCCTTCACTGACTGCCAAGTGGTCCTACATGGCCACTGCCTGGCGATTCGTGATCAACTCCCTTGGGACACCGACGTTCATGCGATCCTGGAAGATTCTACGGAACGCCTACAGGTCCATCTCCAGAAGGAGCTGGAGCTCGAGCGCAGGCAACTTCTCGAGAAGATCTTTGAGCGTCAGCTCGAGCGGATCTTCATCGAGGAAAAAGTCTACAAAGCCCTTGAAGAAGCGATCTCTGAAGAGGAGATCGATCGCCGAGTGGCCAGAGGCCTCTTCCCCTTCCATGGAGAGCTCATACGACCTCCGGTCGATGCGGACCGCAAGCGCCTGCTGCAGATCCCCATCCGTAGAATCTCAAGGTTCGATACCGACCGTAATCGTCGCGAGATTGAAGAGATGCAGAAGCGCATTGGCGTGATCGAGATTGACCTCGGACGGATTCCTAAGGTAGCTATCCAGTTCATCAAAGGGATCTTGAAGAAGTATGGGGGCCACTTTGAGCGTCGCACTCAGATCGAAGTCATCGGCGAGGTCGATCGTAAGGCTCTGGAAACAAAAACGATCCAGATTGGCTATGACGCTGAAACGGGCTTCCTCGGCACCCAAGTGAAGGGCCCCTTCACTTGGACCTGCACGAACCGCGACAAGGTCCTTCTCTTCCATCCCGACGGCACTTATCGCATCATCCCAATCCCCGAGAAGCTCTTCATCGAGCAGCCAGTCCTTCATGTGGGAACGGCTGACCGTCAAACGGTCTTTGGAGCTGTTTACAAGAACAGCCAGGGTCTCTTTGGGAAGCGCTTTGTGGTGGACTCCTTCATCATGGAGAAGAGCTATCAGTTCGTTGAGCCGGAAGAGGAGCTACTCCTCTTCATCGACAAGCCTGAGACGGTCGTAGTGGTCAAGCTAGCCCCTGCGGCAAGGCAGAGGGTCGATGAGCTCGAGGTCGCGATGGATGAGATCCGTGTGAAGGGTGTGTCCGCTAAGGGGATCCGACTGACCGACAAAAAGGTGAAGTCAGTGGCCGAAGCAGGAAGCAAGCCCAGCAAGCGCTAGGCAAACGTTTAGGAACGGTACCCGCGCTTAGGCTCTTCCGAATCGTTCTGGATCGCTCTCCTGGATAGCCTCAACGAACCGTTTGGAGGCTTCGTTGCTGGCGTTGATGCTGTCCATCAACATGGACTTCATCATGTTCTCCGCAATCTTTACCCCATCTGGGCCCCACTTGCCACCCAACCTCTGAGCCTCAGCCTCCAGGTCACTAGGTAGCTTGAAGTCCGCTGAGCCCCCCCCGGTGAGGGCGCCTGCCGACGAGGATCCCGCTCCAAGAAGGGGGTCGTTTATGTAGCCAGCATGCACTGCACTACCAGATGTGCCCGCACCAGAAATAAGCTGATTGATCGACAAACCCATGATCCCCTCCCTCGGAGCTCCGCTCCGAACCTCAGCTGGAGGATAAAATCCTCCAGACCACCTAGGGGATGAGCTCATCCCCTAGAAAAGCCTAACCCTCGCGGGGGCCCTCAGTCCCTTCCTTGTTCCTGTTTGGCTGGATGTTGTCAAAAATTAGTAGACCCCTGTTCCCGTTACAGTCGTTGATTCGAAACAGGATTCTTCTAACTACGCCACAGGAAGCCGAACCTGTCTCGATGGCCAAAGTCCATACTCATCGGTTCTCAAACCATTCAAAGACGCATAGGCAGCTAAACTTTACCATTCCGACACCGAGGTCTATCC
>JBMOFD010000008.1:0-37036 GCA_049314435.1 Chlamydiia bacterium | reverse complement strand
TTATTGGTCTGTGAAGTACCTGAATTGAGATTCAGCGTTGTGCCATTTGAAAAGACGAGTGCACCGCTCCCTAGACTATTACTACTCGCCAAGGTGATGGCGCCGTTGTTGAGGTTGAGGCCCGAGCTCCATCCACCAAAGTCAAGCACCCGAAGAGTTGTCGTACCCGAGGTGTTATTGTTAAAGCTACCCGTTGACAGGGCTACCTGTAAAAGGCTGGGCGATCCCGCTAGGATCTCGACTCCTGCAGAGGTGATGGTAACAAAGCCAACACTCCCAGCATCGATGGTGTAGGTATTGGATATCGAGAGAAGGCCCGGCATAGGAAAGGTCTCACCACCAAGCGAACTATCAAAATTGATGGTCTGAGGGGAGCTGTTGGCGCTAGTTACAGCTGCGTCCAAGCTACCCGGGCCAGAAATGTTGGTGTTGGTGACGGTGATCACCGCCTCCAGACGAGGCATGACCAGACAAAATGCGAAGAGAGCCCATTGTTTTGCTCGCATACCCAGCTCCTACACATACCCTGATTGCACCAGGTCTACACTACTCCACAGCTGATTTAAAGAAGTTTTTTTGACCCACACGCACCTCCAAATGGACACCCTGAACAGCTCTAGACTTCCATTGCTAGGAGCGCGTAGATTGGATTTCATGCAGTCTCTACGCTCTTCTACAACATCCTCTCTTGTGTGAGTCAAGAGGCTTCAAGACACCAGGTGCGTATGCAAATTGACCCCGTAATGTGGGACCCTCGGCGAACGCTGGTGGTCGCCAAAGATGAGTCCGCCACCATTGATGCTTGTGGCCAACGCTTATTGGACCTCGCCAAAGAAGCCGTTCGACTTCGTGATCGTTGCGTGATCTGCCTATCAGGGGGTAAAACCCCCATGGCCTTCTATCATGCTTGGACCCAGGAACCCCTACGTTCCCAGATGCCATGGGACAAGGTCTGGCTCATCTGGGGTGATGAACGCCCCGTGCCTCCAGAGAACGAGAACTCCAACTCTGGCAATGCGTTGCGGGCCGGTTTAGCCGAGCTCCCCATCCCTGCACACCAGATCCATCGGATGCACGCAGAAGAACACATCGACTCCAATGCTGTGCACTACCAAGAGTGGCTAGAGGCTCATCTTCCTGATCTTAGGATCGATCTTCTGTTGCTTGGACTGGGTGCTGATGGACATATTGCCTCTCTCTTCCCGGAGACCGAGGCTCTTACTGAAACGAAGGCCCTCTGCGCGGCCAACTGGGTGCCTCAACAAGAGAGCTGGCGGATGACTCTCACCTTCCCCATGCTCCACCATGCTGAGCATACGTGGATCATCGCCCTTGGCGAGAGCAAGGCGGATATCGTGGCTGATGTTCTGACAGATGATCGAAATCTCTACCCAGCGTCCCACATCGGCTCCCCCGCGCATCCAGCTCTCTGGTGGTTGGACACTGCGAGTGCGCGGCTGCTCCCCTTGCGATAGGGACATGCCGGAGACCAGATCGCTCAGCAAAAGCCTGCAGCAAGGACACAGGTCACGGTGCTTGGAATAGGGTTGGTAAAAGACTGAAGAGGATTGAAAAGCCGTTGTGGCGGCGGCCAGAGCCCAAAAGATCCGGTCACTGCCACAAATCAGCGAGGAGCTTACTACAGATGATGCTTATTACAAGCCCCAACCACGTTTGAGGTGCTCTGACCATCTACTATCGTATGCATAGTACAACACATGGGCATTGTGGTTGTTGGTGTGCTGCAAAGCGCCCTATCGTACCCTGTAACGTGTTTGTTCAAACAGGTCTCCATGGCCGCAGCGGTAGCGAATTCCGGGCCTTTACACTCCCCACCACCACCGAAATACCCACCACTCATGGCACTTTTCATGTCAGAGTCGCCTGTATCATTAACCGGCATCATCTGCCTTCCGTTGCTGAGCGTAACCCCGCTTGTTGGTATGGGGCTCGTGTAAGCGGATAGGCTACACGCAGAAACTGCGCAAGCGCATAGTAGAGCATTTTTGACATTCCTAAACATCATGATCTCCTGGTTATCTTGTTATCTTGATAGGTCCCGGTTAGACCAACCTGGTTAAACCATCAACTATCCCCCACTACCTGTCCCCAGCATCCGCGGGGATGAGGATGAGTCATGATTGGACCAGCGGACAAACAGCAGGGCCTGCCACTCCCCTAACCAATGAGGAATAGCAGGCCCTGTTTCTATCGGCAGGTCGTCACCTAATTAGATGCCGACTCGGTTGCCACCGGATTTTTTCCCATCCTTCTTGCCACAGCCGCCACCAGGACACTTGCTGCAAGTCTTCTCTTTCTGACCATCCACCTTCATGCTGCAGCACATCACGGAATCATCGTGCTGTGTGCGGCACTTGGCATGGTCCCCGTGCATCTGATTCGACATGCACTTCGACATCTCATGTCCCGTCATCGAACCAGACATGCAGGTCTGCATGGCGCTATCCATGCCAGCATGATGAGTGCTCTCCATAGGAGGCTCATCCATCACCCCGTAGGTGGGGAACTGTCCAATGGCAGATAGGTTGCAGGCCACCGCAGCGCATGCAACGAATGTCACAATGTTCCTAATCAACATACAATCACCTTGTTATCGTGTAGGACCCGGTTAAACGACCCAGCCGATAGTTTCAACTACCCCCGTTCCCTGGCACGCGTGGGCAATTTCCGGTCCGCCGCCTGCCCGTCCCCAGGAATTCAGCCCCCCTCCTTCCCTGTACGACGGCCCTATTTTCGCGACCCCGATGAGATTTCGAACAAAATTATACCGAAGACGTGTAGGATTAGAGTTGAGTTGGCTCTAATTTGCTCAAATGATCTGAGCGGAGACCCCCTCAACAAGAGGGCTAGAACTCTCTATAAAAGAAGTGAAGTCTAAGTGTCTAAGTCTAAAGGTAAAATCAAGTTTTTCAACACACAAAAGGGCTTTGGTTTCATTGCTCCTGATGATGGTGGGAAAGAACTCTTTGTGCACATCAGTGCTGTTATCGGCGACGCTCATGCGCTCGTTGAAGGCCAACGTGTAGAATTCGTCGTGCGTGAAGGCCGTAAAGGTCCTGAAGCCGGAGAGGTCTGCGCTGTCTAGACCCGAAAAAGGTCTACTCGCGCATTAGCCCACTGATCTGGGACCTTGGCACAGAGCGTCTCGCCTTGTGACTTGCTCAGGTCGGTTAATGAGTGGGAGCCATTCGGCTCTCACTCAATTTTTTTGCCTACAAGTTCCCATCTCCTCCGGCCATCTACTCAAGTCTTCTGATGCTTGTTCTTGGTATCGAAACAACCTGTGATGAAACTTCCTGCGCCATCGTAAAAGATGGTTCCACTATCCTCTCCGTCGTCACCGCCTCGCAATATGATGTGCATACTCCCTTCCAAGGAGTCGTCCCAGAGTTGGCTTGCCGCAGACACGTCGAAGTCGTCATCCCCGTCTTACAAGATGCCCTCACCCAAGGCAACCTACAACTCAATGAGATCGATCTGATCGCCGTTGCCAGTGGTCCCGGTCTTGTCGGAGCCCTTCTCATCGGACTCAATGCCGCCAAGGCGCTCTCCCTCGCTACTCAGATTCCCTTTGTCGGTGTGAACCATGTTGAAGCTCACCTCTACGCCGCTATGATGGGACACCTGGAGACCCTCGAACTGCCCGCGCTGGGCGTGGTAGTCTCCGGCGGCCACACCGCTCTCTGCTTGATCAAGGAATTGGGTCGCTATGAGCTGATCGGGTGCACGGTCGATGATGCCATCGGCGAAGCCTTCGACAAGGTGTCTGTGCTCCTCGGCATGAGCTACCCTGGCGGACCACAGATCGAAGCCCTGGCCAAATCGGGAGATCGGCAGCGCTACCCGCTTAAAGCAGGTCAGGTCAAGGGCCGCCCACTCGACTTCAGCTTCTCTGGCTTAAAGACCGCTGTGCTCTATACCACCCACGGCCAAGATGGCCGCTCCCTTGCCCATCTCTCCCCACAAGAGCGCGCTGATCTGGCGGCCAGCTTCCAAGAAGCCGCCTTACAAGATGTGGTGCGGAAAACTCTGTTGGCATGTCAGCAACTGGGTGCGCGCTCCATCGTTCTGGGCGGAGGCGTCACCTGTAATCAACGCCTGCGAGAACTGCTGCACGATCAAGCTGGGACTCTACCCATCTACTGGCCAGCAGCAGGACTCAGTACAGACAACGCTGCCATGATCGCCGGTTTGGGCTACCACCTTTTTCAAGCTCATCCCACCAGCGCATCTCTTTCATTGGAGGCATCCCCTCTCATGCCATGGTCGAACACAGATCAAAACGAATAGGACCTAAAGCTCTGCCTCCCGCATTCGATGACTATTTTTTTGAAATCAAAACAGCGGTCCGCTCTCTAGAAGATAATGTCTCGAAGCTGCTATCCTGGCGGCACCAATCTGCTAAGAATTTGAGACACTATGGCTGCTTCCCCAAGGGAAATCATCAAACTGAAGAGCTCTGAGAGCCCAACAGTGATCACGAAGATCAAGAACAAGCGCAACACGACAGGTCGTATTGAGCTGAAGCGTTACGACAAGCGTCTGCGCAAACACGTTACGTTCAAAGAATCGAAGTAATTCTTCCTTCTTTCCAACCCTAGTCAAGAGGGGCCACGATGAGCTATTATGGGCTTTCATCGTGGCCCTTCTGTGTTTGAACTCAAACTTCTTCAATCTCTCTTTCATCCTCGTGCTGGACGTCGCTCCAATGCCCTCCTAGCCCTCCTGGCGATGGGTGTCATTGCCTTAGTGGTCTGGCTCGTTCTCGTTTTTTTCTCAGTCACAGAGGGTCTAGAAGTGGGCTGGGTGCAGCGTTTAACCGCGCTGCACGGAGCAGTTCGTATCACGCCCACCCAGGAATATGCCAAGAGCTATGCCTACCAGGTCGAAACATGGTCTGGGATCACACAGGGACATCATCGGTCGATCCTAGAGGTCTGGCAAGATCCTAGAGACACCTGGGATCCCGAAGAGGACCCTGAGCTTCCTGCTGATCTCGAGGCCATGCGACAGGCAGGGATGCCCTCTCCCATCTTAGCCCTCAAGGAGGCCCTGCATTGCGTTGAACAGGAAGGCATCCCCATCGAGGCCCATCCCTACCAGGGCGCGCCTGGCATGCTCCTTCTGGCCACACGCACCTCCACGATGCAACAACCGGTTCTGCTCGCCAGCTGGGATACCCTTCCGTCGGCTGTAAAGCGGCTAGGTGCATCGGGGACTGATCTGGAACACCTTGATCTGAAGACGGGGGCTCTTTTTCCTAAGGCATTCTCTGATGCTGGAGCGCAGATCGGAGACCAAGGCTGGATCACAGTACAGAAGTTTGGAGCACAGGGAGTCACCGATCGACGCATCCCTCTCCAGGTCGAGGGCTTCTATGATGCGGGCATCATGCCCGTAGGGGGACGCATCCTACTCGCTAGTCCTGCCCTGCTGCGTCGCTTAGGCCACCTCACCTCTCCCGAGGAGTCTCCCCAGCTCCATGGCATCCAGATTGCTGCCGCCGACCTGCAGAAGAGCCAGATGATCAAAGAGCATCTGGTTCGCGCCCTTGAGCAAACAGGTGGGCAGCGCTACTGGCGCGTAGAGAGCTACCGCGAGCTCGACTTTGCCCAGGAGCTTTTCCAGCAGTTCGAAAGTGACCGTATGCTCTTCTCTCTGATTGCCCTGATTGTCCTTACAGTGGCCTGCGCTAACATCATCAGCTTCCTAGTCCTGCTGGTGCATGAGCGACGCAAGGAGATCGGGATCCTGCGCGCCATGGGTGCCACCGAGCTCCAGATGGCGGTGGTCTTTGGAGGAGCTGGTCTTGCGATTGGACTCGGCGGAGCCCTTCTTGGAACCGGTCTCGCTCTCTTCACACTCTGGAAGCTCGACCACCTCGTCCAACTCCTCACCTGGTTACAGGGACATCCCGCTTTTCATCCAGCCTTCTTCGGCGGATCCCTGCCTAATCACTGCTCAGCACGAGCTCTACAGTTTGTCTGGTACGCTACGCCGTGTCTAGCCATCCTGTCGGGTATGCTACCGGCTTTGCGCGCCTGCCGGCTTCAACCCAGTCTTATCCTCAAGAGTGAGTCATCATGAGCCTGCTCCTTGCCCAAAAGATCGATCTAACGATCCCCGGACAGCCTCCGATCCAGATCCTGCATGACCTCGACCTCGAACTCCATGCTGGCGAGTCGTTAGCTGTGATCGGCTGCAGTGGGGCTGGGAAGTCCACGCTCCTACAGATACTGGGCCTCCTGCAGAAGCCCACTGCAGGTCGTATCCTCCATGCTGGTGAGGAGATCCCGTGGCATCAAGCACCCCTCTGGAGAAATCGCCACATCGGCTTCGTGTTCCAAGGCTGCCATCTACTCGAGAGCATGACACCTCTTGAAAACGTACTCATGCCAGCCAGCATCGCGCGTGAGGCCACTGGCCGTGGCACCCCTATTCGACAGCGCGCCTGTGATCTACTGGAATCGATGGAATTGGGATCTCGGATCTCGTCGCCATGCCGAGTTCTTAGTGGAGGCGAAAAGCAGCGCGTGGCCATTGCCCGCGCTCTGATCATGGAACCGCTCCTGATCCTTGCAGACGAGCCGAGCGGGAATCTCGATCCCCGCACCGGACGAGTGATCCAAGACCTCCTCTTACAACAGGTCTCTCCTACCCGAGCTCTACTGGTTGTCACCCATGACCATCACCTTGCCAACCGATGCACCCGCACGTTGCAGCTCGCCGACGGACACCTAGCTTCAACTGAACCGCCATCACGCGTCCGATAACGACGGCCCCATTCCGCGAAAGGGAACCTCAACACTAGCAGGTTTCAGCGACGGGAACACCCTCCAATCGTGAGCCTGTAGCACCGGGCTGCACCTTCCAGCACTGATGGTGGTGCGTCGAAAGATGAGGTCGATGAGCCACCGTCAAGACTGCTGTATTGGGCAGCTCCTTGGCGAGCCGCTCAAAGAGAACCCGCTCTGTCTCCTCATCTAAGGCCGAACTCGACTCGTCCATGAACAGCCACTTTGGCTGCTGTAGAAACACTCTGGCAAACCCTACACGCTGCTGCTCTCCCCCGCTGAGGACCATCTGCCAGTTGCGCACCTGATCGAGCCACTCCGCACAGGAAGCTAGCTCCGCCAACTCTAAGGCACGCTTGTACTGAACCTCGGTGAACAGCTCCGCATCCTCGGGAAACGCCAAGACCTGCCTCAGATTGCCATGCGGAAGATAGGGCCGCTGTGGCAAAAAGAGGACGCCTTGTTCCGGATGATGGATCGTTCCCTTCCCATAGGGCCATAGCCCAGCCAGAACGCGAAGCAAGGTGCTCTTCCCTGCCCCTGAAGGGCCTGATAATAGAACCCTCATCCCAGGACGCAACCCGAAGGCCGGCGTCTGTAACAGAAGCTCTCCACCTGGCAGCTGGACCTCCAGAGCCTCCTTAGCACAGACAGTTTCTTCCTCAGTCGTTTGGCGTACCAACTCACAGCAAGAAGCCTCGTGGTGGGGCGATTCAAGGATCCGAGCAAACCCAACGAGTCGCTCTACGCCAGCGCGCCAGTTACTCAAAGCAGCATATTGCTCCACAAACCAGCTGAGTGAGTCACTCACATGGCCAAAGGCCGAGATGACCTGGATCATCGCTCCAAGCGTCATCGCCGTCGTAAAATACTCTGGAGCCACGATCAGGACCGGAGCAATGATGGCGCATTGCCTATAGCCTGTGACAAAGGAGTCAAGCCGGAGGCGTGCCGAGGTCACTAGGTCAAAGAGCGTGCGAATCCCGAAAAAGCTCTTCTTGAGCTCTCTTGTCTCCGCCCCCTCGCCACGGTAGAGCGCCACGCTCTCAGCGTGCTCCCGAATCCGGAAGAGACCTGTTCGGAAGTTCGCCTCAGCTCGTTCCGCCTCATAGTTGAGTCGGTTCAGGGGCTTCCCAATGGCATGAGTCAGCAAGCTACCGACTAGAGCGTACAGGAGAGAGATCCACACCATGTACCCCGGGATATTGATCTCCGTCTCACCAATATGGAACGAAAGAGAACCTGAGAGCATCCACAGCACCCCCACAAAGCTCAGCAACGAGACCAGACGGTGGAAGAATCCCACGACCAGCTCCACCGTGTCGTTCGTGCAATAGTAGACGTCATCCGTGATGCGCTGATCGGGGTTATCTGCACGATCGCGAAGCAGCTCAAGGTGGTAGTAGCGCTGTCCCTCTAACCACTTTCCCATAAATCGCTCGGTCGCCCAGGTGCGCCAACGAATGCAAAAATTCCTCATCAACCGGAGCTGCGCAATGCTGGCCGCGATCAACAACGTCACCAAAATGCTGAACTGCCCAATGAGCCAGAGGAAGGCAGAAAAGTCCTTCTCCTCGAGAGCGTTGTAAAAGTTGCGCTGCCACTGGTTCAGCAGCACCATCATGCCGGTCATGCAGAGAAGGCAGATAAAGATCAGGAGGGTGTGACCCCAAATCTTATGGCGACCTGGTCCCGTATAGTAAGGACGGACGATACGAGAAAAGAATTCACTCAGAAGCTGTTTCCAGGGCATATACCACTCTCCTGGCGTTATCATACACGGAGAGGAGTTTGGCTGAAGGGAACGTCTGCATCGGCTTTCTATACCGAGGAACTGTCTTCTCAAGTCACTCACACCGAGTTGCTTGCTCGACTAGAAGGCCTCGGGCGGTGCGGTCTTAGGATCTAGGATTGCCTGAGGACAGTGGATGATCTCCCAACTCTCGGGCACAATATCCTTAGTGTCCAACTCAGCATAGGCGGGCCCAAACCAGGGGCTTGGAGTGATAACCCGTTTGTTGGGCGCCTCTGATAGCCAAGCTCCCCACCATCCAAAGGTGGAGTTAGTGAGCACAAAGTCCTGACAGAGACTGAGCACGAGCATGTCGTGATAGTAGGACTGCTTTTCCACGAATAGCATTCTGTGCGGTAGGTCACTCAAAATGCGCTTGGCCAATTCAATGCGGTCGGAAACGACTACAAAGAGGCACTCTGGAGGGAACTGGCTCATTGCCTGCCGGAAGTATTCCCTGCCATACGTAGGATGACTTTCACTCACGTCCTCGCGTAAGTAGCTGCGCAGTTGCACTCCTACCAAGTGCGGCTCTGTAACCAGTTGTGGATAGCGCTCTTGGACGAGATCAATGTCCTTTTGGTCGTAGGCAAAGAGATCCAGAATTTCTCTTCTATGATGAGCAAAGTACTTTTCAGACTGGAAGAAGCCAATGATTTGGCGATTCACACAGCTTGGAAGCGGCTCATAGCCGAATCTCGGCTCGTGATAGGCCGCCCGCGGCCAATATGGATAGTCCTTACCACACACTCTTCGAAACATCGTCTCGCGATTGACGGGCACACCCCACTTCGTCTGCTTAGACAGCGAGGGCACGTAAAGCTGGAGATGATGGTCTAATGCATAGGCATATGCCGTAGCGATCTGGAACATCTGGTTGCCCAGCTGCCCTTGCAGGACCACCCCAATGAAGGGCGAATTCTGAGCTCGGAAGGCAAGGCCCGCAGAGCAGGCAATCAGGGTTAGCCCGCAGAGGACGCGTCGGATATGGCTGAACATGAACAAGGTGGGGAGAAAGGAACAAACACTCTTTTGCCAGCATGGTGGCACCCACCACGCTGGCAAACTAGAAGCCTCTATAGAGAGACTACCTGGCTATCGGAACTCATGTCACTAGGCTGGTCACTGCTGACATCCTGACCCAATTCTGGAGGCTCGGAGCAGATCGGGTTGGTCGAACTCTGGAAGAAGCAGATCACTCCATAGAGCTGAGCCAGCTGTAGCGTGGTCAAAGGAGAATCCGCAGCCTCGAATCGCTGGTTGGCATATGCGGCATTCAACTTATTGAGGTCGCTAGCCGTGACCTGATATTGACCTAGGTTGTTGAGGTTAGCGTATTCATTGTGCTTGACCCAACCAGCGATCTCGCGATAGGAAACCCTCCTGAGAAATGGCTGTTGAGGCTGTGGCTGCTCACGGGAACGATCCGACTCATCCATGCCCAGTCCAACAACACCCCCTGCGAGGACGCCCAGACCGGCCCCAATAGCCGCTCCGCCCACATTCCCTCCGATCAGAGCCCCTGCGGCTGTCCCTACGGCGGCTCCAGTCAAAGCCCCCGTCTGCGCCTTGGTCTCACACCCGGTTTGAGCTATGCAACCCATTGCAAAGAGCGCCGCCATGACCGCCTGTCTACCGGTCCTAAACATACTTACCTCAGGAATCTATGCCGCTTTCCAGGCGGTCTCGACATGCGAGTCCAAAACCTGTAGATGCTCCCACGTGCATACAACACCTGGGAGTTTCTACACAAACATGAGCCGCCGCTCAGCTGGCCAGGCTGCGTAGGAGCAGCTCGTAGTCGGGGATCTCCGAGACCTCAGGAGCAATGACCATACCCTGGACGACTCCTTGAGGATCCACCAAAAGAGCTCCTCGAGCTAGCACTCCCCAATCATCGATCCATAGGCCCGTGGCTTTGGCAAAGGCATGTTCTCGTGCATCGCTAAAGCACTGCACGTTGTGACACATATGTTCACCTAGCCAGCGCTTTTGAGCAAACGGCGTGTCTTCGGAAATCACCACCCACTGCAACTCTTGCCCACGCTCTTTGGCCATCGCCTCGCACTGCTGTGCCTGCGTGCTGCATACAGGGGTGTCTAGACTCGGCACCGTGGTGACGATCGTCCACTTGCCTCGCCAATCACTCGTCTGAGCCGTAGACATATCCGGCCGTAACAAGCTCACGGAGGGCAGTGCACTCTTCCTCTTCAAGGGAGTCCCATTCAACTTCAAAGCCTTGCCCCGAAAGAGGACCTGTGAGGGTGTTGTATCTTGCATGTTCCTCCGTAGCTCGCACTGCCGCGTTGGCCCCCAAAGGACTGCGCGGCAAGATGAGATCGTGTCGCATCATGACATGACCTGGGAGCAGATCACAACTAGCCCTACAGTGTCTCACCCAATGCCGTGCCTGAAAGGGCAATCCACGACCTGTGCTGGCCTGTGGCTGCCAGACATGATCCCAGAGAGGCTCTCCCTTTCGGATCAGGGCTGTCGCACTAAGAGCCATCCTGCGAATCTCCCCGTCTTGGTCGACTCTGCTTCTCTTCACCACCCTTCGAAAGGCCAGCAGATCATGCTCGGTCACGGCAGAAGCCACCTTAAGGATGGGCACCTCCAGAGCTGCCGCCTGGCCCAAGGCCATGGCATCGGCGACGGGGACGATGGGCAACATCTGCAGATCTCTAAGAAGGGTTCTCCAACGCAGATGCTGCATCTGATCGATATGCAAGATGCAGAGTCGAACACGCACCCCCATCCTGAGTAGCTGGTGCCACTCCTCATAGGTCATCGAGGACGCCTTACCTCGAGCATCAATGACGATCTGACGACCAAGTTCCAGACAAAGTGGACCCCTGACTGCGGGTGGCCAGACCCAGAGACGCTCCTCTAGATCAAGAGGATAGGGCCTCATCACACAGCCAACCGCCTCAGGAGCACATGGAAGCGACCGATGGAGCGCGTAGGGAGCGCACTCCTCCGATAGCAACCGTGGAGACAATAGAAGAGGCGGATAGCCTGGTCCGACCATATGGTCACCGAGGCGAAGAGCTCTCATAGCGACATGGTGTAGGTCACGCACACATTGCCTAAGTTGAGGATACGAGGGGCTCCTTGAGCCTTAAAACGGTGCTGCCACTGCAGAGCTAAACTCCCATACACTGGATGTTGATAGCGATAGGTGAGCCACCCGTCCAACCACTGTGCTCGTCGGCGAGCATAGGACTGAGCCGTGAGCCTCTCGAATGCACTCCCCGAACCGAGAGTGCGGATCCCCTCTAGCATAAAGCCGAGCGCATGGCGCCCCTGCACCTGCAGGGCGATCTCGGCCCAGCCCCGGAACCAGGGACCGCCTTCGTTCGCTAAGCCAGCGGCCGCTAATACAGCCGTCCTCAACCACCAGTTCTCCAGACGTGACCACTCCTTTCCTGCCGAGAGCTGCAGCTCACCATTGACGTTAGAAGGAACAAATTCGGCTGGCTCATGCACCGCGCGGCTTGAACCAAAGGTCACAGGAATTCCCACCGCCGCAGTGAATGGGTAACCATCGTATTCATCCATAAGCAGCGTCCGCCCATAGAGCTGCACGACATCCCAATCCCAGCCCACACCAGGACATTTGGCAATCGAGATCCTCGCTTGAGCATCGGTGCTCTCTGACAGGGCAAATCCACCACCTACAGCCAAGATAGACAATGTCTGGGGGCAGCTCCCCTCACACCAACGATAGGATCCCGTCCATCCCTGCGCATCAAGACGCCATACGAATAGGTCTGGGATCCAAGGACCAGCTTCGGGTCGCACAGGATCGGCTCCAAGAGAAGCACCTATAAGGAGGCTCATGACTCCTGCCCGCCAAATAGAAGACGAGGGCAGCCTTCTGAGCGGCTGTGCGCCCTTAAGAGGGCCTGTAGGAACCGTAAAGGCTCCCCTATTCCGGACATACATCATGGGGTCACTTGTACAAGATCTAGCCATCTCGAACAAGCCTCAAGAACAGGCTTAGGCCTGGAGCCGGGAGGCCCAGACCAGCCCGCCTTCTTGAGTCCGAATCACGGAGGATCATGTTTCAGGGGGCAGGTTAGACAAATACAAACGGCTGATACACAACGAAATAGAACATTACGCCCCCGTCGTATATTGGGGGACTCACAGGAGCTTAATCATGGGCAGACATCCTTCGACTAAGCATCGCCCTCTCTTCAAGATGACCCTTTTCTGCGGCCTGGTTGGTCTTTGCTTGCAGGGAGCTCTGCAAGCCGATCTGCAGGTTCATAATAACCCCGCTATGCCTGGTCAAGGCGGCGGCAACCGAGGCGGAGCGGGGCAGCACCCGCAGGGCGGCAATCGAGGGGGAGGAGCCGGGCAGCGTCCACAAGGGCAGGGCGGTAACCGCGGGGGCGGAGGGCAACGTCCGGGGCGACAGGCCGGCGGCCTCCACGTTAATAACAACGATCAGGCTCTGGATAATCTCAATATTGATCATGCTGATCCGCAACAGGACGGTCGTCGATGGAATCAGGGCGATCGCGATAGGTGGGGACATCGTCACGGTGGTGACGGTTGGTATGACGATGGAGATTCTGGAGCTTGGCTATTCCCTGTTGGAGTTGGGATGGGGATCATGGCCGGAGCCGCGGCCTCGAACTCAGGTTCCGCGGAGGCCCCCGCCTATGCAGCCCCTCCACAAGGCGCCTGCAATCCCAGGGTGGATTTCTGTTCCGCCCCAGATGGTTCTCCAGGCCTCTATGGACCTCCAGGAGTCATCGTCTCTGGTCGGTACTACCCAACGAGATACCTCCCACAAGACTCGGGAGGAGGCTACCTGACTCCAGCACCACCACCACCAGAAGTCATTCCCTGAGTCCTATCTATCGGGGACAGGGGTGAACAGGGCACTCATGGCTAACACAACAACTATTTTAATCTCATGAGCGACCGTTGGACCAGGAGGCCGCCACCTTGGTCCAGCAGTCGGTGACTAGCCAGAGGGTCAGGCGAACCGCCAGGTTTCAATGGAACTAATTGCGCGCAGTCGGGACAAGGAGACCAAACAATAACCAATAATTATGGATATCATTATGAACAAACATCTTTTGTTATGTCTCTGTGGGCTGGGAATTATCTCCAACGGATTTGCGAGCTGCCAGTACTCCAGCTCGACGGTGAGCACGGAGTGTGTCAATTTTGGCGGTCCCATCAATCCCTCATCCCCAAACTATTCGTTGGCGCTGAGTGTCTACACCTGCATGATGCCCAATCAAAACGGCCCCACGCTAATAAATGGCGGGCAGTACGTGGGTGGCGCGACCTTTGGCTTTCTTCTGAATCCAGCCACTCAGGCCGCCCATGGGTCCAACGTCTACACGGGCTCTAGTTTCACGGCGGGCATCACGAGCGTCAGCGTAGCCACCCAGCAATGCCAAGCTATTCTAAACAATGGACAGGCCGGATCGGTCTGGTCAGGGTCAACCTCATCGGGAATTTATCTCTACGTGCCGGTGAGCACAACAACAGGGTCATTCATCACCCCGTCAATGGCCTTGAGTACGCCTCTATCGACCGTATTTTCTCCTAGCACCTCCCTGAGCTCTGTGGTCAACACGTATGACACAGGTCAGCTGAACCCCAGTGTGGGACCGTGGTCTTGTGGGGGTGGCAATGGTATTCCAGTGGCGGGTCAATGGTCTGGTTCAGGTAGCACCTCCTGCTCGAACCCGAACGCAGGCAATTTGCAGATCGATCCATCGAACATGAATGCGCTCATCAACGCCTGGGTGAATTGGCATCCCGGATCAACCTATAACGGACCCATAGGGCCATAAGAGCTTGCCGCCTCCCAAATAGATGGAATGCCGCCATTGAGGATTGGAGCAGCACTCGGTACAATGGGCTGCCCTTTTTGAATGACGGCAATCACCATGTTCATTTCCTCATCTGGCGGCAGTTCAACGTACCCGCCTGTATACCTTCAACAGACGCACTCGTGGTCATCTGCGGTCCCTCAGGGATCGACAAGTGTCATGGAGGAGAGCGATGAGGTCCAGCCCAATCTCCATGACATGGAAGATGTCGAGATGGCGGACGTTCCGATCTCAGAAGGATCTCAAGAGACGATCACGCCACATAGAACCCATGCCTCTGAGACCTTCCGTAGTCGGGTACGACCTCGGGAGCCCTCTCCCTCTGAGAGCGAAAACGAAGAGCCCATCTACAAAAAGAGACGCATAGCGGCCAACTCCTCTTTGACCATCTCGACCTCCATGGAGGATCTATCCGACCCTAATGAACTAGTGCTCAAGATGATCCGTGATCTGGAGCCTCCCACACCAACACACTGCGCTACCCAGGAACTCGCCGATTTTTTCGGAAGGACTGACGTTCCTCTTCTACCCTTGGAGAGGTTCCTCACGTTGTCTGGCTCCACCATTCAAGTGTTGTTCAAGAGGGGTTTCCGGTTGCTTGATATTGAAGATTTTAAGGGGCCCCCAACAAAAGTCAAGGTAGGTTGGACTACGGCGGTGGGGCCGGGTCATTGCTCTGCGTGGGCCGAAATTCTGGATGGAGAGTTCCGAGTAGAAGCTGACTTTCGGTTTGTCCGATCGAGTCATGGACCTAACGAGTATTGGATTGTCGAACGCGCTAGGGCATGCCTCAATCAGGTGGATGCGCTCTACCTGTTGTATTCACAGCTAGGCTTCTAGCGCAATGCCGCAGCCGCAGCCTGACAAAGACGTGCGAAAAGAACTGGATCTGTGCTGGGACCTCCCACTAGGACTCCCTGCACATGTGGGAGGGCTACAATCCCTCCCACAGTCTCTGGAGTTACCGAGCCTCCATACAGGAGTGGAGGCACAACGGGATAGATCCCGGTGAGCCACGCTGACAATCCTACCAGCGTCTCTTCTATGAGCTCAGGTGAAGCAGCGTTCCCTGTGCCGATCGCCCACACCGGCTCATAGGCGATCAGCAGCTCAGTCGACTGAAACTGCTCTACAGCACCACGAACTTGCTCTTGAAGCACTTCTCCGCCTCGTCCCTGATCGCGTTCCTCGGCGGTCTCTCCGCAGCAGAGCACAATCTTCAGCCCAGCTTGCTGGGCCAGCTGCACCTTCTCTCGAATCACAGCGTCGGTTTCATGAAAGAAGCGTCGGCGCTCCGAGTGCCCGAGAATCACAAACTGCGCCCCGGCCTCACGAACCATCTCCGCGCTCACCTCTCCGGTAAAAGCGCCCTGCCGTCGATCAGCACAATCTTGAGCCCCAATCTCCACGGGAAGGTCTTGGACCGCCCGAGCAGCCGTATCGATCGCCGTATAGGGCACCGCGAACCCCACCACTAACTGAGCTGGTACATTTTGGCAGCGCCATTCAGCAAAAAAATCCCTTGTCTGCGCCAGAGTCTGGTGCAGCTTCCAATTTCCAATACAGACACAAGGTTTCAACGGACCACCTGCTGGGAACTTGCACAACGGAATCCATATGTGCTGTTAACCGTGCCCGGATTATTACGATGGCGATGTGCACAACGTAAATCCTCTTTCACACTGCGCCAACAACCTCCGCGCAACACACGGTAGATCCCCTGATGAGGACCACTCGGCTGGTCAGGTTCTTGGGCGCTGCAATCGTAGTAGTTGTAGCCGTACCAGTCGTGACACCACTCGTAGACGTTGCCCGCCATGTCGAAGAGGCCATATTGATTGGGAGGGAAACTCATCACAGCTGTGGTGTCACTCGAGAAGAAGTTCGCCTGCGCCTTGTCAATGACCGCGCCCGTTGGGTAGGTCGCATCTGCCACTCCACCTAATGCAGCAATCTCCCACTCCGCCTCGGTCGGCAATCTCTTCCCCACCCACTCAGCGTAAGCCGCGGCGCCATACCAGGTCACTCCCACAACAGGATGCTGCGCATAGCCCGGCTCGATGGTGAGTTTGCCAGCCGCTCGCTTCAACCTCGACTCTCGAAGACGAATCAGATCGTTATGTTGGCTGTCTTTCTCCGATCCAACTCCCTCTAGGAACCGCATGTACTGCTCGTTCGTCACTGGATGGACGTCGATCCAGAAGGACCCGAGATGCACCTGATGACGAGGACCCTCATCACGCTGCCCAATGTCGCTGCCTCGCCAGTATTTTCCGGCAGGTATCGGCGCCATAGGACAGCGCAAGGGCTCGTGAGGACGCTCGGTCGCATCTTTAGGAGCCGTATACGAAGAGACCACTTTCTCTACGACAAATGGCTTTACAGCACTGCTTAACGGCATCTGCAGATTCAGAGCTTCTGTCTTGGGCGCCATTTCAAATGCTGGCACCTGAGAACACTCATCTAGAAGACGCACAAGACTGTTCGGTCGCTTCCTGGGATCGGACCGCAGACACTCCGTCACAACGCGATCCCACTGCCTTGGCGCAGGCCCCAGTCGTTGACTCGGCAGGTCGAAGATCCCTTCAGGAAACTCTCCCATCAGCATGAGATATGCCAGGACGCCAAAGGCATAGACGTCGCTTGCCGCTGTAGCCTGACCACCCTTCTTCTGTTCAGGGGCCAAGAAGGCAAAGCCCTGCATAAGGGCCTGATTGAATGCGAAGTGAGCGGCTAAACTCTCCTGACCTGCCACCAAACCATCCAGCTGACCGACGATCTGGCTCCAGCCAAAATCCGCCACGCGCACCTGAAGACTCGCGCCCCCTGTCGTGGCTGTCTGCAGCCAGATCACATCGGGCCGCAAACTCCCATGCAGTTGAGGGGGTTGTTGACTATGCAGATAGTCGAGGGCGGCAGCCATCGGCCGCAAGATCTGGTGCGTCTCCTCTTCAGAGATCGCTCCTCCCCTACTTTGCAGCAGCTGGCCAAGAGTACCCCACTCCCCATCCGCCCAGTCACTGACGAGACATAGCCGATTGGCCACCACCTGAGCACTGTGGATCGGCTGTAGGTATGGGTGCTTGAGTTGGGCCAGCGAGCTCAAGGTCTTTTCAAACCGTTCGAGCTGCTGCGCATTAGCTTGGGCAAAGACCTTTAGAACATAGAGTCTCTTTAAAAGCCGGTGCTCGGCAAGAACCACCGAACCCAAGGGTCCAGCCTCCAGCTGACGGACTACGCGATAATCTCCAATGTCGTTTTGGCCTGTGAGCATCCCATCCACGCCTTCCCTCACCACATAAAGCAGATCGTTCTGGCGCTCCTCTCATTTATGTTCCAGCCCGTTCGGAATTCAGGCTATCGCCCTCGCAAACCCGAACCGCCTCTTCCAAGAGTTTGCATTCAGCAGCAGCATAGCAGCGGCCTAGATCTGTTCACAGACCTTCCTACTGATCTCTCGAGGCAAAAGGCAGCAAGCGACTAACTATCAAACACTAAGAAAACTTCGATCCGTCGGAGGGACCCGCCACAAGGGAGCCCGCCCGCTTCCAGTCGCTTTCGGATCCAAGGAATCGTGCGATCGCGCCACTCGAGATGTGTCCGCAGCTCGTAGTTCCTCTTGGAATTGCGTGCGCGGTTAGCAACTCGTGTGATATTATCCCGCCATTGAACTGAAGGCCTCTTGGTCGACCCAACAAAATGAAAGAGAGACAAATTCATGGATAAGCGGCAGCTCGTTCTAGTTGCAATCTTTGCTGCCAGTTTGTTTGCTGTGCAGACTTACTTTAAGCCGACTGCGGTTGTCCAAACGGTTGTGACACCTCCTCCGCCGGTCCCCCGTGAAAGGGAGAAACGCTACGTTCTAGAGACGCCGCTCCAGCAGGTCGTCTTTAGCAATTTGGGTGGTTCTATCGCGGAGTTGAACCTCCGCCTTCATGGATCCAATGGGTCTGAAAGCGTGGTCAAGCCAGTCGAAGCCGACAGAAAGCTGGCTGAACAGGATCCGCGTAACGCTCGGTTTCCGCTACTCCCCTCCCTGCAATTCGATCCAGCAACAGGACGTCTGCGAGAGATTTCCGAGGGCACGCTGGGTGGCTACTACCCACTCCTGCGCCGAGGGAATCTCGGCCCGAATGGAGAGCTGACTGGTGTCGTACGCCCTGAGTACTACGCGCTGAGTTTGTCGAAGGTGGATGGGGTCTTCACGCAGCCCTTCGCGGTGAAGGAGATCAGCGATCACCACATCCGCTTTGAATGGTCGGATGGGGCCAATCAGATCATCCGCACCTATGAATTGGGTCGTCCTCCCCTAACCGACGCCTATCTCCTGAAAGCCAGGATTGAAACAGTCGGTGCGGTCGGACCGCTCTGGGTCAGCTCCGGGATCCCTGAAGTGGAACTGGTAGGCGGGAGCCCTGACCCACGTATGCAGTATGCCGTGAATCGCAGCGGTACGGTGGATGTAGAAAAGCTCGATCTACCCAAGGATCAGGTCTCTGTAAGCTCTCTCTATCCTCAATGGCTGAGCACAAGCAACGGGTTCTTTGGTCTGATCCTCGACCCACAAAGCGAGATTGGCCCAGGATTCCGTGTTCAACAGCTCTCCTCCAAGGAAGCTCCCTCCCGTATCGAGCTGATTCCTGGACAGGGGACCGACTTCCCCGGTTACCGCTACTTCCTACCTCTTAGCAGTCGCGCAGGAAGCACGGACTTGGCGTTCTATGCAGGCCCTCTGGAGAGCAACACGCTGCGCGCAGCGGACCAAGCGATTGTGACCCTACGTAATGGACAGGCTGACCAGAATCCTCAGCTCCAAGAAGTCATGGCCTACTACGGCTTCTTCAGCTTCGTGAGCGCTCCCTTTGCGCGCTTCATGTGGTGGCTCATGCAGGCCTTCTACGCCTTCTGCGGCAGCTGGGGATTCAGCGTGATCCTGTTGACCATTGCTTTGCGAGTCATCACCTGGCCTCTCACTCAGTGGTCAGCTAAGGCGACGGCCAAGGGCAAGGCTCTGGAACCTGAGATCGCCGAGCTACGGAAGAAGTTCGAGAAGCAGCCTCAGCTCTTTAAGATGGCTCAGATTGAGCTCTACCGAGAAAAGGGCTTCAACCCCTTCTCGGCTCTTCTGCCGATGTTGATTCAGATCCCACTTCTGTTGGGGATGTTGGACCTTCTTCGCAGCTCCTTCCCTCTGCGTGGAGCTTCCTTCATTCCTGGGTGGATTCCAGACCTAGCAGCGCCTGACGTGGTGTTCAGCTGGGGTTTCCACATCCCATGGATAGGCAGCTCATTGCATCTGTTGCCGATCATTCTGGCCGGCATCACGTTCCTACAGACTCGGATGGGAGCAGGTGCGCCTACCACGGCAGATTCCTCACCGGAACATCGCCAAAAGATGATCATGGGTACGGTATTTCCTCTGATTCTGCTGTTCGCATTCTACTCGGCTCCATCGGGACTGAACCTGTACTGGCTCTTCTCAACGGTATTGAGTATAGTGCAGCAGGCTTGGGCGGACCGGCGAGCAGCGAAGACGCTTACCTCGCCTAAAGTGGTTCCCCTCAATCGTCGCTAAGCGGAGCATCCATGTCGCTCTTGCAGATTTGGGAGACCTTCCTCGAAAGGCAAGAGCGCGAATTGGGCGTCGACACAGTCACCAAGTGGCTGCGCCCTCTTCGGGTTGTTCGATTCGATGCAGGCAATCTCTACCTCGAAGTCAGTGATTCCTTTCAGGCTCTCTGGTTTGAAGAGCACATGCGCCGTCGTGTGCAAGAGGGTCTTCTCAATAGCAATGGGCGCAAACTCAAGGTACACCTCCTCGTCCCTGAGGTGACTCAAGCAGTGGCGACGACCCCTGAAGCCAGGAGGAACTCCCCGAGGCGGGATGCTCCTAAGGCCAGAACGCCTACCTCTGATGCGATGGCGGCTGAGGCTCGCCTTGAACATTTCATTCCTCATGGCGTTTCTGCGATTGCCCTTCGGTTACTGCAGGAGGTGGCAACAGGAAAGCCTCCCCTCGGTGAGGAACCATTAGGCTCCTTTAACCCTATTGTTCTATTTGGCCCGTCAGGGTGTGGCAAGACACACCTACTCATGGGTGTAGCAGCCGCTTTGGTGGAGCGTGGCGTTCAAGCCCTCTACTGCCGAGCTGAGACGTTTACGGAGCATGTGATCGAGGCGATTCGAGCGGGCGAGATGCAAAGCTTCCGCAGAGCCTATCGCCATGTGGATGCCCTGCTGGTCGACGATGTACAAGCCTTCGCTCGTAAGGCGTCCACGCAGGAGGAGTTCTTCCACACGTTCAATGCGTTGCATGTCGAAGGGAAGCAGATCATCCTTGCAGCGAACTGCCCGCCCTCAGAAATGCAGTCAATTGAACCTCGACTGGTGAGCCGCTTTGAATGGGGGCTTTCGCTTCCCTTGGAATCGCCGCCTCGGGAGGTGCTCAAGGAGATCTTGGAGCGACGGGCAGCGCTACTCGGCTGGGGAGGCTCGAACAAGCTCCTCTTCTGGCTCGTTGAGGAGTTTCCCAGCGGAACTCGCGCTTGCATGCGCGCTCTGGAGGCGTTAATCCTGAGGGCCCACCTGGATCACCTATCGGACCAGCACCTCACCTGTGAGCAAGCGGCTCATCTGTTGAGGGACTTGATCTCTGAAGAGAGGCAAGCCTCTCTGTCGGCGCCCAAGATTCTACAGGCTGTAGCCGAGCATTTTGCGCTGCCTTTGGAGGATCTGAGGGGTTGCAGCCAAACGAGGGAATGCGTGGAGCCACGACAGCTTGCAATGTACCTCTGTCGGCAAAAATTGCGAATGCCGTATATGCGCATTGGAGAGCTATTCGATCGGGATCACTCTACGGTGATGTCGGCCATCAAGGGATGTCAGAAGGCACTGTCTGAACGTTCTTCAGATACGCCCCATCATCTTACGGCCGTATTGAAGCGCTTGGACTATCTCTGTAAGGCTTGAGGGGCATGCATCCTTTTTTTCGTGGCGCGGCTCGAGCCTATGGATCGGGAGCCTTTGGTGGAGTGGTCACAGGGGTATTGATGTCTCTGTTGAGCCTGATTCGCCTTCCCTCCATGTACGGAGTGCACTATCTCTCAGCCCTCAACGCACATGACCTTTCACTTTGTGCCCTGTGGGGAGGCCTCTTCGGGCTCCTCTTTGCTACACCATGGCTGGTATCGCAGCCCCTGGTACGCGGAGTCATTGTCGGGCTGCTTGTGGCCCTGCTGGTCTTGATTGTGATTCTTCCCCTGATCTTTCACGCAGGCCTCTTTGCCGATCGACTCGGCGCCAATGCGTGGGCCTTCATCGGCATCTACTGCCTGTGCTGGGGTCTAGCGGCTAGCCTTTGGCATGCCAGAAGTACCTAGACTCAATGCTTAGAGCTCGACAGAGCCACATCACCAGAGCCGTCTAGAAGAGAAAAGCTCTGAGCGTAGTCTTTATAGGTGCTCTGCAGACTCTCATGAGCAGGCCCTTCAATAGCCAGCAGATAGAGCTTCTGACCCTCGACCAGAACGTGCCCACAGAAGTGGCGATTCTGGTTCTTCACCAGAAAAGACATGGCCTGTCGTCCTGCCAGAGGCTCAAACCGAGCATCTAGTAGTTCGTTATCCTCGTGGTACCCCAACATGCCGTTGAGAAATCCCTCCATATTCGCTTCGGGACGCACTGGATCCATCCCGGAAGCGTAGGTGGCGATCAGAAGCATGTAGATCCGATCTCGGCCATCGTCTGCCAGATAGGCCTCATATTCCATCTGCAATCCCGATTCCTCTCGGCTCACCAGTTGGCTTCGCCGCTCGGGAGTACTGGGCATCTGCAGCTGGCAGTCGCCATGCAGAGTTACCAGGGTGTGTCGGAGCGGTGCGGTGCTAGATGCGGCAAATGCCATGTAGGGCAGGAGCAGCAGAGCAAGGAGACGTGTCATGCGCATAGGGCTCCCTATATGAGCTGTGCATTGGAACGAACGACGGCTTTTAGATCGGTGATGGTCAAGCTGCTCAAGAACGGGTCCACATCCTGCGCCAGGTCCTGCTCATTCTCTGAGATGATGACCGCAAGGATGAGCCGCTGCCCAATCAACATATGCGCGCCTTTCAGATGAGTCTTGGATCCCGAAGCATGGATATGAAACCGCAGGGAGTCGATCCCCTGCTGCTGCTTCTCAAACTTCGACGACACGAGACGATGCGTCTCGTCCGTGAGCAGCAACCCTTCGAGGGCCTCCATCAACACACTAGAGGTCTCACTGAGATCCACTTCGGTGGGGTAATGGGCCACACTGATCAGAAAGACGGTTTCAGCCGACTTTTCCAGCAGGAAGCTATCATAGGCTACGTTGAGCCCTGACCCCGGTACGGAGAGGTTGGTCCCCGACCATACGGGCTGCCCCGGAAGCATGACCTTAAAGTTTCCTACCACAGAGTGATATGGTTTCCATTCACTCTGTCCTGCGGTCAACGCCATCCAGCTCATCAAGCCGATACAGACCAATCCCTGCCAATGCATGCGCATCGCTTCGCTCCTTGACACACAGCTTTAAGAAGCAAAGCCCGTGCCATGAGTGCCCTGGCCCTAGGGTCTACGATTGAGTTTGAATGGCCTCTACTGGGCCTTGTTGAACTACTATGGGAAATTAGCCTGCCACTCCTTACCCTGGGATGGCTCTCAGCAGCTCTAGTCAGAAATAGATCGAATCTGTCGGAGCCCATTCATAGGATCCTAGTACCCAGGGAGAAGACCAGGTGCTCACACCTACTGCTGGATATAGTTCGTATACGACCGGAGCATGGGGACCTCATGTTCCTCTAGCTGATCCAACCTCCTCCAGCTCAGCAGCGAACGTTGCAGAAGAGCCTTCCCCACAATCTGCATTGACCTCTCCACGGACGTTAACTGTCAGACGTTGGACGGTGCCCGCTCTGGGGATCTCTGCGTTCCATACGGACCTGGTCAACCAGGAGCTCTTAGCAGACCATCGCCAGACACAGGGCTCTACAGGCTTGGAACTAACCCCTGCGAGGATGCCGAACGCCACTCCCCTCGCTGATAGGGGTGCTGTTGGCACCATCGCACGGAGGATTCTACCATCTACCGAAGGGGATAGGATCCACCACCCCGAGGTAGCGGGTCTCTCTACCCCCTCGTCTGGATGCACGCCCGCCACCTTCGGTATGGATTCGCGGGCGCAAGGCCGATTCTATATTCATCAGTATCTATTGACCTGTCCTCGGCCTCAGACCCCGCAGCAGATCAGTGAGGGCCTCTGCCTGGCGTACCGCATCATGCCGAGAGCCGCAATACATAGCTGCCTGAAAGTCCTCCAGGGACAGGGGATCGTAGAACTGGTACCCGCCTATCGCGGTGTGTGGTCATACAGGCTGACAGAATGGGGCCGCTCTCTGAGCTCTGCCAGTTCGTTGTCTCCCCCCAGAGCTCATGGGTCCTCTCATTCCCTCATTTCGGGCACTAGAGCCAGCCCTGTGCGCTCATCTCGGAGACGGCCCCAAAATGAATTCAAGACGGTGACCCGACTGGCCATCATGCTGGCTGGGCGCCCCCTTTCTTTGGGAGAAGTTTACCGACAGTTGAATCCCTCATTCACGATGGAGCGTCTGATTGTGATTCTCAGGAATTACCCTGGGTTCACGAAGCACCCAGGCTGCGTCGCACATCTCGACACCCTTTGGGAATACAACTCCACGCTAGCCGGTGTCGCGCCGTTCACTAAGGAGCCTGTGGAGGCGGTCTCTACAACGTCGGTGACTGGTGCCGCCCCACCCCCTCTTCTTCGCCTCCGTCTAGCGCCTGACTCGACTGCAATGACGAATGGAGATCGCCGACAGGGTCCGAAGAGGCTATATGGAACAGCCCCGAGCGCTCAGGACACCCCTGCAGAGGCTCTGGGAAGAGAACTCGCCAACGAGCCCCAGACCAAATATCGCCGTATTACAGACGGCCCTCTACCGACCCTGGTTCATGTGGAGAGTTCGTCGCGGGAGGAGCATGCTGCCGAACGGACAGGGGATAACTGCGGACCTGACTCAGCACAACATAGGGATCCATCCGTAGAGGCACGGGGCCTTCTTCAAGCGAATCAGTTCGTTGACATTCTTAACGATGGCGAGGAGAGCACCCCCTTGATACCTTATGATGGGCTCTGGCCAGCCCACTACGACACCCCTGCTTATCTGTCGAACGAGGCCAAGTCGCCACCGCGCCAGGCCCTTCCATCTCCGAGCAGCCTCACCGGATCTGTCGAAGGTGAGCAAGATGGGTCTGAAGTCTAAACAATATCCACTATGTCAGGCGCACCATAAGATCGTAATCGTTAAGCCTCCACTTCACGAGTGCGCGCCAGTCAAGGTTCCGTTTTGATATCGAAATACCGCCGCGTGATCTTCCCATTCGCCGTTCCGCTTTCGTATTTGAGCGGTCACATGAATCAAATCATTGTCTTGTAATTTCAAGACACACCATTCCGGAACCCTCACTTCATGACCATCTCTGACGATGTGCAGAGTGCCCTTTGATCCTTCATAAGGCAACACATTCTTGTTGAAAATAAAATCGCCTTTTTCAGTCCGCACAATCCCCGCAACTAAAAACTCGGCACTATGCGGATTTATAGCCAATTGTACTTTAACCTCTGTGGGCAGCGATTTCTCGAGGCCTTTGAGATATTCTATATATATAGGCCCTTTATATGGCTCTGAAGTAGTTTCAACTATTTTGGCCAATACCGGAATCGTTGACCAATCATCCGGGATTTTGTGTTCGAAATAACTCGCCGTCTGCTTATATTTACTATAATTTGATGGATCGGATATTACGCCATATTCCGCGCCCAGGCCAACCCACAGTTGATTAACATCATCTGAAGTGATTGATTTGTAAAACGCTGGCATCTCATTGACCGAGATCAGAGGCCAGTGCTTAGCTATCTGCAAGCTGACCAGCTTCTTTGGGTTGACAGCCCGCTCTCCAGCCTTACCTTGCTCTTGGCCATAGCGGGTTGGTGAATTGACTTCGTCAATTGTGTCTTTAAGACATTTGATGGCAGTCCGAGTCATAAACGGAATAGCCACATGAACCCTCAGATCCTGATCCCCTGTCAGCGCATGCGAGATGTTATCCTTCAGCTGAGTCCCCGAGAATGCAGCATCATCGAGATAGACGACATGCTTGATATTTTTATGTGTCGCAAGATAATCGGAAACCTCCGATCGCCGTAGGATAGCCTTGGGCGGGTGGGTGGCCAAGACGTTCTTACCGAGGGCAATGACCCAGTTATAGCTTTTGGCAACATGGCCGCCAATGATGATATAGTCCCGCTCCTCAGGCGGCGAACTCATGATGTCTTCCAAGGCGTCTTTCAGGGTAGCTTGCAGAGCCGCCATAAATTTCTCAAATGATATGGCCTTGATGGCGTGAGCTCTAATTAGCTTGGATAGGGCCTCTTTACTGGGTTGAGATAGCTTGGAGTATGCTTCCGAGGAAAGGATGCTTTCGTTAATAGAGTTACTTTTTACAGGCACGTTAATATGTTCGTACAGATTTCCTGAATATTGGCTTAGACCCTCTCTGGTATAGTGGATATCGCTAGAGGCATGCTGAACAGAAGGGTGCTCATAAAAATCAGGCTCAGTGAATCGCTTCAGTAGATTCAGAATCTCTGCAGCGACAGCGGATCGCTGCTCTTGCGTAGTTGAGATCCAGGTCCTGCGAAATTGATGCTTGCGGAACGCGGAGGCGATCGTCTGCTGCGCTTCATTTTCCAGCGCTGCTCGATCAGCGGCTCCCAAGGTTGTCAGCGCAAGGGCCCTACAGGCCACCTCCATGGACCTCCGGATCCTATCCCCCCGAACGTCAAATGGGCCGACCTGATTGGTGCCGGAGCGATTGGAGTGTATAGGCGGATGAAAGTCACTCCTGGGAGGGACAGGGTCATTGAGTGCCATGCTGCTCCATCATGGCCTCTTCAACTATCTCTTTGTCAGCCCCGGATTGATCCGCGGCATGGCTCAGATGAGCGATGCCATCATGGTCCACACGCAGCAGTTCGCGCCCCCCAATCGAGGAGAGATCTAACTCCTGATCTGCGGGGATCTCAATCACCACAATCGTATGATCTTCACTCACTGTGGTGGGGAGAATCCCGCCTGCGGGGACACCACTCGTGGACCGCATGATCAATAGCCCATCTCCCTCCGAAGAGGACTTCTTAGCAGTCATAGGGGGCTCCTGATCCTCCCCGGCGCTCGACGCTACAGCACATCGATTCGTCTGATTGGCGGAACACTTCCCACCCTTAAGACAGGCCTCACACCCAAGGGAACAGACCGGCAAGATCGGTTCTTCTATGGGATCCACTGTCGCACCGATGCGCGCCGAATTGCACGCCGTCACAGGAGCAGGCCGGTAATATTGAGCACTGCTGTTCAAATCCAACTTCGCCGCAAAGGCGGTCGCCGCAAACCATCCTAATGCGGCTAGCCCACCGGCGATGAGACGCCCCGCGAGGTACCAGATCCTATCTCCGTCTCTGTGATCGCTCATGGCGTTCCCCCTTGTAGGGACGGTTATACCAATAAAATTATTTTAGATAGGTGACCCGACCCTCGCGGGATGTGGGGTCATGGATTGGCTGAAGTGGCTCCGCTAGCCATCGATCTTTGTCTTCCACACCATCATCTGATCATGCTATTGTTACAATATAATTTTTAATACCTAGAAGGTTCGCGCATGTGGCGCATCGAACGCACCTCTCCTCTTTTTCAGCGCCTTCTTGCATGGGACACCTGGTGGTGCGGATCGACCTCTCTACCAGCTCGCTATCTAGAACCCTTTCTTCAGGAGTTCACTCCCCTTCTCAAAATCATCCTAGGTCGTGCTGGCATCGCCTGCTGCGTGCTCGTAGAGATCTTGGGTGTATTCACTCTGACGGTCGGCCTCCTTCCTTGGGAACCTCTGTGGATCCTTGGGATCGGGACTCTTCTCAAACTGGGCAGCCATCTCATCGCCACAGACCTTCAAAGCCGTTCTGGGGCTCTTTGGCAACTGCAACTCACAGAAGCACTTCGTCAGCTGCGCATGCACGCGGCCCAAGTACGCTCGATGCTGGCTGACCGAGGTTTGAGTGAGGCGGAGATCGCGTCGATCCAGGCCATCCCTACGGAGATCTACAACGCCGAGATCTATAGCTACACACGCACCAGACTCCTCATGATCGGTGTTCCTGTTGCCTGCGCGTGCGGTCTACTCGTGGCAGAGAGCCGCACTCTTGCCATGGCGGTCTTGGGCCTAGGGATCCTGTCTGTGCCTCTGACCGAGTGGTACTTCCGTACTCGTGTCCACCGCGTCGATGAGGAGATCCGTGTCGGGCGTAGCACCGGCGTTCAAGCCTATCTGATCCGAGCTCTGCAGGCCCATGAACGGCTCATGTTGCAGATGCAGGGGCTTCAGGAACTTCCTCTCGTCCTCTTCCTCGTTCGATTTGCCTTTGGCGTCGGTGGAGACCTCATCGCCAGCTACTTTGCGATTACGCAGGGCCTAAGAGGCTTGACCCACACACTCTCTCTGCAGCGCCAACGAACCCTTGCCCAGAGGGCTGTTGAGAAGGGCAGCGATCTGCTCGAAGCTCTAGCCAACCCCTGCTTGCTCATCGCCCGCTCTCAGTGGAACCGGCATATGGAACAGTGCCCAGCGCTCCCCGAACCGCCCATCCAGAACGGCGTCATCCTCCAACAGTTTGCCGTGAGCGCCGCCTTCCCTCGCCGACTCGGACCGATCGATGCTCAGATCCCAGCCGGAGCGTGTTCTCTCTTACAAGCCCCCTCAGGACGGGGGAAAACCCTTCTGTTGTTCGCCATCGGTCATCTCATTGACCATACGGGGGACCTCTTTCTGGTGCAGAATGGCCACGCCATCAATGCCCATGCCCTCGGCGAACAGAAGATCTTCGAGTCGATCCTGATCCGTCAGGATAGCGAAATCGACCGAGCTAGCCGCCTGGTGGACCTGTTTCGGCCCTACCTCGCTGATCGGCTCGCGAGCAGCTACCAAGAGATGTGCCGTCGCTGGGGCAGGATGCTGACTGAAGTGGTCTGGAAATCAAGCGATGGTCGCCTCACCCGCATCCTACAATCTCAGGAGCTTCTGCCCTGGGATATGCGTAGTAGTGTCGAAGAGCTTCGTCGAGAACGCACTCTCCTGATCACCAATTTGTTGCGCAAAGCTGACCTCAATCTGACAGGAGACAAGAGCTATGGCAGCCTGTCGTCTGGGGAACGCCGAAGGGTCCTTGCCCTCACAGCACTCACCATGGCTCAATGCCAACCGTGGAGGCAGCTCATCATCCTCGACGAACCCTTCGCAAATCTTGATCGAGAAGGAATGGCCCAGCAGGCCAAGGTCCTCGAAGAGATCGAGAACTGTGGCAAGGCCCTGTTGATTGTGAGTCATCGACTGCCTGAACACTTTAAGGTCCTTCGGATCCCTGTTCCTCAGGACCATCAGGCATAAAAAAAGCTGCTTGGAAAGGAAGCCTTTCCAAGCAGCTCGATTTCAAGTCTACTGACTAAAAGCTCCGGGAAATTATCTCCCGCAGCCGCCCTTGCCACATCCGCCGCCGCCGCAGCATCCGCCACAGCATCCGCTGTACAGTGCGCCGATTTCAGCCAGACCAGCCAAGCCGACCAGTGCGTAAATCACACGACTGACCATCGATCCTACGCCGAAAATAGTATCAACTAGGTTGAACTCGAAAAAGCCGATGAGACCCCAGTTCAGGGCTCCAACGATCACGAGGATACACACGATCCATTTTACAACTGCCATAGTGGGACCTACCTCTTATTTAGTGGTTTGAACCTCACCCTAGCGCGTGCAGGATTTCACATCAAATTTTTATACCCCCGAAGCACACTTGATCCCTCGTCAAAAGAGCGCCTATATCGTTAACTGACTGATACTTATTCTGATACGTTGTCTTCCTCCGACCTAAAAGGGGGGATAGACACGATCTCTGCTCCTCCTGAAGAGCGGGAGCATGCCCATTGTTCCATTGACGCCTTTTCCCTATACTACCGCCATCATGCGAGGCATTCGTGTCTGTTTCACCAGAAAATCTCCAACTACTTGCCAAGCTCTGTCGTGTAGGACTCGTCGAAGGCGAGGAGCAGCGACTGCTTGAAGATCTGAACCGCATTCTCGTTTATGTGGATCAACTCAACGAAGTCGATATCTCCCAAGTAGAGCCTCTTCTTCAGGTCCTAGATGGACTGTGCTGCCCTATGGCTGAGGATGTCGTCGATGAACACGATGCCTTGCCACGAGCTCGGTTCCTAGAGAATGCTCCAGCAGGCGGTCAGTGTGCCGGCATGATCCGTGTTCCACCTGTCATGTCGGGGTACGAATCATGACCCAACTTCCTCACTCCTGCTATGAGTTGCGCGAAGCTATAGCCACAGGCGCCCTGTCGGCCGAGGCGATCACACGTCAATATGTCGAAAGGATCCGCCAGAGGAACGCTCAGGTGGGTGCCTATCTCCATACCATGGAGGAACGCGCCCTAGCCAAAGCACGCCTAGTCGATGAGCAGCGTCAGGCTGGGAAGCCCCTTGGTCGTTTGGCTGGTGTTCCCTTGGCGATCAAGGACAACATCCAGATCCTTGGAGAGCCCACCACCTGCGCATCGCGTATCCTGGATGGGTATGTGGCCCCCTTCTCAGCCCATGTGATTGAAGCTCTAGAGAGCGAAGGTGCGATTCTGCTCGGAAAGACCAACATGGACGAATTCGCCATGGGAAGTTCGACTGAAAACTCCGCGCTGCGTTCCACACATAATCCATGGAACTTGAAGTGCGTTCCCGGCGGCTCCAGTGGTGGATCTGCTGCAGCTGTAGCCAGTGGGATGGCGCTGGCCTCCCTCGGCAGTGAAACGGGTGGGTCGGTCAGACAGCCAGCAGCCTTCTGTGGTTTGGTTGGCCTCAAGCCCACTTACGGGCGCATCTCCAGATACGGTCTTGTCGCTTTTGGTAGCTCCCTAGATCAGATCTCTCCCTTTACGACTTCGGTGCGAGACATGGCTCTTCTCATGGAAGTGCTGGCCCGTCCAGACCACCATGATGCCACCTCGATCCAACAGCCTATGGTCACACCCTCTCTTCGCTCCGACCTCAAGGGAGTGAAATTGGGCGTCCCTCGGCATCTTTTGGATGGTCTTGATGCCAACATGGCGAAGGCGTTCAGCGATGCGGAGGCAGCAGCTAAAGCAGCAGGAGCTCAGATCGTCGAGGTCTCCCTCCCTCTGATTCGGTATTCGGTGGCGGTCTACTACATCGTAGCTACCGCTGAAGCCTCGACGAACTTGAGCCGCTTTGATGGTGTACGCTATGGCCGCAGAAGCCCTCAGGCCCAGACGCTGGATCAGCTCTTTGACCTAAGCCGCGAGCAGGGCTTTGGCGCTGAGGTAAAGAGGCGCATTCTCCTCGGCACGTTCGTCCTGTCTGCCGGATATCAGGATGCCTATTACCGACGTGCTCAGCGCGTACGTGCTTTGATGAAGAGAGAGACGGAAGAAGCTCTTAAAGTCTGCGATGCGATCCTCATGCCAACGACCACCACACCGGCCTTTGAGCGTGGCGCCATTCAGGAACCGCTTCAAATGTATCTGCAGGATCTCTACACGATTCTAGCGAGCTTGGTAGGCATGCCAGCCGTCTCCCTCCCCTGTGGACTGGTGAACGGCTTGCCCGTTGGCGTTCAGTTGATGACGGGCCAGAAGCAAGATGCCGAGCTGCTACAGATCGCCAGCGGCCTGGAGCCGTTCTTCCCTAAGTTGACCTGTCCCTATACACCTGTGGGAGCCTGAACTGATCATGTCTCTAGAAAAGATCCTTCTGGAATGGGAACCAGTGATTGGGCTTGAAGTGCACGCCCAGCTCAACACCCGCACAAAATTGTTCAGTCGCGCTCAGAACCGCTTTGGCGATGAGCCGAATACGCACCTCTCCATTGTGTGCACGGGGCAGCCTGGGGCGCTTCCTCTTCTTAATCGCGCCGCCGTCCGCAAGGGAATTCAACTAGGGTTAGCTCTAGGCTCAAACATCCAGCTCACGAGTACGTTTGACCGCAAATCCTACTTCTACCCTGACAGCCCCCGTAACTTCCAGATCACGCAGTACTACGCCCCTCTTCTTAAGGGAGGCTCGATCACCGCCTGGGTGAAGGGAGAGCGCCGCCAATACGCTATTACGCGTGCTCATCTCGAAGATGATGCTGGGATGCTCAAGCACTTCACGCAGTTTGCTGGTGTCGACTACAACCGCGCTGGGGTCCCCCTGATCGAGATCGTCTCAGAGCCCTGTCTCCACAGCGCCGAAGATGCTGTCGCTTACCTCAGCTCCCTAAAGGCTCTTCTTCAATATACCCAGGTGAGCGATGCCAACATGGAGCAGGGGCACCTACGTGTCGACTGCAACATCTCGGTACGCAAACGTGGAGAGAAAGGCCTGCGGCCGCGCATCGAGATCAAGAACATGAACTCGTTTGGCAACCTACAGCTCGCTGTTGAGTCGGAGATTGTGCGGCAGGTCCATCTGTATGAGAAGAATCCACAGGCACCTCCAGAACAGCTCATCCAGCCTGGAACCTACCGGTTTGATCTGGAGTCCCGTCAGGTCCTTCTGATGCGTCGGAAGGAAGCCGCGGAAGACTATCGCTACTGCCCAGAACCCGATCTTCCTCCTCTTGTGCTGAATGAAGCAGAGATCGAGGAGCTGAGAAAAAGCCTCCCAGAGCTCCCTCATATGCGGGTAGCTCGCTATCTGGAACTAGGGATCCCCTTTGATCTGGCTTGGTTCGTGGTCCATGAGAAATCACTCTGCGACTATTTCGAGCGCGGCCTGAGTGCCTCTCCACAACCACGTAGCTATGCCAACTGGGTTTTGGTTGAGTTCCTGGGTCGTTTCAAGGATCGCGATGTGCCGCTGATCGAGAGCGGAGTACAGCCTGGCCATATCGCTGAACTTACCCAGCTCATCGCTGACGGCACCATCACTGGCAAGATCGCCAAGGCCGTTGCCGATGAGATGGTCAAACAGCCTGGGACAGCCCCAGGCAAGATCGTGGCCGATAGTCCATCGTTCCAGCCGATGCAAGATGCAGGGTCTCTGCCACAGATCGTCGATCAGGTCCTAGCTCAGCATGGCCAAAGCGTGATCGATTACCACGCCGGTAAGCAGCGCGCCTTTGGCTTCTTGGTGGGGCAAGTGATGGCCGCTACTCAGGGTAAAGCACCTCCTGCGGCCGTGAATCAGCTCCTGCGCCAAGCCCTCGACGCTCCCAACAAATAGAGCTGCGGCCCAGAGAATGCCTATACGCATTCCACTGGGCCTTATCACCTTCCATTGCACATCGAGCGACAGGCTGCTCGGATTTGCCACCCATTTGCCTTTTTCAAAGGACGGTGCGTTTTTTGCTAGTGCCGCAACTTGCTTGTCAGCAGGTCATTAGACGAAGGACTCGGGGTTCCCTTGCACTGTTTCGCTGAATTTTTTAGAGCTTATAAAACCACCTCATATGAGGCGGTGACTTAGTTGCTGGCAGCTTTTGGGAGGACCCCATGCAGATCTCGAGAACTCAATGGTCGACGCGAGCTGGCATGACATGGGACCTGCACCAGAAGTGCCGTACTCAGGCAAGGCCTGAGTTGGTCCCACTACCACTCAAAAAAATAAAGAAGAAGCCACTCCCGGCGCATGTCAACCGGCGGGAAATACCCCGTCTTGACGAGGATGATGCGCGCTGAACTCCTGTTGGAGATGTTGGGTGCTCGCGTGGGCATAGCGGTTGGTTGTGTTGATGTCCGCATGCCCCAGCATCTCCTGTATCACTCGTACATCAGCCCCATTCTCAAGTAGATGCGTCGCAAAACTGTGACGGAGGGTATGGGGCGAGAGCGTGGCTGGTAGCCCCGCTTGACGGCCTAGGTCCTTCACTCGTTGCCACACATAGAGTCTTGAAATCGGCTTGCCATGCTCCGTATGGAAGAGCAGTGGCTCCACATCTGTAGCGTCACCATTCTGCCGGTAGTGAGAGAGATAATGATCAATGGCCTGAAGCGCGGCCTGCCCAATCGGCACACGACGCTCACGCCCACCCTTGCCCATGACCGTCAGACTGCGATCCCCTACGGCGTGGAGAGCCAGCTTACACACTTCAGAAACCCGAAGGCCACTTCCGTAGAGGACTTCCAGAAGAGCACGATCCAAGGCTCCCCGGAACGTATTCGCCTCAGGCTGCTCCAAAAGAGTCCGCACCTGCGCCTCGCTTAAGACTAATGGCACGGTCTGCCACTGCTTTGGACTCTCAAGGTAAGCCGTTGGACTCTCGGTGACTTGGCCTTCCCTTTTTAGAAAGCGATAGAAGGTCTTCAAGGCGGCCAACACCCGACCAATGCTTGACTGAGCATAGCCCTGGTCCTGGAGAAGTCCCAGGAACTCAATGCACTCATCCTGCGCGATCTCGGTAGGACTCTGACCTTGCAAGAAGGTCAAAAAATGCTGCAGGTCACTGCGATAAGCGGAAATCGTATGAGCACTCAGCCCCCGCTCCGCTTGCAAATGATGCAGAAAGTCTTTCAACAGCGGATGATTCATAAGAAAACACGCAAAATCTCCCCACTCCCAGCGAGAAAAGGAAACTGCGCTCCCTTGTTCAGTGTTTGTACTCCCCCGGAAGGTCGCATCTCGTGCTCCCCACCAGGCCTGCCTACTTATTGCTTCCCCTGTCGGGAGGCTGTCCGATGGCTGCTACACCACCCCAGCCTTTGTCAACTGCATCTCTGTCGAGAGCACCACCATGAGCTGCTGCAGCGCGAGCAGATCCTGCCGCGTTGGCTGCGCACTCATGATATGAAAACACTCTCCGGTCTCGGGCAGCTCTAACCAGCGCCCTCCACCAGTTCCTACCTGCTCCCGCTGCATCACTAATAACCGCTGACGCTCTAGATAGAGCCCCAACAACCAGCGCAATCCAGGGCTGGCACCAGATGAACGAAGGGGCTCCAGAAGAGCCCCAGGAACCTGCGGAGGAGCTTCTTCGCCCACCATGCACCCACGCCATTGCGCAAGGGGACGCGATCCAGCTCGACGCTGCATCTGCGTCTGCGCTTCAGGAACACACCCATCACACACGTCGCAACGCAGCACTTCGTCCTCGCCAAATACAAGAAAGGAAACGACCTGCTGCCGACCTTCAAAGGCCTTTTGGCAACACTGGCAACGAGAGGTACGCGCGGGTACCTTCAGCATGGATCTGCTCCTCAATGAAGAGCTTGGAGTCTACTGTGGGACTATTATTCTGCCAAGAGATGTTCTCAAAGAGACCTTGTGAGGCGGCTCCCCGCGGCAATGGAGTTGACTCAGGAGGCTGATGCAGCTACACGAGCCTTCGAGTAGACAGAGGCGTGCGACTCCTTGAGCGTGCCCTCTTCGGCGTGGCCGCCTCAGCTAAATCCACCCTGAGGGGCGCAGGCCGTTTTCTGTCCAAATTCCTAGGGCGCCTAGACTGGACCGACTCACTGGCTTCAGCAACCTTCTTGCCGCCTGCCACCGGTCGATCCTCTTGCACAGAACGGGCCACTGCTTGTAGTCCATTGCGACTCGACATCAGGGCCTCATAGGGACGGATCTTCTTTTCCTCAGCGTATCTCAAGAGGAGGCAGATCCCAAAGTAGACGAGCAGCGCGATCGTCGCAATGGCTCCGATCTGTAGCGTAGCCCCAGTCATACATAGAAAGCTGGCTGGAATGATCAGCAGTTGGAAAATCAAGTCCAACGTACATCGCCAGCGCGCCCGCTGGCATGCGTTCTGCAGCACCCTGAGAGCACTCATCGTAGCCAGCACCCTCTGCTGTTGTAGCTGCATCCTGGTGTTAGCCAAACTGGTCAACCTGTCCATTAAGCCGGGCATAGCAGTAGGCATCCCGGAAAGACGACGAATTTCTGCCTTGCAGAGACTCTCTCGGGTCCTAAGAACACTCAAGTCCTGCACCATCATGGCCAACAGGGCAGCCTCCTTAGAGCTCGTTGCGCCCCGCACCCTCTGCAACGACTTTCTGCCCTCTTCCGTGCGCACATCCACCAGTCCCTTTAGATAGGTCTCAGCGCTATCGGTCGATTGGAGAACCTTAGCCCAACGGACCTTCGCCTCTCCCGGAGTGAGGGGGCTCTCCATAGGACGACAAGCCTCGAGATGTTTGCGGATTTCTTCATCATGGGCTGCACTCCCCCCATACCAATTTCCCAGACGATGGAGCTGTACGTAATCCACGATACTGCAAGCCACAGCAGAGATGATGGTCAGCCCAGGAATCACCGTCATCGCAATCATAAGAGCGTGAGAGGCAAATCCTCCAAATTTTAGCCCTAACCGCACTCCAGCCACACCCAGGTTCACCGCGTCCGCGATCGTAGCCGTCTTCTCCATAGCATGCACAAAGCGCACATCTCCGGGCTTCGCCCCACGAATGGCCGTGTCCTTGAACATAATGCTCGCAAGATCTGGCCCTGTTTGGGTATGACCTGTGGCCGCTTTTAGAGCTCGGGGCACTGCACCAAACAGTTCCTTGCCAAACTGTGCCCCGCAAGCAATTGCTTGATTAGCGCACCCCCCACCCGTTTCGACAGCGACCTTTAGGCTATAGTTCAGACCATCGATGAGCCCTACGCTTTCCTTCTCCGTGGCCAACAGATCCATCTTGAGGACGGCTCCCGCGAATTCTCCATGAGTAAGTCGAATAGAGGACATATTCACCCCTTTGTATACTAATTATTATAACAAAGAGTAACGAACGTCAGATTAAGAATGGATTGGCGCTAGGATAAACAAAAAGGCCGAACTAAAGTGCGCTAGTACACCCCAGTTCGACCTACTCGGAGTAGAGGGATTTGAACCCCCGACCCACTGCTCCCAAAGCAGTTGCGCTAGCCAAGCTGCGCTATACTCCGTACGCTGAGCAATGCTATCTCCAGCACCTGTTAAGGTGCAAGTACTGTTAGGGGGCATGATCTGGATTACCCTATGGGCGCTTCTGTGACGCTAGGGAAACGGGATAGGGACCGAGTTAGACCAGTCCCTCGTCGTCTGATTCTCGCGTAAGCTCAGCGATCGGGTTATAGCTCCGCATATCGTGCAGAGCATCGACAAGACTCTTCGTCCCCTCGGGAAAACCAAAGCGCAGGAGAAGCATGTCCACATAGGACAGCTGCGCCTCCAGCCAATCATTACGCGACTCAAGTCCAGCGACTTGTCGCCGTAATTCCGCTTCCACACTATGTGCCATGACTCCCTCCCAAGCAGAACGATCCATGCACTATGCCTCCCATTATATCTGGTCGATGTGGCCGTAAAATAAATGATTTGTAAGCGAATGATGAATTCATACCCCTCCTCCATGGCAAGATCCAGCTTGGCTACCGCAGAGCTGACGCACTACTTTTAGAGTCCAAGCACCTTGGCTCTGCATTCTCTTGAGAGGGCGACTCTGG